>CAVGYO010000029.1:0-15276 GCA_963633255.1 Erysipelotrichaceae bacterium
GCCGCGCCCCTACATTCGCACTTTCAAACTTTCAAACTTTCAAACTCGTCTTGCGACTTGCTACTTGCGACTTGCGACTAACATCATTTTCTCACAATCCGCATACGAATGATGCGTACATCTTGCATGGGGCGGTCGGATTCGCCAGTGGCAACAGCGCACAACTTGTCGAGTACAGCAAAGCCATCGACCATTTCGCCAAAAACGGTGTATTGACCGTCGAGGTGCGGCGTGCCACCGAACATTTTGTACTGGCGGCGTTGTTCGTCGCTATACTCGAATGTCGGTAGGTGAAGCGCACGCCCGATGTACTGTTCGAGGTCGTTCAAATCGGTGTCGCTATATTTTTTGCCTTGCACAATATAAAATTGGCACGCCGACGAGGCGCGCGTAGGATTGGCCATATCGCCCAAACGCGCTGCCGCCAACGCACCACGCTTGTGGTAGAGTTTCGGAAAATCGATTTCGGCAGGAATGGTGTAGTCCAATCCGCCCGAACCGAGATGTGCTGTTGGGCTGCAGTCGCGCGAATTGGGGTCGCCGCCTTGCGCCATAAAATCTTTGATAACACGGTGAAACAGCAGACCATCGTAAAAGCCCGATTTCACCAATTTCACAAAATTATCGCGATGTTGCGGTGTTTCGTCGTAGAGGCGCACCTTTATTTTGCCCAATGTAGTCTCGATTTCGACAAAAATCGGTTTGCTGGCAGACTGCGCCAACACCGCCCCCGAAAGCAAAACTGCGCACAGCAGCAACAACAACTTGCAATGTTTCATAAAAAAATGACAGATTAGAAATTTCTGCAAATATACAGATTTTTTGCGAATCTTATAAAAATGCTGTTTCGTATAGTTTCTATATCTCTAAATTGTTGCTACGCAAGACAATTGCTAACGATTTGAATATTGTTGCGGCGTGCGTCCATTCCCACTTTATAAATTTTTAACTTTCGCACTTTCAAACTATTTTCGTACCTTTGCGGTGTCGTTTTCTTGTGGCGACGCATAAGTAGTGAAAAAAGTCATTGTCATAGGAGGCGGATTGGGCGGCTTGGAGTGCGGCTACATCTTGGCCAAAAACGGCTACGAGGTAACGCTGCTCGAGCACGACGCCCACATTGGCGGCTGTTTGCAGACTTTCAAGCGCGGCAAAGCCTTGTTCGACACAGGTTTTCACTATGTAGGCGGTTTGGGCGAAGGGCAGTCGCTGCACGGTCTGTTCCGCTATTTTGGGCTGCTCGACTTGCCGTGGCAGCAGATGGACACCGACTGTTTCGACGAGGTAATGGTGGGCAATCGCTCGTTTCCTTTTGCCAACGGACACGAAAATTTTGTAGCACATTTGGCCGAATTTTTCCCGAAAGAGCGGCGGAATCTGCAAAAATATGTCGATTTTCTGCGCCAAGTGGGCGACCATCTGCCCGATAGTTTTGCCCCGCGCGACAGCAACGCTTTCTATGCCACATCGCTTTTTGCGCGGTCGGCCTACCAATTTCTGAACGAAACCATCGCCGATCCGCTGCTGCGCAAGGTGCTTTCTGGCACATCGCTCAAGATGGAACTGAACGCCGAAACGCTGCCGCTCTATGTCTTCGCGCAAATCAACAACTCGTTTATCGAGAGTGCGTGGCGGCTGCGTGGTGGCGGCTCGCTCATTGCCGATCGTTTGGCCGAAAGCATCAAGGCTTGTGGCGGCACTGTGCGCACCAATTCCACGGTTACGCGCTTGGTCGAAACCGACGGCAAAATTTCGAAAGTGATAGTGAACGGCGGCGAAACGCTTACGGCCGATTGGGTGGTGTCGAGCGCACACCCTGCGGTAACGCTGGCGTTGGTGGGCGAAAGCGCGCGTTTGCGCAAAATCTACCGCAACCGCATTGCCAGTCTGACCAATTCGTTTGGTATGTTCACTGCCAATATCCGCCTGAAAGCCAATGTGTTACCCTATTTGAACCGCAACATTTTTGTGCATCGCAGCGATGCCGATTTGTGGCATGTCGATACGCGACGCACCGAAAGCGTGCTGGTCAACTATTCTGTGCCCGACGACGATTCGGGCTACGCTTCGCAACTCGATCTGCTCACGCCGATGCGTTGGAGCGATGTGGCACGCTGGGCCGACACTTCGATTGGTCACCGTGGCGACTCGTATGTACAGTTCAAAAACGCCAAAGTGGAAGAGTGTCTGCGCTTGGTCGATAGGCGTTTGCCCGATTTGATCGACGCTATCGAACGCGTTTTTACCAGCACACCGCTGTCGTATCGCCGCTACACGCTCACCTGCGACGGATCGGCCTACGGCATCTGCAAAGATTTCAACAACCCCATGGGCACTGTGCTTACACCGCGCACGCCCATCGACAACCTGCTGCTCACTGGGCAAAGCCTCAATCTGCACGGCATTCTTGGCGTGTCGATGACATCGGTTTTCACCTGCGCCGAAATTCTCGGCATGGACACCCTTGTCGAGCAACTAGATGTGAAACATTGGAAATGAAGTTAGAAGATAAAACACAGAAAACAGAAGATAGATTTTTGAGAAAATGAAATTATAACATATTGTAAAACAGAGCATTGACTATTATTCGCATTCAAAACAAAAGCGTCAGAAACTCTTGATTTGAAACAAATCGAAGAATAGCAAATTCACAGAGCGCGCAACGCCTCCGAACTATCACAAAAAAGTCGATGTTTGCACCAAGATGGTGTGAACAATCTATGTGATAGGCGGGGTTTTCTGACGCTCCTCGTGAATGCGATAGAGAAGTTTGCACCTTCTTTGTTTTTCTTCCTTTTCGAGTGATTGACATGGAGACCTGATTTTGACTATCTGCCGTGTCTTTCTTTTTGCAGATTTCAGATTTTTTTTGTACTTTTGTATCGAGTTTTGCAGTGTATTGTATTTCTGCAAAATAGTTTGGCATATATCTAAAGAACGAGGTCGGCAAACTTTATGATGACGAGGATATGTGTCCCAACTATCCATGCATTTGAGCATAGGTATTTGGGGTATGTCATCAGAGTTCGCCGACTTCGTTCTATACTCCAAAACCTATGTTCCTTTTTGAAACAGGAATAGGGGTTAATTTGTCGCTTATTCCTAAAAAATAGGCGACTTAATTTTTTGTAACTATGGGAAGTGAAGCCAACAAATTACGCCGAAAATGGCAAACCTATGGTGGTAAGAAAGCCACAAGAGCAGAGCACAATTTCTATGATGTGTTTAATGATTTATTCAAAGACACTGATTATGAGATAGTATCACAGCCTAAAGACTTTGATAATATCTATGTTCATGTATCGTTGAAAATCACAGAGTTAAAGGAAATATATGTTCCCAAAGAACCAATTACTAAACATGGTATTAGGCCTGATTGTTTGATTAGAAACAAAGTTACAGGCAAAACTATTTACATTGAATTAAAAAGGCAAGATGGTTGGGTTGATGGTAAAGACCGTTCCGCAGGTAGAGGCAATGCACACGAAAGATTATGTAAGTATTTTACTCCAGGATTGCTAAAACTCTTGCGGAGAAAGAGTAAAATTAAATCACCCTATCTGCCTTTTTGGATTGTTTTCCAAGGTGATATCACACGAGATATTTGCCGCGTGCGCGAAATACGCTTTTGGTTTGATGGAAATGATACCAATGTATTCTTTTGGCGGAATACCAAAGACCCTAATGCGTTAGTAGAACACTTTTTGAACAAAATAGTTCCACTTTTGGACTAAAAAACTAAGAGAGAAAGGTGTTATTCCCTTTCTCTCTTGTATTTTTATTCTTCTCTGATGTCAAGTCCCCACACATCCCATCCTTTCGGCTTGTGTCTTGCAAATAATTCTATCTTCTTTTGAGTGGGAAACATCAGTTCAATGTCGTGTAAAACCTCTATCGGTTTCCTACTATGTTCTGTGCGTGGTACTCTGACTAATTGTTGTATATTCCTTGCACCTCGTGGTGATGGAATCCGCCCATGCTTAAATACAAGGCACAGTTCACAATTCGATAGTGTATATTGACCTGGATTGTGATTCATTTTGTCCCAAACAAAGGCAACCGTTTTGTATTCAAACCCCCAAGCCTCACCCAATCTGATGCCTTGAGCGAGATGTGGATTTGTTACCCACATAAAAAGGAGGCAATCATCTTTGCAAATTTTATAAAGTGGCATTTTCATAAGTACTTCAGTCTTAACTGTTGGATACTTAAAGTTTGCTGCACTTATAAAAATTTCTTTCTCCCAGTTGGGGTTTTCAGATTTCTTTGAACTTTTATCAAACTGCATCTTACCGCCATAATCCCATGGGGGATCGGCGTAGATAATATCATATTTTTCATTAGGAAAATCAGGGTAAAATTCAGGTAGTTCATTGTGCATTGTGCGCCTGCTTTGTTCAGGAGCATATATGCGATAACCAGAAACAGATGAATGAGGTTCTTTTGTCGCCACCAAAAATTTTATGTCATCATCAAATGATAAAGCCTGTTGCATAACATTACCCACAAAACTTGATGCAAAGGTACGATTTTTCTATCATACTAACAAAAAAGTCTTGAAAACGCCCTTTTGCCCATAGCGTTCAAAAAGTATCTTCCGCCAACATTGTTCGGGTAGAGCGTTTAGCGCGTGAGCATGAATTTGATGCTGAAGCCGACATTCGAGGTGGAGATGGGGTACGAGGTGGAGATAACGGGTTTGCTCATCTGGTAGTCGTAGAAGAGGCGGAAATTGAGTTTGGAACTGAACACATAGTCGGCGGTCAGTTTCACGGTGAGCGATTTGGTGCCTGTGGTGGGCTGCACATCGTCGCTGTCGATTTTGCGAATGATGGTTTTGATGTCTTTGAACGAGAAATCGACGCGCGTGGTGAGGTCGTTTTTCACGGTTTTCGACTTGTTTTTCAGTTTCAGTACGACATCGAAATCCTTAACCACATAGCCAAGCCCCACAACCCATTCGTCGTTGGTCGATTCCACCAGTTGGTACGAGGTGAGATTGAGCGTGAGATTGCGCTGGCGGCGGTACTCTACTTTGCCTGTGAAACTGTTTTTCATCGCCATATCGAGCGAAAGGAATGGTGCAAAACTTTCGTTTATCGACACGCTCGAAATGTCGTAGCGGCTCGACGGAATGGGATTTCCGCTAGTTACATCGCGCACAAACCCGAAGCCGTCGTCGTTTTCGGCATAGTTCGAGAACGACGAATACGAGGCCACATTGTAGGTACATTGGTAGGCGTGGTTGAGCGTAATCGAGCGGAAATACTTGGAAACGCCCGGAATGCGCATCAAGCCATCGTACGAGATTTTCCAGTTTGGAATGATGTTCCAGAACGACGGGAACGCCGATGTGGAGGCACGCGTGATGTCGCGCCCCGTGTAGGCCGCCAAGAAGGCAGGAATCAGCACATCGGCCGAATTTTGGCTGTAAGCACCGTTGGCAGCATCGTAGGTTTTGCCAGCCAGCGCATTGTCGGCCATGAAGCCCGTGGTGGGATAGCGTGTGCCGTTGTAGCGACTTTGCAGTTTTTCGGTCATGTAGGCGCGGTTTTCTTTGAACTTGTCGAACGCACGCGAGCGGTAGTTGCCGTCGGCTTTTTCTACCTTCCAAAACGAGGTGAGAATGGCGGCGTGCGTCATGCGGAAAGTCCCCGTGAAAGTGGTCGGCATATCGTCGTACATGTACTGAATGGTCGATTGGTCGGTCGAGACGCGCTTCGAATTCAGGTCGATTTTCAGTCCTGGCAGCGGCTCAAGGTTCAATTTTACATCGAAATCGCTGGTGAAACTCTGCGACGCAGGATTGATGATGGAGTCGTTCATGTAGATCCAGCCACGCTCGGCGGCACGCTCGAGATAGTCGCGTTTCGGAATGCCGAAAGCAAAGTCCAAGCCTGGCGACAGCACTCCCCCATCGACGCTCTGCCCCATGAAGCCCGCTTTGCTCGAAAAACTCGGCAGCACAAGCGTGCTTGTCTCTTTGTACGACACCGACAATCGGCGAATGAGCATGAGGAAGCGCACCGACATCTCGCCCGCTTTTTTGGTTGGCGAAACAAGGTTCGGATCGACTGTCTGCAACGCCACTTTCAGGTTTTGCAGGTCGGCTTTGCCCGTGAAACGCACCGTGTTGGCATCGACTATGGTATACGGCACTTTCACCACTTTGCCCAGACTATCGGTTACCTCTATTTTCAAGCGTTTGCTGTTCAGTTTGTGGCGTATATCCACGGTTTCGCCTTTGGCAATCGACAGCGTTTGCGTTTCGTTTTTCGGTCGGAAGCGTTTGTTTTGTCCCGTCGATTTGCCCGAATAGCGCGTGTTGATGTCTTTCAGATATTTCGATTTGTTGTAGAGTTTTTCGAAATTCACCTGCCCGTCGACTTGCCAACTGGCCATGTTCGAAATCTCGTTGCCGAGCGTTACATCGTCGTCTACTTCGGCACCGCGGTTCCAGTTGTAGGTGGTGTTGTACTGGGCGTTTGCGGTGAGCCAATCGAAAATCGGCATTTTTGCGAACGGCACGGAATAGGAGGCGTTGAACACCTGCTGATAAGAATATGGTGTGCCGAAATGCGCCAAACTGCTCAGCACCGTGTCCTTCCAATTTTCGTACTCGTCGGGGAAAAATTCGCGGTTTACGGGCGTGAATTTGGTCTCTTCGATGCGTGCATTGAAGGCGGTGCGCAACTGGAATTTCAGGTTTTTCGTAAAGTCGTATTTCAGTTCGAACTGCCGATCCCAAGTGAAATCTTTGCTCGACGAAAGTAGCGAATTGTTCACATCGCGATAGTTGAGATTCATCGAGCCTTCGAGGTCGCGCAACTGCCGTTCGCTGTAGAGGCGGTTCATCGTGGTGGAGAAAGCCAGCACGCTCGGTTCGTAGTTGATGCCGAAATCTTTGATAACACGCCAAGCGGGTTTCTGCACGCCTTTTGCATTTTTGAACGGCTCCCACGGTTTGGGCGTGGTGGTGAAATTATAACTAATCGTGCCACGGTGTTGCAGCGTTACATCGCGTTCGGTTTCGGGGTCGAGTTCGTGCGTTTCGGTGTAGGCATACGACGCCGAGAAGTTGGCTGGGTCGTACACACGCGGGCGGTCGGCGGTGCGAATATCCACCTTCACATTGGTCAGATTCACGCTGGTGTTCGTGGTTTTTGTTTCGACCAAGCGTTTCAGCGAGTCGCGTTCGGCTTTGGTTTCGAGTGCGTCGAGCGCATCGTCGAGCAGCACATCGCCATCGAGCGGATTGTATTGCGGTTTGCTATTTTCGAGCGAATACGACACATAGAGCGGAATGCGCACATTGGCTTTTTCGGGGAAGAAGCGGCCAAATTCGAGTGCGCCGCTCACATTCAGTTGGGTCAGGTCGTCCAAGCGGCGTTCGAGCAGACTCTCTTCGATGCCACCGAAGCCCGCCGTTTCGTGGCGCACCGACAGATTGACGCTGCCAATGTCGGAAAATCCTACCGATGCGCTACCTGTTACCGCCCAGCCGCCATCTTCGTTGTAGTCGGTCAGGCGCAACTCATCGACCCAGATTTCGCCCGTTTTGACGGCACGCCCTTGGTTGCGCACACCAATCATAATCGTCTGTATGTCGCCCAAATTCGGGTTACCCATCACCGTAATTTTGTTCTGCGGTTTGTCGGGATCGTACTCCGAATAGGCTTTGGTGTACGACACTGCGCTGCCGTTGTTTTTCTGCGTATTGCGGCTATTTTTCAGTTTGGTAAAGAGTTCGAACGCAAAGTCGAACATATTTTCTTCGGGCCACACTTTGGCGGCATCGGCAGCCGTGTAGATGCCTTGTGATGTGAGTTTCAGCGGAATTTCGTACTCGTAATAGTTGTTTTGTGCATCGCTACCCATGCGCAGGAACACCGACAGTTCGTAATCGTCGAGTTCGCCAAGGTCGTCGAGCATCTTTTCGGCGTGGGTGAACATCTGCAAGCGGCGGTATTGGCGCATATCCATCGACAGATTTTTGTACATGGCGCGTGCATCGCCCGGCGCCAAATCGTACACGCGCAACACCATCGACTGTTCGTTTTGCTGGGTCAGTTGCGGCTGACTTGGGTCGGTTTCGCGCGTAACGCCAGGCGGCAACACATAATTGACGGGCTGTTTCTTGTTGTTCTCTTCGATGCTGACCGCCGACACATCGAGCGTGCCTTCGGTAGTGGGCGGATTGGTCGGGTCGTAGAGCGTTTTGGTGTATCGCCGCCATTCGCCGCGCACCAGTTCGAGCGTTCCGAAGCGCAAGAACATCGGTTCGTAGAAACCATGCATGAAAATACGCATGAAGCGCACCGATTTGAAATCGCGAATGGAGCCGATTTTCTTCTCGTAATCGCGAATCGGAATTTTGAACTGATACCAAGTTACGCTCTCGCGTTTGCCGTTTTCGAGTTCAACATTGGCCACCACTTTGTCGGTGATAAAGTTGGAGCCGACCACCATGGCCGCTGGGGTCAATTCTACGCGGTATTGGTAGTATTTTTCGTATTCGTTCAGCGTGTTATCCTGATTGATGTCCTCAACATCGGGCACGGTTGTAGCCGAGGTCGAGTAACTTTCGCTGCTATCGTCGGTCGATGGCGAGTTGCCTTCGGGGCCGCTGTAGTGCTTGTAACGATCCAAAATGGAGCGTTCCTGCGAGTCGTAGTCCGAGCCGCGATAGTGGTGGAAATTGTCGCCCGACGGGTCGTTGAATGGCGAGAATGGGTCGGCCTCCATTTCGGCTATCACAGTGGCTGGCAGCGTGTTACGCAAGCGTTCGAGGTACGATCTGTAGGTCGGAAAGTTGAACTCGTCTTCGTTGCGCAGACCGTCGAAGCCCACATCTTGGAATCGGCGCGAACCCGATGTATTGTCGAACGCCAGCACCATCGACTGTTTGCGCGGCACATAGCCCCACACGGTGCTGTCGCACTGCGAAAGGTCGCCATCGGCTGGCATTCCGTTTTCGAAGAATTTTTTGCCGTCTTTCAGAATATCCTCCGACACATCGCCCAAGTTGAAATAGAGGTTGCCGCCTTTCGATGTGCCGAGCGTGTCGTAAACAAACGGATCCATCAGCCAAAATTCGATGTATTCAATGTTGGCCGTTTCGAAATCGCTCGTTTCCAACTTGCGCATGATGCCGCCCCAGCGTTTTTCGGGATTCAAGAGGCGACCCGTAATGGTGTTCCAATTCGTGGCATCGAGGTTGTAAGGGCCGCGCTCGTCGGGATAGAAACTCAGGTTCAGCACTGGCATATACGACGACTGCCCGAGCAGGCTTTCGCGGTTCGGGAAAATCTCTTGCTCTCTGACGGCGCGCGTCAGGTGGTTCGACTGCAAATCGGGATTGCGGCGAATATGCTCTGGCGTGGTCGAATTGTTTTGGTTGAACACGCTATTATCGACCGAGAACCACGAGAGCAGGGCGCGATTTACACCATATTCTATATCGTTCGATTTTGCGGCTTCGGGAAAGAGTGCGCCTGCACCTGGGTCGTAGGGCGTGCTGGCCAAGTGCCAATAGTGCGGATAGCGCAGGTCGATGCCCGTTTCGGTCGATTCAAAATCGTCTAAATAGGCGTAACCCGGATTGTTTTCGATTTTGCGGTGGCGTGGAATCATCTGCGCAAACTCGCCGCTCAACGAGATGTTCGAGGCGGCAGTAGCGTTCAACAGCGGCAGTGCATCGATGGCTTTGGTGAGCCACGGCGCTTCGTCGCGGTAGGCGGCGTTCAAGCCCCAAATGGTGTTCGATATTGGCTCGCTGCCCACTTCGGGTTTGGTTACGAGCGGCATTTCCGACAGGTGCATCACGGTGCCGCCCAGCGAGAAATTGTCGTTGAAGGCATACTCTAAGTGCGTGCCAATCAGCGTTTTGCGCTGCGTATTGAAGAGCGACTGGTTTTCGAGCGACACATCGACCGAAGTACCCGATGCTAAAATCGATTCGTTGAGAATCGTTACCGTTCCCATCACATAATCGACCGTGTAATCGACATTTTCGGTGAGCGTAGCACCGCCAGCAGTTACCACCACCGAGCCGCGCGGAATGTTCATCGCATTCAGTTTTATCTCGCTGCCCGAACTCGATTGGTATTTGCCCGTCAAGCGGAATTTGTTCTTCTCCGAAAATTCGGCCGCCACCACAAGTGTCGAATCGTACAACTCTTGGAAAACATATTTTTCGGCGATGGCGTCGTTGCCGATGGCTTTGCGCAAGTGCGAGCCAAATGGTTCGACCACTGGGAAGATAACGCGACCAGTGGACGAATTGACCGTGTAGCCCTCCACATAGTCGAATTTGCCGTCGGGGCGCGTCTGTTTTTTGGCGTCCAAACGGTCGAGGTTCATCACCTTCAGCAGCAACTGATTTTTGCAATTTCCTTCGGTGATGTAGTTGAGATATGCGCCCGTTGTGTCGTTGTGGTACTGCACATTCAGTTCAAAATTTTCGGACTGAATGCCCATTGCGCCGAGGTAATAGACATTTTTCATCATCAGTTTCCACATCGCGTTCGATGGCGACGGTGCCGAACTTTTCAGCATTTTGACGATGAGTGCGTTTGGCGTTTCGATGCCGTCAGTCGAAAATTCACCGACCTGATAGGTTTTGCCGCCAAGCGTGTATTCGTAGGCCACGGCCAGCACCTCGTCGGCGTTCAGAGCCGTTTTCAGCGAGATGAAACCCAGCGTGCTGTTGAGTGTATATTCCGACGATTCGAGGCGGCGTGCGCTCTCAATTTTCTCGTAATCCTCGCCACCTTCGATACCCAGAGCCGTATAGTTGGCATCCATCAGGCTGTTGAACTGCTGTATGTCGCGAATGCCGCCGATGGCTTTTATCTCGTCGTAGAGCGTGTTCGAGGCGTTGTCGGGATAACGCTGCCCGCGCGACGCCCAGTAGGGATTGTCCACTGTCTGCCCCTCGGCCAAATCCATGAAACCGATGATGTTGCGCGCTTGGTCGAAATTGCCGCGCTTGTTTGTAACCCACACTTCGATGCGGTTGATGGTAACGCCCGAAGTGATGTAGGGCAATTTGCTCATATTTTGGTCGTAGGTGTCGCGAAAATAGTGCGACAGAAAGAAGTGGCGGTTTTCGTCGTATTTGTCGATGGCAACCTCAAATTCGCGTTTTTGCGAGCCGCCTTTGGAACTGACTTTTTGGCTCGACGATTTTTGCTGCGACACCACCGCCGACACGCTCAATTTGCCAAATTGCAAATCGGTTTTGAAGCCAAACAGTGCCGAACTTCCGCGAATGAGCGAACTGTTGAGCGGCATACTCACATTGCCCACCTCTACCTTGCGCACAATTTCGTCCTCCTTGCCCTCGTACGAGAGTTTCAGCATCTGCTGGTCGAAGTCGAATGTCGCCTCGGTGTTGTAGTTCATGGTAAAGTTGATTTTGTTACCCACCTTACCATTGACATTCAGTTGTATTTTGGTGTCGAAATCGAAACTTGTGGTTTTGCGCAGCCGCTCCGACAGCGACGGATTGTCGATTTTGTTCGTTACAATGCCAAACACGAGTTCGGCCGAACCTTGCGTTTTGAGTTGCACGCCGCCTGGACCAAACACCTTTTCGGCGGGGCCAAGGCTGAATTTCATATCGGCCAAATTGAATTTATCCTCGAAATTCGACTGTGCTTCAGCATTTTTTGCACGGAAATAGTTGCTCATTGCGCTGCGCTGCGTATACTCTTTGTACTCGCCGTCCGACATCACAAAGGGCGTGGCGATGTCCATATCGCCCACTTTGGTATGGAAAATGTAGTTGCCCGTGTTTGGGTCGTACTCTACCGAGGTTTGCACATTGCTCGGCTGAAGGTCCATGGGATATTGCTGGCACAAATCGTCGTAGGTCTGTTGCTGGGCGGGCTTCACCGTGTACGACGGCAGCGTGTCGGCTGGCACATCGTAGTCGGGTTCGTCGTCCACCGCTTGCGAGCGGTGGCTGCGCTGTGCCAACATTGTGCCAAACGGCAGCACTACAAGGCCGCCGACAAACAGAAATAGGGCTATTTTCCAGAAACGATTCACGGGCTACGGAAGAGGCGTTAGAGCAGTTGCAACGATTTCTTAATCAGTTGTTCCACAGTCAGTTTCGGGTCGTCTTTCACCAGTTTGTCCACCGCCTTTTGCGAAGCGCTCTGCTGAAAACCGAGCATCACAAGTGCCGCCACGGCCTCGGCTTTCACATCGCTGCCAGCAATCGACGGAATGCCGCCCACCACTGCCGACTTGCCCACTTTGTCGTGCAAATCGACCACAATGCGCTGCGCTGTCTTCAAGCCGATGCCTTTCACATTTTTCAGCACCGACACATTTTCGGTGGCGATGGCCGCTTGCAGTTCGTCGACCGAAAGCGACGACATAATCATGCGCGCCGTACTCGCTCCCACGCCCGACACCGACAGCAACTGCAAAAAAAGTTCGCGTTCGCTCTGTGTCGAAAAGCCATAAAGCAGGTGCGCATCTTCGCGAATGGCCTCGTAGATGTAGAGTTTGCACGCCGTGGCGTTCGACAGTTCGGAGTAGGTTATCAGGCTGATATTCACCGCATAACCCACGCCATTCACATCAACTACGGCCAAGGTTGGAGTCAGTTCGGCCAACTTTCCGTTCAGATATTCTATCATAAAAATCGACTTTTGAAAACGGCGCAAACGCGCACGCGTACAATATAAAACGGCGGCGGCGTGGCGTTTATTGTGTATCGAGCGGTTTATTTTTCGCTCCGACAACGATTTTTAAGGCTGTTTCGCTGTTTTATTTCTGATTTTCAACAAAATAGCAGAAAAATATGCTATTCTGCAACAAATAAATATGCTGAAAAACATACATTTTTGCGAATAAGATAGATTCGTATCAAAAAAAAGAGTACCTTTGCGAATTGTTTTCAATAGTCCTGCGGTCAGAAAAATCTGGCACCGATGGAGAAGGAGAAAATATGGTACAGACGACAGACAAAAACATTGTGCCCATCGACCAACTGAACCCGATGTGGGAAGTGATAACGCCCGAAGAGCGTATGTATCTGCGCGAAAACACACGCATGCGCCGCTACCGCAAAGGCGATGTCATCTACCACGAAGGCGACATTCCGCACTACATGATTTGCATCATCAGCGGTTGTGTCAAAATCTATTGCGATGGTCTCGGCGGACGAAGCCAGATAGTCCGTTTTGTGAAAAAGACCGAAAATTTTGGCTACTGCGCCGCATTTGCACAAGTGCCCTACACCACCACTGCCGCCGCTATCGAAGCCACCGAAGCCTATCTCGTGCCAGTGTCGGTGATGAAACAGATAGTGCAAGCCAACAACAAACTGGCCATTCACTTTGTGCGCACGCTGGCCAAAGAACTCTGCCTCGACGATACGCGCATTGTCAGCCTCACACAAAAACACATTCGCGGACGCTTGGCCGAATCGATCATCGTGCTGCGCAACAACTACGGCTACGACGGCAACAGCCGCACGCTCAACTGCCGCCTGTCGCGCGAAGACCTAGCCAACTACTCGAATATGACCACAGCCAACGCCATACGCACACTGTCGAGTTTTGCCAACGAAGGCATCATCAGCCTCAAAGGGCGATACATCACCATAATCGACGAAGAGGCGCTGCAAAAAATCAGCAAAATGGGCTAAAAAAGCCACAAAAAAAAGGACAAAATACAATGCTAAAAGAGAAAATTGCACAGATAGCCGAAACGATAAACACGCTCTCGGCCAAATCGCAGGACGAACTGGAAGCCCTGCGCATTCAGTATCTCAGCAAAAAAGGGCAAATTCCTGCGCTGTTCAACGAATTTCGCGATGTGCCAAACGACGAAAAACGCGAGATTGGCCAACTGCTCAACCAACTGCGCGACAAGGCGCAAGAGAAACTCAACGAACTGAAAAGCGCGCTGAACGAAGGCCGCCAAAAAGCCGAACAGACCGACCTCACGCGCACGGCCGACCCCATTGCGCTCGGCACACGCCACCCGCTGTCGCTGGTCAAAGAGGAGATTATCGACATCTTCTCGCGCATCGGATTCACCGTGGCCGAAGGCCCCGAAATCGAAGACGACAAACATGTGTACGGCCTACTCAACTTTGCGCCCGAACACCCAGCGCGCGATATGCAAGACACATTTTTCGTCGAAAAAGAGATTGGCGTGCAAAAACCAACCGACATTCTGCTGCGCTCGCACACATCGAGCGTGCAAACACGCGTGATGACTTCGCAACAGCCGCCCATTCGCGTGCTTTGCCCCGGGCGCGTCTATCGCAACGAGGCCATTTCGGCGCGCGCACACTGCTTTTTCCACCAAGTGGAGGGGCTTTACATCGACAAAAATGTGTCGTTTGCCGACTTGAAACAGGCACTACTCTACTTTGCCAAAGAGATGTTCGGCGAAGAGACACAAATCCGTCTGCGCCCGTCGTTCTTCCCATTCACCGAACCGAGTGCAGAGATGGACATCTCGTGCGACCTGTGCGGCGGCAAGGGCTGCTCGTTCTGCAAACACACGGGCTGGGTCGAGATTTTGGGCTGCGGCATGGTCGATCCCAATGTACTCGAAGCGTGCGGCATCGACCCGAAAATCTACACTGGATACGCTTTTGGCATGGGCATCGAACGCATCGCCAACCTGAAATACCGCGTCAAAGACCTGCGCATGTTCTCCGAAAACGATGTGCGCTTCTTGCAACAATTTCAATAGAGTGAGGAGTGATGCGGCAAAGCCGCAATGACAATTAGTAGCAAGTAGCAAGACAAATTAGGAGTTAGGAATTAGGAGTGAGGAGTTTTTTAGTGTGAAAGTGCGAAAGTGCTTTTCCCCCTTCGGGGGAAACGGGAAAGGGGGCCACGAACAAGGCAATAAATAATGAACAATGAATAATGAATAATAATTGCGGTGGTGTTGGGTGCGATTCTGTCCCTCTGCTTGGAGCGGAGCGGAAAGATAGGGGGACGAGGAGCGATAGCGACGGAGGGGGTTCAATACCAATTAACAATTAAGAATGAATAATTAAGAATTGTTCGGTAACCACAACCAACTGCAAATAACTTTTTAATTGACAATTGACAATTGATAATTGACAATGTTAGTCGCAAGTAGCAAGTCGCAAGTAGCAAGACTTTTTTGTTTGAAGATTGCGGCACTTTGGGATGCCAAAAATTCATAATTCTAAATTCACAACTCATAATTAAACAAAGGCTTTCCCCCTTCGGGGGAAACGGGAAAGGGGGCCACGAGCAAGGCAATAAA
>CAVGYO010000030.1:0-15239 GCA_963633255.1 Erysipelotrichaceae bacterium
AAACCAAAACCGCCAATTTTTGGCAACGCTCGCGCCCCTGCCGCGACTTTTCTTTAATTCTTGATTTTGCTTACGCTCGGCAAATCGAAAACGAGTTTTCATTTGCGCTCGCTAAATCGCAAAATTGGTTCGTTTCTTTTGGTCGTCAAAAGAAATGAACGAAAAAAAAGAACAATAAAACGGATTACAAATCCTTATAATACAGCGCGTGCGGGATTGCAAATCCCGCACGACGACAAAATTCGCAACCAACAACGCCACAATTATTGTTCATTATTCATTCTTAATTCTTAATTCTTAATTAAAAGCAGAGCCGCCACACTGTGACGGCTCTGCTTTTGTCAGAATCTCCGACTCTCTTATCCGAAGTTGTCGAAGCGAATCATGTCGTCTTCGACGCCGAGCGAGTGGAGCAGGTCTAGCACGGTTTTGGCCATCATCGGAGGACCGCACAGGTAGTATTCCACATCTTCGGGAGCGTCGTGCTGTTTCAGATAGGTGTCGCCCATCACAGGCGCAATGAAACCTGGTGTGTATTTCACGCCCAGCGAGTCGGCTTTCGGGTCGGGACGGTCGAGCGCCAAGTGGAAGTGGAAATTGGGGAATTCCTTTTCAAGCGCAAGAAAATCGTCCATAAAGAACACCTCGTCGATGGCGCGCGCACCGTAGAAGTAGTGCATTTCGCGGTCGCGTGTGTTCAGTGTTTTGAGCATGTGCATGATTTGTGCGCGCAGTGGAGCCATACCAGCGCCGCCGCCTACCCAAATCATTTCGCGTTTGCTGTCGAACACGGGGTGGAAATCGCCGTAAGGCCCCGACATCAGCACTTTGTCGCCCGGTTTGAGCGAGAAGATATAGGTCGATGCGATGCCGCACGGCACATCTTGGAATCCCACTTCGGGTTTCGGTTTGAATGGCGGCGTGGCAATGCGCACCGTCAGTGTGATGATGTCGCCCTCGTCGGGATAGTTGGCCATGGAGTAGGCGCGAATGGTGGGTTCGGTGTTTTTCTGTTTCAAGCCAAACAGCCCGAATTTCTCCCACGCTGGCACATACAAGTCGCCAATGAGCGAGCGGTCGAAATCGTTGTAGTTGATGTCGTAGGCAGGAATTTTGATCTGTGCATACGAGCCAGGAATAAAGTCCATGTGTTCGCCTTTGGGCAGTGCCACTTTGAACTCT
The DNA here is from genome assembly GCA_963633255.1 of Erysipelotrichaceae bacterium. Lineage (GTDB taxonomy): Bacteria > Bacteroidota > Bacteroidia > Bacteroidales > Paludibacteraceae > W0P28-013. Next base: position 1,183 of record CAVGYO010000030.1, read on the forward strand.
TTGATGAAGGTAGCGACATTTTTGTTGGAGATGACGGTGCATTCCCACTCTTTCACGCCGAGTACCGATTCAGGCACTTTTATGGCCATATCGCCTTTTACCTTCACTTGGCAACCGAGCCGCCAGTGGTCTTTCACCTGCTTGCGCGAGAAATGTACCGTTTCGGTAGGCAGAATTTCGCCGCCGCCTTCGAGTACTTGGCATTTGCACTGTCCGCACGAGCCTTTGCCGCCGCACGCCGATGGCAGAAATACGCCAGCATTGGCCAACGAACCGAGCAGCGAACCGCCCACAGGCACCTCTACATCTTTGTCGCCATTCATATTGATTTTGACATTGCCCGATGCCACCAAGTAGCGTTTGGCAATGAGCAGTACAACAACCAGCAAGACGATAACGCCCAAAAAGACGATGAGGCTGGTGAGTATTGCCGCTGAATTTATTTCGAGTAACATAATCTGTTGTTTTTTTGTTGAGTTTTACCTTAGATTTTCAAGCCGCTGAAGCAGAGGAACGCCATGGCCATAAGACCGACGGTGATGAATGTGATGCCCAAACCACGCAGTGGCGCAGGCACATCGTTGTATTCCATTTTTTCGCGAATGGCGGCCAATCCCACAATCGAGAGCGTCCAACCCAAACCCGAACCGATGGCGTAAGCCAGCACATCCCACATATTGGTCAGGGCTTTCGGGTCGGTTGGTTCCATGCCCACACGCTGCTGCATAAAGAGTGCGCAACCCATGATAGCGCAGTTCACAGCGATAAGCGGCAGGAATATGCCGAGCGAAGCGTAGAGCGATGGCGAGAACTTTTCGACCACCATTTCGACCAACTGCGTGATGGCCGCAATGACGGCGATGAACAAGATGAAACTCAAGTAACTCAAATCGAGCGTAGCAAAACTATCGCCCAGCCAAGCCAGCGCACCAGCACTCAACACATAGCGTTCGAGCAGGTAATTGACTGGCAGCGTGATGAGCAGCACAAATGTAACCGCCACGCCCAATCCGAGCGATGTTTTGACATTTTTCGACACCGCAAGGTACGAACACATACCAAGGAAGTAGGCGAAAATCATATTGTCCACAAAAATGGACCGAACAAAAAGACTTAAAGCGTGTTCCATATCTCAGTTCCTTATTTTTCTTGTAACTCTTTGTTTACTGCGCGGTGTATCCAGATGACGCAGGCCACAAGTATCAACGCCATCGAAGGCATCATCATCAGGCCATTGTTTACATAGCCTGCTTCGAACCAACTTTGCGGGATCACTTGGTAGCCAAATAGCGTGCCAGAGCCCAGCAGTTCGCGGAAGAAAGCCACTACAATCAGAATGCCAGCGTAGCCCACGCCGTTGCCGATGCCGTCGAGGAACGACTCCCACGGTTTGTTGCTCATGGCAAAGGCCTCGAGGCGTCCCATCAGTATGCAGTTGGTGATGATGAGTCCGATATAGACCGACAACTGCACGCTCACATCGTAAACATAGGCTTTCAGAAATTCGCTCACCACAGTTACCAATGCGGCCACCACAACCAGTTGCACAATAATGCGCACGCTGCTGGGAATGGTGTTGCGAATGAGCGAGATGACGATGTTCGACAGGGCAACGATAATGGTAACCGACAAGCCCATGACGATGGCGGGTTTCAGTTCGACCGTTACAGCCAACGCCGAACAGATGCCCAGAACCTGCACGGCTATCGGGTTGTTTTTGTTCAACGGGCCGAGCAGCGTATTCATCAATTTTTCGTTTTTCATAATTCTTCTCCTCCTTGTTCTTCGTTATCGGTGGCATTCAGAAATGCGGTGTAGGCACCAATGCTGTTTTTCAGCATCGTTTCTACGCCTTTCGAGGTGATGGTGCCGCCCGAAAGTGCATCGACTTGTTCCTGATTGTCGGCTTTTTGCCCAGCCTTCATCACGGCTATCGACACAAATTGACCGTTGTTTTTGATATGTTTGCCTTCGAATTGGCTTTGGAATTTTGGCGTGGCGATGTTTGCACCGAGTCCTGGCGTTTCGCTTGCGTGCGAGAAAAATACGCCATAAACCGTGTTTTTATCGTCGTTCAGGGCAATGTAACCCCAAATTGCGCCCCAAAGTCCTGCGCCGTTCATCGGAATGATGTACTTGGTAGCGCCATCGACATTGGCCACATAGAGCGGCAGTTGTCCTTCGGCGGCTTTCACATCGAAATCTTCCACAGGGCGCAACTCTTTTGCCACTTTGCCGTCGGCATCGAGCAGTTGGTACGCCACAATGGTTTTGGCGTAGATTTCGTTGGCATCGCCTTGTGTGAGGTCGATAGCGGGCAGCGAACTCAAAATCTGCTTTTTGGTGTCGAGTTTCACATTTTCGTTTTGGCGGCCCTTGAGCGCACCCGAAGTGATAGAGAGCAGCAGTGCCACAATGATTACAATCGCACTGGTGTAGGTGAGAATGTAGGCGTTGCTGTTTTTGTTGAGCCCTTTTTTGGCGGGTTTGCCCTCGTCTATCAGTTCAAATTCCGAGGCAGGTGCTTGGCAAGTGGGGCATTTTTCGGGAGCGGAGTCGCCCTCGTGAATGTAGCCGCACACTTTGCATCTATATTTTTTTGTTGCCATAGTTTGCTTCTCCTTTATTTATTCGATGTTACACGATTTAACCGTTTTTTGATGTTGGCTTGCACCACGCACCAGTCGATGAGGCAGCCAAACACATTCATCAGCAGAATGGAGAGCATCATGCCTTCGGGGTAGCCTGGGTTCAGCACACGAATGACGATGGCCATCATACCAATCAGCAGACCGTAGATCCATTTGCCCGTTTCGGTGCGCGCGGCAGTTACTGGGTCGGTAGCCATAAAGACTGCGCCAAAGGCGAATCCGCCCAAAACCAGATGTTCGTACCACGGCAGATGCGCAATGGCGGTGTCGGGTCCCCACAGGTTGAATACCAACGCCGTGAGTGCGCCGCCAGCGAATACCGACACAATGATTTTCCAACTGGCTACGCCCGTGCAGATGAGTATGAGCGCACCGATAAGTATGGCCAATGTGGAGGTTTCGCCTACCGAGCCGGGAATCCAGCCCATGAATGCGTCCCAAAATCCGATGGGATTGCCCATGATGTCGGTGAATGCGGGTGTCGATGTGGTGGCTGTGCCAATCTGACCGAGCGGTGTTGCGCCCGAAAAACCATCGACGGCATTGCCTGCGCCCCACCAGAAAGCGTCGCGTGTGCGCACCCAAACGGTGTCGCCACTCATGGCCGTAGGATAGGCAAAAAAGAGGAATGCGCGCGTTATCAACGCCACATTGAATATGTTGTAGCCCGTGCCGCCAAACACCTCTTTAGCAAAAATAACTGCAAACGCCGTAGCGATGGCAATCATCCAAAGTGGCGTGTCGATTGGCACAATGAGCGGAATGAGGAAGCCTGTAACGAAAAATCCTTCGGCCACCTCCTCTTTTTTGATTTGTGCCACAGCCACTTCGATGCCCAAACCTACGATATACGAAACCAGAATAATGGGCAGCAGCGCCAGCAGACCGAAAGCAAATTGCTCCCAAAATCCAGCCTCTACGCCGATGGCAAGAAAATGCTGATAACCCACATTCCACATACCAAACAGCATGGCGGGCAGCAGCGCGATGACTACAGTAAACATCGTGCGCTTCGAATCGATGGCATCGTGAATGTGTACGCCGTTTTTGGCCGTTTCGTTCGGAACGCAGAAAAATGTCTCCATCGCATCGAACAGCGAGTGGAACGCCGACAGTTTTCCGCCCTTCGAAAAGGTCGGTGCCATCTTGTCAAGAGTTTTTTTGATGAATTTCATATTCTGTCAGAAATAAGTTTTACTCAAGTTCTTTTCTCATGTAGTCCAAAGCCTCGCGCACGATGCGTTGGATTTCGATTTTCGATGTGCAGACAAATTCGCACAGTGCCAAATCCTCGGGGGCAATTTCGTATGCACCAAGTTGCTCCATCTTGTCGAGGTTGCGCGCAATCATGGCTTTCACCAGTTGCTCGGGCATGATGTCCATGGGCAGCACCTTTTCCATCTCGCCACTGACAATGAACGCACGGCGACCGCCAAGCAGGCGCGCGTCGTAGTCGAAAGTCTTTTTCGGGCAGATTTTTTGCAGCAATTTGGTCAGATAGAGCGCATTGTTGCTGAATTTCGAGAAACGCGGCATTATCCAACCGAAAGCCTCGTCGGCGTGGTCGCCTTCGGCAATGGCCGACACAACGCCAGCAAACGGACTCAACACTGCGCCTTCGTTGGCTTTGGTGCCAGTGAGCAGATTGCCATTCACCACACGCACAGCGATGCCGTGGCTCAAGTTGCAATCGACAATGGCGGCAATGCTCACACCAGCGTATGTACGCACATAGGCGGGTTCGATAACTTCGGGACCAGCCACCGCTATGGTGCGCTCCAAGTCGAGTGTGCCAGTGGTTGCAAAATGACCAAGCATAGCCACATCTTGCACATTCATTGTCCAAACGACTTCGCCTTTGTTTACGGGATTCAGATGGTTTATCTGCACGCCCACATTGCCAGCGGGGTGCGCGCCCACAAATTCGGTAACTTCAACGCCTTTCATGGCGCGGAGATCGACCGCTGTTTCGGGCGAAACGGAGTAATAAACTTTGCCGTCGGTCAGTTTTGCCAACACCGACAAGCCAGCCTGCACATCGGCAGCGCGCCCTTTCAGCACAAAATTGTAGTCGGGGGCAAGCGGTGCAGAGTCGAAAGCCGACACAAAAATGGCTTTTGGCAGCACTTCGGGATTGGCCACCACATCGTACGGACGCTGACGAATGAGCGCGCCGAAACCAGCGTTCAACACCGCCTCGAGTACCTGCTCGCGCGGCGCGTTCAGGTCGATTTTGTCGAGCGTTTCGCAAGTTTGCTTGCCATCGCGCTTAATGGCCACATAGAGCAGTTTGCGCTTGTCGCCACGCGCCACCTCGACCACCTGTCCGCTCACGGGCGAAACGATTTTGATGCCCTGATGGCGTTTGTCGAACAGCAGCGTGGTGCCGACTTTCACGGAGTCGCCCTCTTTGACGGCAACCTTGGGCGTGAAACCGTGGTAGTCGTCGGGGACAACCGCCACGACTTCGGGCTGCGTCATCGATACGATGCGGCACTCGGCACGCCCCGCAATGGCGATATCCAGCCCTTTTTTCAGTTTGATTGTTTCCATCTATGAGAAATTTTTTAGAAAATTGCGTAAAACAGGCATTTTTTACCCGAAAATTTCAATTTGCAAAAATACTTTTTTTATTTATTTCACACAACGGATTTGCAATTTTCTCACGATTTTTTTATACTTTTGCAACACAAATCGTTGTACAACCGCCGTGAAGATAGCCGACATAGAATTTCGCCAGTGGCCGCTCTTTCTTGCGCCGATGGAAGATGTTACCGACCCTGCATTTCGCCTGCTGTGCAAGCGGTTTGGTGCCGATTTGGTCTATACCGAGTTTGTGAGTGCCGATGCACTGGTACGCAGCGTGAAAAGCACCGAACAGAAACTGACCATTCTGCCCGAAGAACGCCCTGTGGCCATACAAATCTACGGGCGCGACACCGCCACGATGGTCGAAGCGGCAAAAATTGTGGAGCAAGCCCAGCCCGATATTTTGGACTTGAATTTCGGTTGCCCTGTGAAAAAAGTGGCGGGCAAAGGTGCGGGGTCGGGTATGCTGCGCGATGTACCAAAACTGCTCGAAATCACGCGCGAGGTGGTCAAGGCGGTGCGTGTGCCAGTAACTGTGAAAACGCGCCTCGGCTGGGACGACAGTTCCAAAATCATCGTCGATTTGGCCGAAGCGTTGCAGGACTGCGGCATTCGGGCGTTGGCCATTCACGGTCGCACACGCGCACAGATGTACAAAGGCGAAGCCGATTGGACGCTCATCGGGGCGGTGAAAAACAACCCACGCATGCACATTCCCATCGTTGGCAATGGCGATATCACCACGGCGGAACAGGCGCGCTTGGCGTTCGACCGCTACGGCGTCGATGCGGTGATGGTGGGGCGCGGCGCTATCGGGCAACCGTGGATTTTCGAAGAGATGCGCCACTTTCTCGATACGGGCGAATCGCTGCCACGCAAAACCTACGCCGAACAGGCCGCCATCGTCAAAGAGTATATCGACCGCAGCATTGCTTGGACGGGCAACGAACACAGCGGCATTGTGCATAGTCGCCGACATCTGGCCGCCACGCCGCTGTTCAAAGGCATCGACTACTTTCGCCCGACGCGCATCGCACTGCTGCAAGCCGAAACACGCGACGCACTTTTTGCGCTCATCGACAACATTCCATCGCAATACAATATAAAATGGTAACCCACTCGCTCCATATCGTTTGGCTGCTCTCGCCCGAAATTGGCGAAGCGTTTGGCATCACATTCCGCTGGTACGGCGTGCTTTTTGCAGTCGGACTATTTTTGGCGGGCTGGTATCTCTATGTCAATTTCAAAAAACTCAGCCACACGCAAAGTCAGTTCGAATCGCTGCTAATCTATCTGTTTGTGGGCATTTTTGTGGGCGCGCGACTGGCGCACTGTCTTTTCTACGAACCGCAATACTACTGGGCGCACCCGTTGGAAGTGCTGCTGCCCATCACCGTGCAACCCGACGGCAGTTGGGAGTTTTCGGGCTACCACGGTTTGGCGAGCCACGGCGGGGCGGCTGGCGTGGCGGTGGCGCTGTGGCTCTTTTGTAGGCGCTACAAGGTGCATTTTTGGCCGATCGCCGACATTTTGGCCATCGCCACTATGCTGGCTGGCACATTCATCAGGTTGGGAAATCTGTGCAATTCGGAGATTGTAGGCGCACCCACCGATGTGCCGTGGGCGTTCGTCTTTCCGCTCTACGACGCTGTGCCACGCCACCCAGCACAACTCTACGAGGCAGCGTTTTATCTTGCGCTATTTATTGCATTGGCTGTTTGGCGTGCCAAAAGTGCCAAACCAGAAGGCTTTTTTCTCGGTGTAGTGCTGCTTTTGGTCGGCATTTTCCGCTTCGCCATCGAGTTTCTGAAAGAGGTGCAATCGCCCTTCGAGCGCGCCATGACCCTCGACATGGGGCAATGGCTCAGCCTGCCGCTCGTCGTTCTCGGCCTTGTAGTGCTACTGCTCCGCAAGCGATAGTGCGCTGCGTCTCTGGTTTTGTGGGAGCGCAGTTGGCTGTGGTTACCGAAAAATTCTTAATTCTTAATTCTTCATTGGTTTGTGGTGTAGGTATTTTTGTAGTTCGCACAAAAATAATTAACTTTGCATTTTGATGAAATCAGAAAAAAAACGAAAATAGTATGAAACAGTTCAAACGGACACTCATCACATCGGCCTTGCCCTACGCCAACGGCCCTGTGCATATCGGACATTTGGCGGGCGTTTACATTCCTGCCGACATCTACGCGCGCTACCTGCGCCTGAAGGGCGAAGAGGTGCTATTTATCGGCGGCAGCGACGAACACGGCGTGCCTATCACCATACGCGCCAAAAAAGAGGGCATCACACCGCAAGATGTGGTCGATCGCTACCACAAACTGATAAAAGAGTCGTTCGAAGAGTTTGGTATCGCTTTCGATATCTATTCGCGCACCACATCGGACACACACGCCAAAATGGCATCGGACTTTTTCAAAACGCTCTACGACAAGGGCGAATTTATCGAAAAAACCTCGGAGCAGTACTACGACGAGGAGGCGCACCAATTTTTGGCCGACCGCTACATCACGGGCGAATGTCCGCACTGCCACGCGCAAGGTGCCTACGGCGATCAGTGCGAAAAATGCGGCACATCGCTTGCGCCTACCGAACTGATAAACCCGAAATCGGCCATCAGCGGCAGCAAACCTGTGATGCGCACCACAAAACATTGGTACTTGCCGCTCGACAAGCACGAAGCGTGGCTGCGCCAGTGGATTTTGGAACAGCACAAAGAGTGGCGGCCAAATGTCTACGGTCAGTGCAAAAGTTGGCTCGACCTTGGGCTGCAACCGCGCGCCGTGAGCCGCGACCTCGATTGGGGCATTCCGCTGCCAATTCCCAACGCCGAAGGCAAAGTGCTTTATGTCTGGTTCGATGCGCCCATCGGCTACATCAGCAACACCAAAGAGTTGTGCGACGCACACCCCGAACACGGCCGCTGGGAGACATGGTGGAAAGACCCCGAAACGCGCCTCATTCACTTTATCGGCAAAGATAATATCGTGTTCCACTGCATTGTGTTCCCCGCCATGCTCAAAGCCGAAGGCAGTTACATTCTGCCCGACAATGTGCCGAGCAACGAGTTTATGAACCTCGAAGGCGACAAAATTTCGACCTCGCGCAACTGGGCGGTTTGGCTCAACGAATATCTGGTCGATTTCCCCGGAAAACAAGATGTGCTGCGCTATGTGCTCACCGCCAATGCGCCCGAAACCAAGGACAACGACTTCACTTGGCGCGATTTTCAGACACGCAACAACAGCGAACTGGTGGCTATCTACGGCAATTTTGTGAACCGCGCCTTGGTGCTGACCCAGAAATACTTCGACGGTTGCGTGCCTGCTCTCGGCACACTCACCGACTACGACCGCGAAACACTGCACGAACTGACCGCCACCAAAGAGCGTGTGGAGCAACTGCTCGACGCTTTCAAATTCCGCGACGCACAAAAAGAGGCGATGAACCTTGCCCGCATCGGCAACAAATACTTGGCCGACACCGAACCGTGGAAATTGGCCAAAACCGATATGCAGCGCACCGCCACCATCTTACACATCGGGTTGCAAATTGCCGCCAACTTGACCATCGCTTTTGAGCCGTTTTTGCCATTCTCGAGCAAAAAATTGCGCCAAATGCTGAATATGACCGCTTGCCGCTGGAGCGATTTGGGGCGCACCGACCTGCTGCAAACAGGCGCCACGCTCGGTACCGTGGAACTGCTGTTCGAAAAAATAGACGATGCCGCCATCGAAGCGCAACTGCAAAAATTGGCCGAGAGCAAAAAACAGAACCAACTGAACGCATGGAAGCCCGCCGACATCAAAGCCAACACCAACATCGACGAGTTCGACAAAGCCGACATTCGCGTGGGCACTGTGCTTGAGTGCCAAAAAGTGCCGAAAGCCGACAAACTGTTGCAGTTCAAAATAGACGACGGCATGGGCGGTCGCACCATCGTGTCGGGCATTGCACAGAGTTACCCCGAACCCGAAAAACTGGTCGGCATGCAGGTCTGCTTCATTGCCAATTTTCCGCCACGCACGCTCAAAGGCGTCGAGAGCCAAGGCATGATACTCTCGGTCGTCGATGCCGATGGAAAATTGGTGCTTGTTCAGCCCAGTAAACCAGTGAAAAACGGCTGTCAAGTGGGGTAAAATAGAAATAGTCGAGCCTCTCGCAAGCAGGTTTCAAAGTTAAATAAAAATGACATTATTTAATTTTAATGGCATTTATTTGAAATATAAAATTTTATTTTTAACTTTGTACTGTCGAAAGTTTAATAAAAACCCTTTGGTCGCTATGGACATTAAAAATTTCAAGTCGGGAGTTTATCAATATCAAACCACTGGGTACAAAAGTTTTATCCCAAACGAGATAAACCATCTGTTTATTTGGTCGAATCCTCAAATAAGCGTGATGCTCGAAAAAGCGACGCTTGCGCTGGGATCATTGAACAGTTTTTCTCATTTTGTTCCTGATATCGGTCGCTTTATCAAAATGCATATTGCCAAAGAGGCGACACAAAGCAGCCGCATCGAAGGGACACAAACCAACATTGCCGACCTGTTTATCTCGAAAGAGATTGTTGCGCCAGAGCGAAGAAACGACAAGCAAGAGGTCGAGAACTACATAAATGCGATGAACAGTGCCATCGATGCGTTGCAGTGCCTTCCGTTGTCGTCGCGATTGCTGAAAAACACACACAAAATACTTTTGCAGCATGTGCGAGGCGAGCATAAATCGCCGGGAGAATTTCGGACTTCGCAAAATTGGATTGGCGGTGCTTCGATAAACGATGCGGCTTTTGTGCCACCGCCAGCCACCGAAGTGGGACGCTTGATGAGCGATTGGGAAAACTTTTTGCATAACGATAGTCTGCAAATACCACACTTGATAAAAATAGCAATAGCGCATTACCAATTCGAAACGATACACCCATTTTTAGACGGAAACGGACGCATAGGACGACTGATTATCACGCTCTATTTCATCGCCAACGGCATTATCGATAAGCCGATATTGTATTTGTCCGATTTTTTCGAAAAACATAAGTCGCTGTATTATAGCAACTTAACCATAGCGCGAGAAAACAACGATTTGGAGCAGTGGATTAAATTTTTTCTCGAAGCCGTTGCACAATCGTGCAAAAACGCCACACAATGTTTGCAGGATATCATGTTATTGCGCCAAAAATGCGAAGGCGAATATATGCAGAAAATGGGAAAAAGAGCCGCCAATGCGCGCATACTTTTAGACACGCTCTACTCCAATCCCATAGTCAATGCGCAAGATGTGGCAAACACGCTGCAAATATCGCTTGTATCGGCATATAATTTGATTGAAGCCATGGAAGAAAACGGCATATTGAAGCAGTTGAACAACTACAAACGCAACAAACTATACTGTTTCGACGAATATATGAGATTGTTTAATCGTTAGGGCAGCAACCAACAAAATTTCTAAAAAATCGAAGACAAAATAGATTATCAAAACGCAAATTTTCAATCATTCTAACCCCAAAAACATTATGAAGAAGATCGTTTTTATCGTCCCACTGCTGCTTGCAAGCATGGGCATTTACGCCGCCGATATGTGGGTTTATGGCGTAACCGTAGAAAACTCGCACTGGAAAACCGACGATGGCAAAGGCAACCGCACAAACCTTGCGCCCACCGTGCCAGCCGTCTACACCAGTAAATTCAATCAGACAACCTATTTCACGCAGTATGGTTGGTACGATGTGAACAAACGCAGCCTGTACTATGGCGACAACCGCCTCTGCTGGGCAACGGCCGCCAGCAATATGTTGCAGTGGTGGATCGACCAAAACAAAGCGTACATCAGCGATATGGAAAACATTCCGCACGGCTGGTCCGATGTGGGCAACTACCTGCGTGGCGGCAAGGAGCATACCAACCGCATTTTCGACGATTTCTGTGCCAACTTTGTGAACCAAGGCGGCAAAACTGCCAGCGGCATCTACTGGTATTTTGTTGGCGATGCGCTTGGTATGGCAATGCTCGACGAAGTTGCGCCGCTCACTGGCGCGCCTTCGTATGCCACACGCGGTGGCTATTTGGAACACCGCATGCAAACAGCCGATGGCTCGCCCACAAGCACAGCGTTGAAAAATTTGGTTGGCGTGTACGACTACAATTTCGACAAATACGACACGACGGACTATTTCGCTATGTTCCAAACGCAACTGCTCGAAGCACTACGCAACGAAAGCGCAGTCGGCATCAGCATTCCTGGACACGCACTCACGGTGTGGGGCTGCGCACTGAACGACAAAGATTCGCTCACCGCACTCTACATCTCCGATTCCGACGACGATTCGTTCAACGGCATAGTGAAATACGACATCACGCGCGGCAACAACGGCGAACACACCAACTACGCCTACATCAACAACGGCACAACCACCGATGTTATCATTCGCATATCGACTTTGAAGCGTGGCGCAGGTCTGTTTCGTGTGCCATCGCCCACCACCGACTTGTTCCGCGGCGAACAGGCGGCAGTCGTTTGGGCAGAAAACGGGCAGATACACATCAGCCAACCACACGCTGGCGCAGTCGAAGTGTTTGCGCTCTCGGGCAAACGATTGGCGCGCACCACTATCGGCACAGAAGGCTGTTTAGGCACATTCGCTGCGGGCTGCTACCTTGTGCGCAACAGCGATGGAGCGGTGCAGAAAATCATTGTCGGAAAATAAATGCTCAAAAAAAACAATGGACAAAAAACTGACTAAATCGAAAAACAAAATGGTAGGCGGCGTGTGCGCTGGCATTGCCGAATATCTCGGCTGGGACATCACCTTGGTACGCATCATCTATCTCTGCTTGTCGCTCTTTTCGGCAGGCTTTCCGGGACTGCTGCTCTACATCATACTGAGTATTGTGATGCCACAATCAAAATAACGGATATTTATGCGAATAGCGTTGTTTTCGTTGCAAAATATATACCATTCGCACTAACTCTAAAACCAAAACGACTATGAAAAAACTCGCATTCTTGGGTTTGTCGCTCTGCTTGGTGCTGACAGCCGCCGCCAAAAACGCCCAACTGACCGACCACCTCGAACCGCACACTTGGTGGGCTGGTATGGCGCACTCCGAACTGCAACTGATGCTCCACGGCACCGACATTGCCTCGGCGCAAATATCGACAAAAGACAATGCGCTGCCCATTGCACGCATCGAAAAGAGCAGCAACCCAAACTACCTCTTTGTCTATATCGATACAAAAAATGTGCCAGCGGGCAACTACCAACTGATTATCAAAAAAGGTAAGAAAACGCAAACGGTGAACTATGTACTGCAAGCGCGCGCCGAAGGTTCGGCCGAGCGGTCGAGTTTTTCGTCGGCGGATGCGTGGTACCTGCTTATGCCCGACCGTTTTGCCAACGGCGACCCCAGCAACGACAATGTGGCGGGCTGCAATCAAGGCGTGGTGCGCGGCAATCTGTATCAACGGCAGGGCGGCGACATTCAGGGCATTATCGACCACTTGGACCACATTGCCGACTGCGGATTTACTGCTGTGTGGCCTACGCCCGTGCTGTCGGACAACGACACAGCGTTTTCGTATCATCACTACGCCATTTCGGACTACTACCGCATCGACCCACGCTTGGGAACCAACGAAGATTATAAACGCTTGGCCGACGAGTGCCACAAACGCGGATTGAAACTCATCAAAGACATTGTGCCAAACCACTGCGGCCGCACGCATTGGTGGATGGACGACCTGCCCGACACCACTTGGCTGCACCAGTGGCCGACTTTTACGCGTACCAACTACAATGTGTCGATTTGGACAAACGACACCCCAAGCGACTACGACCTGACAATGCTCGAAAAAGGCTGGTTCGACACCAATATGCCCGACCTCGACCTGTCGAATCCGCTGCTGTTCGACTATCTGCGCCAAGTGTATGTCTATTGGATTGAGTACGCTGGCATCGACGGTTTGCGCGTCGACACCTATCCATACAACGACATTTTTGTGGCAGCACGCCTGATGAATGCGCTGAACGAGGAGTATCCGAACATGAATTTTGTGGGCGAATGTTGGGTGAAAAGTCCGTCGCAAACGGCTTTTTATCAGACTGGAGCGAAAAACAAAAACGGTTTCGACAGCGGTCTGCAAAGCGTGATGGATTTCACACTGAAAGATGTTTTTGAATGGTCGTTTCTCGAAAAAGAGGCGTGGAACACAGGGCTGGTTCGCTTCTACAACCACTTTGCGCAGGATCTTGTCTATCCCAACAAAAACCTGATAATGAACATGTTGGACAATCACGACATGGATCGTTATGCAGCCTTGGTTGGGCGCGACCCGAAAATCTACAAAATGGGTTTGGCGGTGATTTCGACCATACGCGGCTATCCGCAACTCTACTACGGCGACGAGGTGATGATTGAGGGCAACGCTGGCACTTACGAAGAGGCGCGCCACACATTCCCCGGCGGTTGGTCCGACGACACACACAGCGCATTCGACCCAGCACAGCGCACGCCACTCGAAAACGACATCTACAACTACACCAAAACGCTACTCACATTCCGCAAGGGCTGCTCTGCCCTGCACGACGGCGTGATGAAACAGTTTTTGCCGCACGATGGCATCTACACCTACTTCCGCTACGACAGCAACGCCTGCGTGATGGTGGTGGTGAACAACAACGACACCGACAAAACCATCGATTTGGCGCGCTACAACGAGATGCAAATTATCGGTCGCACCGCCCACAATGTAACCGAAAACAGCGACCTTCGGCTCGAAAACCAGATAACAATCCCCGCAAAAACGGTCTGGGTACTTGATGTA
>CAVGYO010000031.1:0-14104 GCA_963633255.1 Erysipelotrichaceae bacterium
AATCCATTCGGGCGAAATAGTCGTCGGGAGTGAACTGGCGCAAGGTCTCGAGCGTGCCGTCGAGGCGGCGTAGAACGATGCTCGGATGCGAAATGCCGTTAAACATGGTGGTTTTCACCGTGGTGTAGTGAATCATATCCTCGAACACAATGCGGTCGCCCACACGCAGTGCGCGGTCGAAACTCCACGAACCGCAAAAATCGCCGCTCAAACACGAATTGCCACCCATGCGGTAGGTGGGCTTGCCTGCCACTTCGTCGGTGGCACCCACAATGGCAGGTTTGTAGGGCATTTCGAGGCAGTCGGGCATGTGGCAGGCAAACGACACATCGAGCATAGCCGTGCGAATGCCGTGATTTTCGACCACATCTTGCACCGTCGAAACAAGCACGCCTGTGCGCCACGCAAATGCGCTCCCAGGCTCGAGAATAAGGCGCAAATGCGGATATTTCTGCCGAAAATGGCGCAACACACTTATCAGGTGTTCCACATCGTAATCGGCGCGCGTCATCAGGTGGCCACCGCCCATGTTGAGCCACTTTATCTGCCCAAGAAATCGGCCAAATTTCGCCTCGACTACAGCCAAAGTGCGCTCCAAATCGTACGAACTCGATTCGCACAGTGTGTGAAAATGCAACCCTTCGAGTCCGTCGGGCAGACTATCGCCCAGCGCATCGGCCGTTACGCCCAAGCGCGAACCTGGCGCACAAGGGTTGTAGAGGTCGGTAGCAACATCGGAAAACTCGGGATTGATGCGCAAACCGCACGAAACGCCCTGCGCCATAGCCGTGGGCGCAAAGCGTGCAAACTGCGCCAGCGAATTGAATGTGATGTGGCTGCTACACGCCACAATTTGCGGCAGTTCGGCGGCGGTATAGACGGGCGCATAGGTGTGCGCCTTGCTGCCAAACCGCTCGCATGCCAACCGCGCCTCGCTCAACGAACTGGCTGTGGTAGAGGCGATATATTCGCGAAAAATGGGGAATGTGCGCCAAAGCGCAAACGCCTTGAACGCCAAAATAATAGCGACATCGGCACGCTCGGCCACCGACCGAATCAGCGACAGATTGCGCCGCAAAAGTTCCTCCTCGACCACATAGCATGGCGACGGCACACGCCTGTAATCGTATTTCAGAAATTCATTCATCAGTATCGAAAAAAAGTTGCTGCACAGTGGGCAAAATTGTCGGTACAATGGCTTTCACAGGCTTGTAAAGTGCCGATTTTTCCAGCGATTTTTCGTCGGTCCAATGCGTAACATTGTTGATGCGCACAAAACAGTTGAGCAGCAAACTCAGCACAAGGGCAAATTTGAGCAAACCAAACAAGCCGCCCGCCAACTTATTGACCCAACCCAGATTTGCCGCCGACAGCACTTTGGCCAACAGCCACGCCACCACATTCAGCGCAATGGCCACCAACAAAAACAGCACCATATAGGCCACTGGTTGCGCCACTTGCGGCGACCACTCGAATTCTGCTTGCAAAAATTCTGCAAAACCCAACCCTAACCATTTGGCCACAAAAATGCCGAAAAATATGCCGACCAACGAAGCCACCTCCTTGAAAAAGCCCCGAAAAAATCCGCGAATCAAACCATACGCCAGCGGAATAAGCAATATGATGTCGAGTGTTGACATTACAAATGTGTTTCTGTCGTTTCTAATTTTGAATTAGCGGCAAATTTATTCTGCAAATTTACAAAAAAAATGCGACACAAAAAGTGGCTCAACGCAAAGCACTGAACCACTAATTTTTCCCGATTAAATGGCGGTTTTTAGCAAATTTTGCGCGAGCCGTCGCCGATGCAGTTTTCGTTCTTTTTGTGCTGAATTTCTCTATTTGAAAAGTTTTTGTAACTTTGTGGCTGTAAACTCCTTTCAAAAAATGAAAAACAAAACAGCATATATCGTTATGGCTATTCGCAAATTTGCGGAGCATTATGCCTTGAGCGGACAGCAGGCCTATCGCTATCTGAAACAATATGCTGGCATTACTTTTTTGGACGAGTGCTACGAGGCCGAACATACACTCTCGTTCGACGATGCAGTGGAAGATCTCAGTCGTGTTTGCCAAATTCATGGAGGAAAATTGCGATATGATTAAACTTTATCACGGCTCGAACATAAAAATTGATCAAATCGATTTGTCGCTCGGCCGCATAAACAAAGATTTCGGGAGGGGGTTTTATCTTACATCGCTCTATCAGCAAGCAGTAGAGATGGGCAAACGAAAAGCACGCCAATTTGCTGATAGCAAGGAAGTTGTCTCTGAATTTATGTTCGACGATTCGTGTTTGAAGTCGTCGGAGTTGAACATAAAGATATTTCCGAAAGTTAGCGAAGAGTGGGCGTTATTCATCTTGAACAACCGCCACGCATCGCGCACAGATTTTCATCACGACTACGACATTGTGATTGGTCCCGTGGCCGATGATGGTGTCGTGCAACAGTTGGATTTGTACGAAATGCAACTGATTTCGCTGCAGCAGTTGATCGATGCGCTGCGCTATCGTAAACTGAACAATCAGTATTATTTTGGCACCGAACGCTCACTGACCTATTTGAAACGGCTATGACAAAAGAACAAACTTTTTTGACCGATAATCTTTTGGCCGAATTGCTGAAAATTATTATGGAGCGACGGAGCGCAAACATACAAGATGCGCTCGATATGCTCTATAATTCGCAGTTGTATGCCAAAATAAACGATCCAGAAACGGGACTGTACTTCCAAAGTGCCGATTATAACTACGAATTGTTGGAAGAGGAGTTGAACAACGCTCACGCCTAAAAAACAAGCACACTGCAAAAAAAATCCGCCACCCCAAAAAGGAGTCGGCGGATTGCTATTTTTCCCGATTAAATGGCGGTTTTTAGCAAATTTTGCGCGAGCCGTCGCCGATGATTACATCGTAGATTTTCGGTTCTTTGCCATATTTGGCGCGATATTGGGCTTTCGCTTCGGCTATAAAGTGGTCGTAGAGGTCGTTTTTCACCAAATTGATGGTGCAACCGCCAAAACCACCGCCCATAATGCGACTGCCAGTAACGCCGTTTGCCTTGGCAATATCGTTCAGAAAATCGAGTTCTTCGCACGACACCTCGTAGTCGTGGCTCAGACCGTGGTGCGTTTCGTACATTTTCTGACCCACAGTTTCGTAGTCGCCACGCTCGAGCGCATCGCAAACGGCCAACACGCGGTCTTTTTCGCCCAACACAAAGGTGGCGCGTTTCACATCTTCGGCACTCACATCGGCTTTCACCGCATCGAGCATCTCCCAGTCGGCATCGCGCAGCGTTTCCACGGTTTTATCGGGGAATTTTTGGCGTAGGGCAGCCACCACATTTTCGCACGAGCGGCGACGGTCGTTGTAGGGCGAGCCAGAGAGTTCGTGTTTTACCACCGAATCGACCAAAACCAAACGATAACCATCGAGTTTGAATGGGAAGTAGCGGTACTCCATCGAGCGGCAATCGAGGCGAATCAAGCAATCTTTTTTGCCGAAAACCGAAGCAAACTGGTCCATAATGCCGCAATTCACGCCGCAATAGTTATGCTCGGTGGCCTGACCGATTTTGGCCAGTTCCATCTTGTCGAATCCGAGTTGAAACAGGTCGTTGAGAGCGTAGGCAAACACGCTTTCGAGTGCTGCCGACGACGACATGCCCGCTCCGAGCGGCACATCGCCCGCAAAAGCGGTGTTGAAACCGCCGATTTTTCCGCCACGCTTGATAATTTCGCGGCAAACGCCAAAGATGTAGCGCGCCCAACTGGTGCGTGGCGCATCGGCCTCTTCGAGTCCAAACTCTACATAGTCTTTCAGGTCGATAGAGTAGGCGCGCACCTTGTTTGTGCCATTCAGTTTGATTTCGGCCATCATGCCTTTGTCTACTGCGCCGGGGAACACAAAACCGCCGTTATAATCGGTATGTTCGCCGATGAGGTTGATGCGTCCAGGCGAGGCATAAACGCTGCCCGTTGTGCCGTCGAAATGTTTGATGAAACGGCTTCTTACAAAATCTACTTCCATAAGTGTCTGATTTTAAGGTTAATCTTTTACTGAAAATCTGAATTCTGTTTTGCTTTCAAAAACCGCATCGGGGCGGAGTACCACGCTCGGATAGTCGGGTTTGTTGGGACTATCGGGGAAATGTTGCGTTTCGAAGCAGAGTGCCGCCCGCTTGGGATAGCGATGGTCGTGTTTGCCACGCATATTGCCCGTCATCCAGTTCGACGAGTAGAACTGCACGCCCGGTTCGGTGGAATAGACCTCCATGCAGATGCCCGTTTTTGGCGAAATGCATTCCACACACCGCCCAAATTCGCCGAGAGGTTTGTTTAGCACAAATGTGTGGTCGTAGCCACAGCCAAAACGCAACTGCTCGTCGTCGGCATCGATGCGCTCGCCCACGGTGTGTTGGGTGCGAAAATCCATCGGTGTTTCCGCCACTTTTTGCGCTTTGCCGTAGGGAATCGATGTTGCATCAATCCGCAAAAATGTATCGGCAAAAATGGTCAAACGGTGGTCGTTGGCGCAAGGATCGCCCTCGCCCGACAGGTTGAAATAGGAGTGGTTCGTCAGGTTCAGCACCGTCGGTTTGTCGGTGGTGGCGCGGTAGTCGATGCGCACCACATTGTCGTCGGTGAGCGTGTAGGTTACCTGCACTGTGAGCGTGCTAGGGTATCCCTCTTCGCCATCGGGCGAAATGTACGAAAAAACCGCGGTTTTTTGGTCGTGCTGCACCACATTCCACACTCGAAAATTGAACCCTTTTATGCCGCCGTGCAGTGCATTCGGTCCGTTGTTGCAGGCAAGCGTGTAGTGCTGCCCGTCGAGCGAAAACTGCCCATGCGCAATGCGGTTGGCATAACGCCCACACACAGCCCCAAAATAGGGTTCTTCGGTGGTCAAATAGTCGTCGATAGAGTCGTGGCCTGTAACCACATCGACCATGCGCCCGTGGCGGTCGGGCATCAGCAGCGACACAATGCGTGCGCCATAGTTGAGCAGTGCCAATTCGCAGCCGTTGGCGTTGGTGAGAACAACCAGCGTTGTTGCCTTGCCATCAATCTGTTTTTCGAAACGCGCAGTGTCGAGTCCAGAGAGTGTTTTCATAGTGGTATCTTTTTGGCAAAGGTAATAAGTTTTTTCGGAAAGAATGCAAAAAAACGACAAAAAAATGTTTTTCGACAAACATTTTGACAAAAAAAGTGCAATTTTTGTTGTAAATTACAACTTTTTCATATCTTTGCAACGAGAAACCAAGCCCAAAATTTTGATTATGAAACACTTTGCGCTCTACTTTTTGCTGGCGGCGTTTGCTGCAAACACTTTTGCACAGCCCTATTCTGTCGATAAACAGGGCGTTTTGCGCGATTCGGTGGGCAACGAGTGCGTCTTTTTCGGATTCAACTATTGTATGCCGTTTGCGCACGGCTACCGTATGCATCAGCGGCTCGGCATCGAGCCAAAAGCCGCCATCGACCGCGATGTGTATCACATGGCGCGCCTCGGTGCAAATGCCTTTCGGGTGCATGTGTGGGATGTGGAAATCTCCGATGAAATGGGCAATTTATTGGAAAACGACCACCTCGATTTGCTCGATTATACCATTGCAAAATTTGCTGAACGCGGTGTGAAAACGCTCATCACGGGCATCGCCTTTTGGGGCAACGGATGGCCCGAACCCGACGACCGTTCGTTGCAAGGTTTTTCGAACAAAACACCCAAAAACGAAGCCACTTGGAACAAAGCCACTGTCGATGCGCACGAACGCTACCTGACGCAACTGCTGCAACACCGCAATCCGTACACAGGCTGCACCTACGCCACCGACCCGAACATTGTGGCGGTGGAGATAAACAACGAACCGAGCCAAACCGACCCCAAACGGGCGAAAGAACTCACCGCCTATGTGAACCGCATGGCCAAAGCGATACGCAAAACAGGCTGCCGAAAACCGATTTTGTATAATGTGGCCGAAAATGCCTCGATGATAGAGAGTTACTTGGCTGCCAACATCGACGGTGTTACTTTTCAGTGGTATCCGAGCGGCTTGGTGAGCGGACACGCGCGCACCGAGAATTTTCTGCCGCTGGTGGAGCATTACCGCATTCCGTTTACCGACAAAAAAGGGTTTGCCAACAAGGCGCGCATTGTTTACGAGTTCGATGCTGCCGATATTTTTGGCAGTTACATCTATCCTGCCATGGCGCGCTCGTTCCGCGAGGCGGGCTTTCAGTGGGCGACGATGTTTGCCTACGACCCGTTTGCCATTGCTCACATCAACACCGACTACAACACACACTATTTGAACATCGCTTTTACGCCGCAAAAAGCCATCAGTTACCGCATTGCCGCCGAGGCGTTTCGCCACCTGCCGCGCTGGGCAACTTTTGGCGATTTTCCTGCCAATTCGGTGTTTGCAGATTTTTCGGTGGACTACAACAAAAATTTGAGTCTGCTCAACTGCGATACCATTTTTGCCTATTCCAATTCGACCGATGCACAGCCAAAAAATGCCGATAAATTGGCGCAAATTGCAGGTTACGGCTCGTCGCCTGTGGTGCAGTACGATGGCAGTGGCGCCTATTTTCTCGACAAAGTGTGCGACGGCGGTTGGCGTTTGGAGGTCTATCCCGATGCCATGCTGATAGACAATCCGTTCCGCATTCACAATTCGGAGCAACGCACTGTGGCGGTGCTCAAAAACGACACGCACACCATGCGACTGGCACTGCCCGACATGGCACACCGCTGCCGACTGGTGTCGGAGCGTGGCGAAACGGAGATTTCGTGCGATTCGTTTGCTGTTACGCCTGGCGTTTATCTGCTTTTGAACCACGAAATCGATGCAAAAACGCTCGATAAAATCGGACATTTTGGACTTTTCGAGACTTTTGCGCTGCCCACCAACTGCGACAAAATTTACCTAACCAACACTGCCGCCAAAAGTTGGAACAGTGCCGACCAAACCGTCGAAATTCATGCCATTGCGCCCGACGATATTGATTCTATCGTGCTGATTGGCGGCATGAAATGGGGCAAACCGTTGCGCACAGCATTTACCAAAACCGATGCAATAACATGGCGCACAAAAATCGAAAAAAGCGCGCTGCAATCGGGTATTTTTGAGTATAACATCGCCGTTTTTTCGGGCGGAAAAGTGCGCACTTTCCCCGACGATTGCGCAGGATTGCCTAACGATTGGAACTACACAGGGCTGAACACCTATAAAACAGTTGTGGGCAAACACACCACATTCGACGCCGAAAACGCCCCCGACGATGCCGAAATCATTTGGCGGCAAGGCATCAACATCGCCTATCTGCCCGACGCTATACGCCTGTCGGCGGGCGATGGCTACGAACAGAACGCTGGCATACAAGTAGATGTGTGCCGCCACGACCTGACCGCCAGCCAAAGCCTTACACTGACGGCAAACACCAGCAGCGAAGCAAAAATCAGCCTTGTGCTGACCGACAAAAATGGGCGTTATTTTGTGGCAAAACAGAAACTGACACGCATGATGACCGACATTTCGGGCGACATCGCCATTGCGCTCGACGATTTTGAGCCTTGCACCGCCCTGCAAACGCGCGCTGCCTATCCGTGGTTCGCTTTTGCGCCAACCGCTGCTACATCGGGCGAAAAACCGATTGCCGAAGATTTGACTTCGGTGGTTGTGCTGCTCGAAAGCGGCAATATCGACATCAAACGCATCGAGTTCAACTAAAAAAACAATAGAACCATGAAAAAATTGATTTGGACACTCTGCATCGCCGCTGCGCTGGTGGCTTGCGAGAAAAACAACCCAACCACTCCACAGGACAACACCGAGAAGAAGGACACGACGCTGATTCCCGACACGACGCAACTGCCCGAATACGACGAATCGCTCATTTTGGGTGCCGACCTGTCGTTGTTGCCGCGCTACGAAGCGGCCAAAGTTGTCTATCGCGATACGCTGGGCAAAGCCGTAGAACCGCTGACACTCTTTGCCGACGAAAAATTCAACTGCGTGCGGGTGCGCCTGTTTGTCGATCCCGACACCAAAAGCGATTCGTGCCAAGATTTGACCTATGTGCGTGCTTTTGCCCAACAGATAAAGGCCGCTGGATTCAAATTTATGCTCGATTTTCACTACTCCGACGGCTGGGCCGACCCGCTGAAACAGACCAAACCTGCCGCATGGAAAGAATTCACATTCGACGAACTGACAACAAAAGTTTACGACTACACCAAAGAGGTTTTGACCACGCTCAACGCCGATGGCTGCACACCCGACTACATTCAAACGGGCAACGAAATCACTGGCGGCATGCTGTGGGAAGATGGGCGCATCGGCAACATGAGCAACTTCACCACACTGCTGAAATCGGCCATAAAAGCCTGCAACGAATGTTGTCCCGAAGCCAAAATAGTGCTGCACATCGAACGACCGCAAAAGACCGACCGCGTTGTTTGGTTCTACCAAAGCATGGCCGACAACAGCGTGAAATACGACATCATCGGATTGAGTTACTACCCGCATTGGCACGGCAATTTGGATATGCTCTCGACCACGCTGAAAAAATTGGAGACAACATTCGCCGACAAAAGCGTGATGATAGTGGAGTACGGCTACTACAACAACTGGTATCCCGACGATGCCACCTACGACTACACCGCCACCTACCCAGCCACGCCCGCTGGTCAGGCCAAAATCACGCAAGAGTTGGTTGCCACTTTGCGCCAATTCAAACAGGTGAATGGGCTTTTCTACTGGTTCCCCGAGGAGAACGAAGCCAAATGGACGGGCATTCTCGACGGCTGGACCAACCGCGGTCTGTTTAGCAACAGCAATGGCCGCGCGCTGCCTGCCCTCTACACGCTCAAAAATTTCAGAGTGAAGGAATAGAACACACTGCAAAAACAAATCCGCCGCCCCAAAATTGGAACGGCGGATTTTTATTGTCCGATTGTGGCAGTGTTAAAGGCTCTTTTTCACCTCTATCTGCTCGAATCCTTCCACAATATCGCCCACTTTGATGTCGTTGTAGTTGGCAATGTTCAAGCCGCACTCGAAGCCGCTCGAAACCTCTTTCACATCGTCTTTCATGCGCTTGAGCGACGCCAATTCGCCAGTGTAAATCACAATGCCGTCGCGAATGAGGCGTACCTTGTTCGAGCGGTTGATTTTGCCCTCTTTCACCATACAGCCAGCAATGGTGCCGACCTTGCTGATTTTGAATGTCTCGCGAATTTCGAGCGTGGCGGTAATCTCCTCCTTGATTTCGGGCGAGAGCAGACCTTCCATCGCTGCTTTCAACTCTTCGATAGCGTCGTAGATGATAGAGTAGAGGCGAATATCGACCTCTTCGCGCTCTGCCACCTTGCGTGCATCGGCCGACGGGCGTACTTGGAAACCGATGATAATGGCGTTCGAAGCGGCTGCCAACATCACATCTGATTCCGAAATCTGACCCACTGCCTTGTGAATAACATTGACCTGCACTTCGGGTGTCGAAAGTTTTATCAGCGAATCGCTCAACGCCTCGATAGAGCCGTCCACATCGCCTTTCACAATCACATTCAGTTCGTGGAAATCGCCCAAAGCGCGGCGGCGACCAAGTTCTTCGAGTGTGAGGTGTTTCGATGTGCGCAGACTCTGTTCGCGCGCCAACTGTTCGCGGCGAGCGGCAATGTCGCGTGCCTCGTGTTCTTCGTCGAACACATTGAAGTTGTCGCCAGCCTGTGGCGCACCGTTCAAACCGAGAATGATGACTGGTTCTGCTGGTCCTGCCTCTTTTATGCGTTGGTTGCGTTCGTTAAACATCGCCTTGATGCGACCATACGATGTGCCAGCCAGCACAATGTCGCCCACACGCAGCGTGCCGTTGTTTACCAAAACAGTCGCTACATAGCCGCGCCCTTTGTCCAAAGTCGATTCGATGACCGAGCCAGTGGCTTTGCGGTGCGGATTGGCTTTCAGGTCGAGCATTTCGGCTTCGAGCAGCACTTTGTCGAGCAACTCTTTCACGCCGATGCCCTGTTTGGCCGAAATATCTTGCGATTGGTATTTGCCGCCCCACTCTTCTACGAGGTAGTTCATACCTGCCAGTTCCTCTTTTATCTTGTCGGGATTGGCGTTCGGTTTGTCCACTTTGTTGATGGCAAACACTATCGGCACGCCCGCCACCGACGCATGGTTGATGGCTTCGACCGTTTGTGGCATTACACCGTCGTCGGCTGCCACAATGATGATGGCAATGTCGGTAACTTTTGCACCGCGGGCACGCATGGCCGTGAAGGCTTCGTGTCCCGGCGTATCGAGAAAAGTGATGTGCCGCCCATCGTCGAGCGTTACATTGTAGGCACCGATGTGCTGCGTGATTCCGCCCGCTTCGCCAGCAATCACATTCGATTTGCGGATATAGTCGAGCAACGATGTTTTACCATGATCGACATGACCCATGACGGTTACAATCGGTGGGCGCGGCACAAGGTCTTCGGGTTTGTCGGCCTCCTCTTCGATGGCGTGCGCCACATCGGCACTCACAAATTCGGTGGTGAAACCGAACTCTTCCGCCACAATGTTGATGGTTTCGGCATCGAGTCGTTGGTTTATCGAAACGAACAGACCGAGATTGAAGCAAGTTTGAATTACTTTCGTAACTGGCACATTCATCATCGTGGCCAAGTCGTTGGCGGTAACAAATTCGGTCAGTTTCAGTACGCCCGCTTCGCGCTGTTCGGCTTCGACCTGCTCTTGTTGGCGTTGCGCCACGGCTTCGCGTTTGTTTTTGCGGTAGTCGGCCGATTTGCGGTTGCTGCGTTTGTTTTCGGTCAGGCGCGCCAGTGTCTCCTTAATCTGTTGTGCCACATCTTCTTCGCTCACATTCGCCACATGAATCGAGCGCTTGCCGCCACGCTTGCCACCGTTGCCGCCGTGGTACTCTTTGCTGATATCGACGCGCTCGTTTTTGCCGATGCGTTTGCGTTTTTTGCGGTTGCCCGAATTGCTGTCGTTCAACTCGATTTTGCCCACTGTGTGCGGCCCGTTGAGTTGCGGTATGGCGGTGCGGAACACTTCGGTTTCGCCTTGCTGTTTGTCGGTGGGTTTGCCCGATTTTTCCGATTTTGCTTCGGCTGCCGTGCGGCGTTTTTCCTCTTTCGGTTTTTTGGCGGGGCGTGTCGAATCGTTTATGGCATTCAAGTCGATTTTACCGACCATTTTCAGGTTGCCGCCCATTTCTACTTTGCGGTAGGTGAAAACCTCCTCTTCGGCAGGTGCTTTTGGCTCATTTCCCTCGATTTTTTCAGGGATTTTTGGCTCTTCGGGCGTTTCGGGTGTTTCCACTTTTTCGGGCACCACTGGTTCTGGTTCTACAACTTGCGGCTCCTCTTGTTGCGGAGCGGGTTTGCCTATGGCGTCCAAATCGATTTTGGCAATGGGCTTGAATTGCGGGCGTTCTACCTCAATCACAACCTCCTCGGCCTGCTTCTGTTGAGCGGCTTTTTCCTGTTCGCGACGCTCTTTTTCGCGCTCCTTTTCGAGGCGTTGCTGAATCAAACGATCCGACTCTTGCTTTATCATTTCGTCTGTGCCAAACTCCTTCATCAGCAGTTGCTCCTGCTCTTCGGTCAGTTTCGCATTTGGGTTGCCCTCTTCCATTTTGCTCCCTTTCTTGTTGAGGAACTCCACGGCTGTGGCCACACCAATGTTGAGTTTTTTTATCACCTGTGCTAATCGTGCCATACCAAAATTTTATAAATCCTTTTTTTACTCTTGTTTACTCTCTTTTTCTAAAAAACGAGGCTTTGTGTGCGCTCGTGTTTGCCGTGCGGCAACCTATTCGGCCTCGGTCGGTGCGGCGGCTTCGGCGGCTGGTGTTGCGGCGGCGTTCTCCTCTTCGAATTCCGATTTCAGAATACGCAGCACATCGTCGATGGTCTCCTCTTCGAGGTCGGTGCGTGTTATCAGTTCGTCGCGCGAGATGGCAAGCACCGATTTGGCGGTGTCGCAGCCAATGTTTTTCAGTGCGTCGATAATCCACTGATCGATTTCGTCGTTGAACTCTTCCAAATAGATGTCGTCGCTGTCGATGGTGGCGTCGTCGCGGTAAACATCGATGGTGTAGCCGCTCAACATTGTGGCCAGTTTGATGTTCGAGCCGCCTTTGCCGATGGCCAGCGACACCTCTTCGGGTTTCAGATACACGCTTGCGCGTTTGGCTTCGTGGTCGAACTCGATGGTGGTGATTTTGGCGGGCGACAGCGCACGCGAAATAAACAGTCCGATATTGCTCGTGTAGTTGATTACATCGATGTTTTCGTTGCGCAACTCACGCACAATGCCGTGTATGCGCGACCCTTTCACGCCTACGCAAGCGCCCACAGGGTCGATGCGCTCGTCGTACGATTCTACCGCCACTTTGGCACGCTCGCCGGGAATGCGCGCAATGCGTTTGATGGTTATCAGGCCGTCGTGAACTTCGGGCACCTCCATTTCGAATAGGCGCTCCAAAAATTCGGGCGATGTGCGCGACAGGTAGATTTTCGGGTTGTTGTTGGTGTTGTCCACACGGTCGACAATGGCGCGAACTACCTCGCCTTTGCGGAAAAAGTCGGTCGGAATCTGGTCGTCCTTTTCGAGCAACATCTCGTTGCCTGCGTCGTCGAGCAGCAGTGTCTCTTTTTTCCACACCTGATAGACTTCGCCTGTTACAATTTGTCCTACCAGTTCGCTGTATTGTGTATAGAGCGCATCTTTCTGAATATCAAGAATTTTCGAGGCCAAAATCTGGCGCAAGTTCAGCACCACGCGGCGGCCGAATTGCATAAAATCGACTTGGTCGGTAACCTCTTCGCCCACTTCGTAGTCCTCTTCGATTTGCTTCGCTTCCGAGAGCGAAATCTCGGTGTTGGGGTTTTTCACCTCGCCATCTTCGACTACCACGCGGTTGCGGAAAATCTCGCAGTCGCCCTTGTCGGGATTGATGATAACATCGTAGTTTTGGTCGGAACCAAACATCTTGGCTATCACATTGCGAAACGACTCCTCCAAAATAGAAATCATCGTCGAACGGTCGATGTTTTTCAACTCTTTGAACTCCGCGAATGTGTCAATCAGATTGACATTTTCTTTTCTTGCCATAACAGTTTTTTTGATTATTTGTTTTTGTAATTTATTTCCTGATTGTCAGAATTTTAGCACGGCGCGTATGTATTTTGTGTCGTCGTAGCCAAAATCGAGCGTTTCGGTTTGCGCCACTTTGCGTTTTGCGCCTTCGGGCTTCACCATTTTGGTCGTCTCCACGGCAAATCCAGCGTCGTCCACGCGGCTCAAAATGCCCGACAGTTTGCGGCCGTCTTTGGTGAGCAGTTCCACCTCGTTGCCCAAGTTTTTGGCGTATTGCGCCTGCACTTTGAACGGTGCTGTAATGCCCGCCGACCCCACTTCGAGCGAAAAATCGTCGGCATCGCGGTCGAGCTGCGCCTCGATGTGGCGGCTCAGTTCGGCGCAAAAATCTACATCAATGCCCGTCTCGCTGTCGATTTCGACCACAATTTCGTTGGCGGCCGACACCGATACACTCACCAAAAAGCAGTCGGTATTGGCCAAATGCGCGCGCACTGTTTGTGCTATCAACTCTTTGTCTATCATCTTACGCCCGTTTTTGTAACGACGAAGGGGACTTTGTCAAGTCCCCTCTCACGCAACTTATTCCGCTGCAAAATTACAACAACTTTTTGAAACTCACAAACTTTTTCGCAAAAAAGTTTTCCAAAACCGATTTTTTGTGATTAGTCGCAAGATATGAGTCGCAAGTCGCAAGAAAAATGAGGAGTTAGGAATTAGGAGTGAGGAGTGATGCGGCAGAGCCGCAATGACAATTAGTAGCAAGTAGCAAGATACAAGTAGCAAGAAAGATTTTAAGAACATAGAAGATAGAGCATAGACAAAATTTATTTGAAGATTTGAAAATTTGAAGATTTGAAAATTGAGGCGTTTCGGTGCGCAAAAATTCATAATTCTAAATTCATAACTCTTAATTGTGCGTGGCTTTTCCCCCTTCGGGGGAAACGGGAAAGGGGGCTACGAGTAAGGCAATGAAC
>CAVGYO010000032.1:0-13977 GCA_963633255.1 Erysipelotrichaceae bacterium
TGAGGAGTGTTCTTGAGTTAGGAGTTAGGAATTAGGAGTGAGGAGTTTTTAATTGTCAATTATCAATTATCAATTGTCTTGCGACTAATCGTCAATGTATTCTCCGTGTGTGGTTCATTTCGAAAAAGTCAGCCAGTTGGCTTACCAAATTGCCTTTGAGCAGCACATGGTGGTTGCCAATGGGGTTGTTGAAGAAGTAACTGCATGGCGAACCGAGGTGCAGGCGCACTTGTGTGCGGCACACATCGTCGGAATCGGTGTTGGTGAGCAGGTGCGCCGAGGTTACATAAAATTCGTCGAGTGCGCCACCGCCGCATTTCAGCAGTGTGTAGTCGCCGTCGGGCAGAATGCCTTGCACAGCCACGCCGCTCAAACTCTCGAAATGGTTGCGCACGATGTACGATTTTGTCAGTTTCAGACCGATGGTGCAGTGCGCCAAAAGCATGGTGTTGTCGTGTACATTTATCTGCGATGGGTTGCACATAAATCCCGTAACGCCCGTAACAACTTTGGCGGCCAGCATGGTGAAAACGGTCTGCATATCGCCTTCGCAGCCCGCAATGATGCCGTCGTCGTTGAGTAGCGACAGCGCCAAGCAGCCCGTTGTGGCGATGCGTGGAATCAGTCCGAAACATTGAATGGTGAAGGCATCGAAATTGTGGCGGAGACAAACGATTTTCACGGCACGGTAGAGGCGATAGGCTTTCAGCACATCGTTCAGATTTGGTTCGCGCACAGCGGCGGCATTTTTCACAAACGCTTCGGCATCGGCGCGCACTTCGTCGTCTGCAATTTTTTCGAAATTATCGACCACCTCGTCCAGTGCCACATCGACAAACTCCACGCCCCAGCGTTTGCGCGCGGCTTCGTAATCTACTCCGCTGGCTATCAGCCACTTCGACGGCTCTCCAATCACGCCAATGCGTTTGCCCGCCAAGAGATTTTTGCGTTCAAACAGTTTTTCGTACGCCTTCAGTTCGGAAAGCACAATCGACTCATCGCCGTGAATGATGTGGCATTCTGCGCCCTGTTGCCGTGCCCAAGTGTTTATTTCGAGCGAGGCGGCCAGCGAATTTTGCAGTCCGTCGGTGAGAAGAACTATCGGTTTTTGCAGTTGGTCGTAGTAACTGCGGAACGCATATTCCACGCCGCCACTCGACACAAAAACGACTTGCAGTTCGTTTTTTTCGATGGCTTCGATAGCGTCGGGCGACACGATATGCACATCGTAGTGCGCGTCGAGCAGGTCGAACAGTTGGCGGTGTGCATGGCGAATAGTGCCTTGCTTGTTCAGTTCCGAAGCGAAAGTGATAAGGTTAAGATGGTTCATAAAAGCAATTTGCGTGTGATTTTCGGCAAAGTTACACATTTTTGCGACAAACACAAGCGTTCATTCAAAAAATTGGTCGGAAAAATTGACAAAATAGAGTTGCTCTTCGGCGCGTGTGCAGGCGGTGTAGAGCCAGCGCAGGTAGTCGCTGTCGATCTGTTCGGCGGTGATTGCGCCTTGGTCGACAAACACTTCGCGCCATTGGCCGCCCTGCGCTTTGTGGCAGGTTACAGCGTAGCCAAATTTCACCTGCAAGGCGTTCAGATATTCGTTTTGCATCATGGCTTTGTAGCGTGTGCGGCGGTTGCTAATGTCGAGATAATCCTCTTCGACAGCGGCAAAAAGTTGTTTCGATAGTTGTGTGGCGGTGGCTGGCGTTTCGGTGTAGAGCGAGTCGATGAGCAGCCGCACATCCATCTCGCAGTCGTAGTCGAGAAAACGCAGCGTAACATCGGCAAAACGCAGTCCGTACATCTCGCGATGGCCGCGTATGCGTACCAATTCGGCAGCGTCGCCGTTGGCAATAAACTCCATTTCTGGATACTCTTTGCTCCAAAAATAGTTGTTGCGTGTAACCATCAGCATATCGCCCGACGAGAGTTCGTCCTCTTTGCACATCACCTGATTGCGAATGCCGCGATTGTAAAGCACGGCGCGGCGGTTCGAGCGCGTTACGATAATGCAATTTTCGATGCCAGAGCGGTTGTAGGCGGTCTGAATTTTGTCGATCAGTTCGGTGCCATCGACACGATGTACATCGGGAAATTTTTTGTGCAGTGTCAGCGTGGGCGACATTTGCGCCAAGGCGTTGCGCACGAGTGTGGCGTTGTGTAGAATGCCGCTTTCGGCCGATTGGCGCACCACTTCGGTCAGTTCGCACGCCACCACCGACAGGCCGTAATGCTCCAGATTGCGAGGCTCGAGCGCAGGCGAAAATGGCTGCATCACGGGCGGCAGTTGCGCCGTGTCGCCAATGAGAACCAGTCGGCAGTTGTCGCCCGAATAGACAAACTCGATGAGGTCGTCGAGCAGCCGCCCCGAGCCGAAATTTGTGCCGTCGGTGGGCGTATTCGACACCATCGATGCCTCATCGACCAAAAAAAGTGTGTCGCGCGCATTGTTGTAGTTGAGCGAAAACTCGATCGATGCCGATTTTTGTCGGTAGATGCGCTTGTGTATGGAGTAGGCCGATTGTCCTGCGTAATTGCTAAAAATTTTGGCGGCGCGCCCTGTTGGTGCCAGCAGCACGGTGCGCTGTTTCAAGGCGCGCATAGCCGCCACCAATGCGCCCACTACCGATGTTTTGCCTGTGCCAGCATAGCCTGTGAGCAGAAAAACGCTGTGCGTTTCGGGCGAGGTGCAAAACTCCGCCAGCCGCTCGATGCACGCCGCCTGTTCGTCGGTGGGCGCAAACGGCAGTTGTTCGCATATTTTCTGTGTCAAAAAGTGGTGTAGCACGCGTTCGTTTTGTTAATCAGCGAATCCATGTTTGGCTGCGCCCGAGTATGCCGCGTTTGTCGATAGAGCCGCGCAGTTTGATGTTGCCTGTTGCCGCATCGAATGTGATTGAGCCATAATAGACATTGCCGCTTTCGGGATCGACCACATGACCGCCCACCATTTTGCCGTTTTCGTATTTCAGGTCGCGCACAATTATCATTCCTTCGATGGGTTTGTTTTTGTCAGCGCCTTTGCACTTGTCGCACAGCAGCCCTTTGCCCGCAAATTCGGGATTCAGAAACCGCTCCATTTTGCCGTAATACATGCCGTTTGTCGCCTTGAAAATGCGCACCACAGCCTCTTGTTCGCCTGTCTTGTCGCTCACCGTGCGCCACTCGCCCAAAAACTCGGACTGCGCAAAAACCTGCACCGCACACAGCGCAACGAATAGTGTCAAAAGGGTATGTTTCATTGTTGTTTCTAGTTTCTGGTTGTTGATGAGTTGAAAAGTTTAACTGTTGAATCGTTGAACTGTTGCAGCGAAAAAACAATTTTCAAATCTTCAAATCTTCAAATTTTCAAATAAAAAATACTTTTTTCACTCCACATACAGCACCAGCCCTTTCAGGTATTCGCCTTCGGGGTGGTAGATGTTCACAGGGTGGTCGGCGGGCTGCGTCAGTTGGTGCAGAATGCGCACATTGCGACCGCTTTGCGCCGCTGCGCTGAATACCGCCAAACGAAATTGCTCTTTGCTCACCGCCTGCGAACAGGAGAAAGTGAACAAAATGCCGCCCGCACGAATGGCCTCGAATGCTTTGGCGTTCAGTTTTTGGTAGCCGTGCAGCGCATTGCGCAGCGTTTTTTGGTGCTTGGCAAAGGCTGGCGGGTCGAGAATTATCAGGTCGTATTTGCCGTTGGCGGTCTCCAAAAACTTGAACGCATCGTCGGTAAACGCCTCGTGCCGTGCGTCGTCGCCGAAATTCAACGCCACATTGCGCCGTGTGAGTTCTATCGCTTTGGCCGAACTATCGACCGAATGCACCAGTTTTGCGCCGCCACGCAGGGCGTAGAACGAAAATCCGCCGGTGTAGCAAAACATATTTAACACGCTGCGCCCAGCGGCATAACGCTCGAGCAACGCTCTGTTTTCGCGCTGATCGACAAAAAAGCCCGTTTTCTGCCCACGCAGCCAATCGACTTGAAATTTCAGCCCGTTTTCGGTGGCGATGCAGTCGCTGGCAGTGCCAATCAGATAGCCGTCTTCGGCCACAACGGGTGCTTTGTAGGGCAGCGTTCCTTCCGATTTGTAATAGACATTGTGCAGCCCTTCGACCTCTTCGACGAGCAGTCGCGCCAGCCATTCGCGCACATGGTGCATTCCTACCGAATGTGCCTGAACCACCGCCGTATCGCCGTAAATATCGACCACCAAGCCCGACAGATTGTCGCCTTCGCCATGCACCAGCCGATAGGTGTCGCTGTTGGGCGCACCAACCAGTCCTAACGCTTTGCGCACGGCATACGCCGCACGAATGCGCTCGCGATAAAATGCCTCGTCTATCGGGCGGTCGTCGAACGAGAGAATGCGCACGGCAATGCTACTGTTTTGATAATGCCCGACGGCAAAAAAATGCCCTTCGCAGTCGGCTACGCGCACCACATCGCCCTCGTTGGCGCGACCGTCGGCACGCGCTATTGCGCCCGAAAATACCCACGGGTGAAAGCGCAAAAGGCTCTCCTCTTTGTGCGGTTTCAGAGTGATTGTTACCATAAAAATTTACGGTTGCTGTTTGTTTAGTTCCAAATAGATGTCGCGGCACGCCCACGCATCGATGGCGGCGTAGACCTTTTGCTGCGGCGACAGAATGGGTGCTTCCCAGTTCGACAACTGTTGCGCTTTCGAAATGCGCTTGCCGAAAACGATGGCGTAGATTTTTTGCAGGCCTTTGTCCTCGATGCCAAATTGCGTTACAAAATTTTGCAATTCGATGAAGTTCTGCGGCTTCACGGCCATCCATTTTTGCAAGGCGTGAAAGTCGTTTTGTATCGAAAGTCCTACTTTCAGCACATCGGTCGATTCGAGCAACGCTTTCAATCCCTGATGCTCGCCAATAAATTGCAGACGAAACAGGTAGCAGGTGGTGGCACTGGCCAACTGCATGAGCGAAACGGTGTGTTGCTCCACATGCGCCACAAAGTTTGGCCGCGTTTCGGTGTCGAACCCGATAATCTGCTCGCGCATCAGTTGCGACACGGCAAAATCGGTTTCACGGCGCGACTTCACCACTACAATTCGTCCCGAAGGTTTCACGCACGACATTGCTGCCACGCGCTCTTTCTCTATATTTGCCTGATAATGTTGCACTTACTCGTCTGTTGTGTTGTTGGGAGTAACGGCAGCCACATGCAACGCACGCAGCGCACCGAGTAGCCGCCCGCCCCAATGGTTTCTGAAATCGTCGATGCAGACTGCCAAAGCCGCCTCCGACTGCTCGTCGTTGCCAGCCGCACAGCAGCACACAAAGTCCTTGAGCGACTGGTACATATCCGACAAATCCTCCGAAATGGTGGCGTAAAGTGTCGTTTCGCTCAACGCCATATCGGCATCGAACGAGTCGAGATAGTCGTCGCTCTCGCCGAGCAGTTCCGACAAGTGTGTGCGCATCTGCTCGTAGTCGCATTCGGTTACAAAACGCTCTACATC
The DNA here is from genome assembly GCA_963633255.1 of Erysipelotrichaceae bacterium. Taxonomy (GTDB): domain Bacteria; phylum Bacteroidota; class Bacteroidia; order Bacteroidales; family Paludibacteraceae; genus W0P28-013. The sequence continues at coordinate 5,478 of CAVGYO010000032.1, forward strand.
GTCGTCGGGCAGGGCAGTGGGCGGCACCATCATCGCCTTCAGGTAGAGCAACGGCAGCAGTTTGCTCATTTTCGACACAAAATCGGCTTTCGGTTCGTGCTGCAACCCTTCGAGATATTTGCAGGTTTCGACAGCGACAGTCAGAAATTCCAGTTTCTCCTTGGTATAAAACGACATCCTTTTTGTCTGTTTAATTTAATTTGCAAAGGTAGAAAATTGTTTTGTAACAGCCGCCAGCCGACGGCGTTTTTTCGCGCGCTGCAACTTTTCTGCGCCATTTTTTGCATTTTTCGGCAAAAACATTTTGTCCTTTCAGAAAAAATGCCTACCTTTGCACCGCAAAACAGGGTACCTTGGCCGAGTGGTTAGGCACCGGTCTGCAAAACCGCATACAGCAGTTCGATTCTGCTAGGTACCTCCAACACAAACGCCGTCTTTGACTTTTTGTCAGAGGCGGCAGTTTTTTTTGTAAGAATTTTGAATTGGTCGGTGTCGGCCGCATTCTGCACAACATTAACAACAAAAGCGCCACATTGTGACGCTTCTATTGTTTTGTTTTGTGCTCCAATTACTTTTGGTTGAACAGGTAGCGAACACCGATGGTGATACCACCATAGAGTCCGTAGCCATAGAAATCTGCACCACCATCGTAGAACACTGCGCCAATGTTTGGGCGATAATCAACCGAGAGTTCGAGCGGGAACCAAAAATCGTAGGCCACGCCGCAGTGTCCAACTACACCAGCGTAGCCAGCACCCGAATTATCAGTGCTCCAACCCCACCAGTAACCAGCACCAGCACCAACGCCAAGTGCCCAGTTCCACTCACCTTTGTTGTCCCAAGGAATTTTGGTGTTGAATGGGTTGATCCAGTCATAGGTGCAGGTAGCACCAATACCAGCGAAAGCAGGAAGATTAACCGACAAGTCGATCATGTTTGCTTCGCCCAAATTGTGTTGATACGACACATCGAAGCCATAACCAACATTAGCACCGATAGCGCGTGGTTGCGCATTTGCAGCCACCACCGCCAGCGCGGCAACAGCCAGAGTAAAGAATAATTTTTTCATCATTGTTTGTGTTTTTTATAAAGTGTGTAAAATAAACGAAGGTTTTTGCACCACGCACTTTCGTGCGTCGATTGCGCCGCAAAAATACACAATAATTTTGAGAAAAAAAACCATTATTAAGAAATTTTTCGTTTTTTTTTTCAACAGGCGCAACCTATTGATATTTGTGCTGAAAATCAGGAGTGAAAGCCAGAACTTGACTCGTTGAAGTGTTGAACTGGTTATTTGCGGATTTGGTTATTCGGTGAAAATTCGCCAATCTGTAAATCCGTAAATAGGTAGAGCCGCCACATTGTTACGGCTCTATTGTCGTTCTTTATTTTCAAAATCCCGACTTGCGACTAATTTGCATTTTGTCCACGAAATTTTGCAGTTTGTCGAAAAAATGGGTGGAATTGTACGAAAAAAGTACTTCTTTTGCAAAAAATGTGTTTCCTTTGCAAAAAAAATCAAAAGAAGAGATGAACGGACAGATAAAATATGGTGTGCTGCTGTTGGCACTGTTGTTGCCTATAGTGGCGTGGGCCGACCTATCGCCCGAAACGCTGGCCAAGCGCGCCAAACGCAAAAACCTGACCATTCGCGAGTGGAACACCGATGCCAGTGCCAAAACCCGCTGGCTCGATCATGTTACGGTTTACGATTCGCTCGGGCGCAAGGTGGAAGAGACCGAATATGCCACATACGGGCAGGTGCAGCGCGTAACCATCGAGTACAACGACGAGGGTTTTGTGTCGCGCGAGGTGGTTTACAACAGCAAGGACAAGCCTGTGCGCATTCGCAAATACGACTACAATCCCAACGGCACCAAAAAGAAACAGTACAACTATCTGCCAAATGGCAAACTCTATTCGGTAAAGGTTTTTGAGTATGCTTTCAGCGACGACTGATATGATGCCCATTTCGCTGGCCGAGATGGAGGGCGTGAAACTGATGAACCGTGTGGACACCAAGTTTGTGGCGCCACTGTCGTTGTTGCCCGAAATTTTGCACCGCGCGCAACCGAATTATTACATTCAAGAGATTGATGGTGAGCGACTTGCAGCCTACGAAACACTCTACTACGACACGCCCGATATGCAGATGTATCTGCGCCACCACGACCGACAACTGCGGCGGCAGAAAATTCGCATTCGCACCTACACGCAATCGCACCTCACTTTTCTCGAAGTGAAAAACAAAACCAACAAAGGGCGCACCAAAAAGAAGCGTATTGCACTTGAAACCAACGATTTGCACGCAATCGACAGCACGCAGCGCGCGTGGCTTTGCGAAAAATCGTGGTACGATGTGGCAACCCTGCAACCGCAGTTGCGCACCCGTTTCGAGCGCATCACGCTGGTCAATCGCGCCAAAACCGAGCGGCTCACCATCGACACATCGCTCTGCTGGGAAAATGCACAAACAGGGCAGAGTGCCGCCTTGGGCGCAGCGGTGATTATCGAACTAAAACGCGACGGCAACCAGCCCTCGGAGATGTTGCGAATTCTCCGCGACTTGCGCATCAACCCGATGAAAATCAGCAAGTATTGCATCGGCGTGGCACTGACAAACTCAACGGTGAAAAACAACCGCTTCCGCCCGAAATTGCGGCGGTTGGAAAAGATAAAAGCAATGCACAATTAGATTTTTTGACTAAAAAAACAGGTAAATTATGGAAGGTTTAATGGATTTGAACACAGTGGGTCAAGTGGCTGATTCTGTGGCGAGTGCGCCCGAATTTGACCCCTCGATTGCAGCGGAATTTTTGCCGCCCATGCAGTCGATCGAGACTTTTCTTGGTGTGCCGCTCTTCGATGCGAGCAACATTGTGAACATTTTGGTGCGTTTTCTGCTCAATTTTGTGGTGGCGTGGGTGCTGGTGCATTTTCTCTACTACAAAAAATCGAAGCGCAGAGACTACTATGTTACCTTCATTCTCTTTTCGGCCACGATGTTTTTGCTGCTCTGCATGCTCGACAATGTGAAGTTGCAAATCGGTTTTGCACTCGGCCTTTTTGCCATATTTGGCATGATTCGCTACCGCACCGAAACCGTGCCAATCCGCGAAATGACCTACCTTTTTGTGCTCATCGGGTTGAGCGTTATCAACGGCTTGGCGATGACAGTCAGTTGGTTCGACCTGCTGCTGGTCAATGTTTTGTTGCTTGGCGTGGCAGCGTTTTTCGAAAACTGGCACGGACTGGTGCATCGTTCGCAGAAGATTGTGCTTTACGAGAAAATCGAAAATATCGTTCCCGAGCGGCACGATGAACTGAAAGCCGACCTCGAAAAACGCCTTGGTCGCCCAATCGAGTCGTTCGAAATTGGGCATGTCGATTTTCTGCGCGATGTGGCCTATGTCAAGGTCTATTATATGCTCAAAAAGGGCGAAACAAACACCATCGATTCAATAGTAAAAATACGATGAAACGCCTGATTTACATACTGTTGATCGGATTTTTGCTGCTGCCAGCGACGCTGTTGGCACAGTCGGTAAAAAGCGAGGCAACAACGACCGAGCAGGTGGTCGAATTGCGCTTGTCGGCGGCCTACAACCAGTCGTTCCGACACGGGTTGGGACTTTCGCTCGAAGAGGAGATTCGCTCCTGCCTTGGCGGCACCGAAGCGGCATCGTTCAGGCGCGCCTACACCACGCTGGCGTTCGAGTACGAGCCGATTCCCTATCTTTCGCTTGGACTTGGCTACACGCTCAAAATCTATGGCAACAAGGGTTGGAGCGACCCCAACGAGTATATTCGCCACCGCGCATTTCTCAACCTCACGGGGCAGGTAAAAATCGACCGCTGGAAACTGTCGCTGCGCGAGCGTCTGCTGATGGATTGCCGCACCGATTCGGTGAACCCCAACGAAAAAAACGACATCGACCTTACGATGCGCCACCGCTTGCAAGCCACCTATTCCATGTTTTCGAAACCGCTGAAATTTTATGTCGGCATCGAATTTGCAAACACGCTCAATGTGCCAACCGACTATCTAAATACCTATGGCACAGAAAATTACGGACAATATCTGTCGCATATTCGCCCCGAAATAGGCGTGCGTTGGCGCATCGACAAATGCAACAATCTCTCGTTGGCCTACCGTTTCGACTACGGCTACAAACGCGACATCAACATCACGAAAAATAAGGGCAACATCGAGATAACGAACGCCGAAAAATACAATCACATCATCACACTATCGTACGATTTTAACAATTAGAATTATGAAACGGACAAACATTTTTCTGGCACTTGCGCTGGCATTGCTGCTCGGCGGTTGCAAAGACTCCAATGATGTAACCAACAGCAGTTCGACCAGCAACAGCGATTCCGCCGAAATTTCGGACGAAACAGTCTCCAATTCGGGCGATTTTCTCGAAAATTGGGACGCCTACACCAACGGCGAAATGAGAGTAATCAACATTGTGTGGTCGGCGGCAGCGGTCAGCATCGACGGCTCGTACGATGGCGTTACCATCACCACCGACGGCACCGATGTAACCGTGGTCAGCACAGTGAAAAAAGTGCAGTATGTCCTCTCGGGTGCGTGCGACGACGGCAGTTTCAAAGTCTATAGCGACAACAAATTTGTGCTGCAACTCAACGGCCTCACGCTCAACAACCCTTCGGGACCAACCATCAACATTCAGAAAGGCAAAACGATGGAATCCGACGGCGGCTATCCGCATAAATCGGTCTATGTGCTTGTAACCGACGGCACCACCAACACACTCACCGACGGCAGCGGCTACGACCAATCGGTAACCATCGATGGCGTGGAAGAAGACCAAAAAGCCTGCTTCTTCAGCGAAGGACAACTCTTGTTCTCGGGTGCTGGCACGCTCAATGTAACGGGCAACAACCGCCACGCCATTCGCAGCGACGACTATGTGCGGCTGCGCAATTCGGTGGTGATGAACATTACTGCCAACGGCGAAGATGCTATCAATGGCAAAGATTATCTCATTGTCGATGGTGGCACTTACAATCTGTCGGTTTCGGCCGCCAAAGGCAAAGGGCTCAAATCAGACACCATTCTCATCGCTGGCGGAACGACCAACATTACCTGCACTGGCAGTAGTGCCGAAGGCATCGAAGCCGATTATCTCATCATCAACGATGGTTTGGTAGAGTGCCTCGCCAAAGACGACGGCATCAATGCAGCGTACAGCATCGTTATCAACGGCGGCTACATCTACACGCGTGGCACTAGCAACGACGGCCTCGACTCGAACGGCACGATCACCATTACGGGCGGCATTATTGTGGCGGTTGGCACACAAGTGCCAGAAGAGGGCATCGACTGCGACCAAAATACATTTACCATCACGGGCGGCGTTATTCTTGGCATTGGTGGCGCGAGCAGCACGCCAACAAGCAGTGTTTGCACGCAACCATCGCTCATCTATGGCGGCTCGTGCAGCGCAAACACGCGCATTTCGCTCGTGGATGGCGACGGCAACATCGTTCTCTCGTATGTTCCCGAATCGGCACTCAATCAGATGACGCTCTTGCTTTCGTCGCCCGATATGGCGCAAGGCTCGTCATATACGCTCGTTTCGGGCGGCACCTACACGGCAAGCACAGAATCAGATGCCATCAATTTCCACAATCTGACCAATGGCGGCACACTCACATCGGCCACTACGCTTGCTTCGGCCACGCTTTCGTCGGTTGTAACCACTGTAGGCAACGCCTCGTCGGGCGGCGGAGATAATCCCGGTGGCGGCGGAAATCCTGGCGGCGGTGGAAACCATGGTGGTGGCGGTCCCGGCGGACACTAAACATCTTCCACAAAATAAAAAGTACAAAAACGGCACTGCGGTGTCGTTTTTTTTGTAAGTCAGTTGCACTGTGGTTACCGAACAATTCTTAATTCATAATTCAAAACTCTTAATTGGTTCGCCCAAAAAAATCATTGAATCATTGAATTATTGAATCATCGAGTCATTGAATCGCAGTTGGCTATGTCTACCGAATAATTCTTAATTATTCATTCTTAACTCTTAATTAAAAAACTGCCCACCGCAAAAACGATGGACAGTTTTTGATGTTTTCGCCGCAGCGAATTTTTCTATTTCAGCAAATCGACGCTGCGTTTCACAAAATCGGCCAAGTCTTTGCCTTTCAGCATATTGTTGGCTAGCAATGCTAGGTCGATGAGTTGTTTTACGCGGTTGTGCGCCACCGCAAAATCGGCATAAATGGCTTTTTTCTTGTCGCCAAGGGCTGCCACCTGTTTGTCGATGTCGGCGAGTTCCTCTTTTTCGGCCGTCGGAATCTCTTCGTCTTTTTTGCCTTTGTGCGCCTCTTTCAGCGCATTTTTGCGTGTGTCGAGTGTCGCCATCTCTTGGGCAATCGGTGCCACTTTGTCGGTGCAATCGGTCTCTTCGGCTTTCAGCAGCGCATCGACCAACGGGTGCGCCACATTGAGCACCACATTGTAACTGTTGGGCATTTCGCCGTAGAAACCCATCATCGGGTTGCCGCCCGTGGCTGCCATCTCTTTCATACGGCGCATCCACTCGTTTTGCGTGATGATGATTGGTTGCGCATCGGCCCCCAGATTTTCGAGCGTAACCAGAAATTCGGTTTTGTCGATTGTGGGCAGTTGCGACTGGAATACAGCGGTGAGTGCGTTGCGCTGGTCGTCGGTCAGTTCTACCTTGGCGGTATCGGCTTTGGCAATCAGTTTTTCGACGACATCGCTATCGACACGCACAAAGCGCGATTTTTCGTTCTTCTGTTCCAACTGGCTGAGCCAATGCGCATCGAGTTGGCCGTCCATCAGCAGCACATCGTAGCCTTTGGTCTTGGCTGCCTCGATGTAGGTGTGCTGTTCGTCGGCATTGTTGGCATAGAGATAGATGAGCGTGCCGTCCTTATCGGTCTGATTGGCAGCAATAAGCGTTTTGTATTCGTCGAAAGTGAAGAGTTTGCCATCGACATTTTTGAACAGCGCAAAATCTTTGGCGCGGTCGTAAAATTTCTCGTCGGTGAGCATACCATAGACGATGAAAATGCGCAGTGCGTCCCATTTTTCCTCGAATTGCGCGCGGTCGTTTTTGAAAATTTCCTGCAAGCGATCTGCCACTTTTTTGGTGATATGCGCCGAAATTTTCTTCACATTTTGGTCGCTTTGCAGGTACGAACGGCTCACATTCAGCGGAATGTCGGGCGAATCGATAACACCGTGCAGCAGTGTGAGAAAGTCGGGTACAATGCCTTCGACCGAATCGGTAACGAACACCTGATTGCAGTAGAGTTGAATCTTGTTGCGCTGCAAATCGATGTTGTTTTTGATGCGCGGGAAATAGAGAATGCCCGTGAGATTGAACGGATAGTCCACATTCAAGTGAATGTGAAAGAGCGGTTCTTCGGCATAAGGATAGAGTTCGCGGTAGAATTTGGCGTAGTCTTCCTCTTTCAAGTCGGCGGGTTTCTTGGTCCACGCTGGCTCGGTGTTGTTGATGATGTTGTCGTCGGTCGTCTCGACCTCTTTGCCCTCTTTCCACTCCTTTTTCTTGCCGAAAACGATTGGCACAGGCAGGAATTTGCAGTATTTTGTCAGCAGCGTGTTGATGCGCGCCTCTTCGAGAAACTCCTTGTCGTCATCGTCGATGTGCAGCACAATGTCGGTGCCGCGTTCGGCTTTGTCGCACGCTTCGAGCGTGTATTCGGGCGAGCCGTCGCAACTCCAATGCTGTGCTGGTTCGTCTTTGTACGATTTTGTAAAAATTTCGACCTTTTCAGACACCATAAATGCCGAGTAGAAACCCAGTCCGAAGTGGCCGATGATGGCGTTTGCGTCGTTTTTGTACTTGTCGAGAAATTCCGTTGCGCCCGAAAAAGCGATTTGGTTGATGTATTTGTCGATTTCGTCGGCAGTCATGCCAATGCCGCGGTCGCTCACCGTGAGCGTCTTTTTCTTCGGGTCGATGCTCACCGACACTTTCAGGTCGCCGAGTTCGCCTTTGTACTCGCCCACCGAGGCCAGTGTTTTCAGTTTTTGCGTTGCATCGACAGCGTTCGACACCACCTCGCGCAGAAAAATCTCGTGGTCGCTGTACAAAAATTTCTTGATGACGGGAAAAATGTTGTCCGTCGTTACTCCAATGTTACCTTTCATATTTTGTGTGTTTTGGTTTTTTTTTGTTGAATTGTTGAATCGAAAAAGCAATCTTCAAATTTTCAAACAAAAAAGTCTTGCGACTTGCTACTTGCGACTTGCGACTAAACATTTTCAATTATCAACGGCTTCGTCGCATCACTTTTTGCTACTAATCAGAATCAAAGAAAGTGCCAAAACGCCGTGGCTGACATTTTGGCAGTTGAAGAATTTTCTACAAATTGCTTTGTGGTGATTTTTGACACTCGCCGCCCAATGCCGTGGTCGCATTTCGAAACATCTCTGAATTTTTAATTAAATAATTGGAAATTAGATAAT
>CAVGYO010000033.1:0-13970 GCA_963633255.1 Erysipelotrichaceae bacterium
CTCACTAATTTAGAGTCTTCGCATCACGCGCACGACCATCTCCTCTTTCCATGCGGCAAAATCGCCGTTGATAATGTGCTGGCGTGCTTCGCCCACGAGCCACAGATAGAACGCCAAATTGTGAATCGATGCTATCTGCATGGCCAGCAGTTCGCCTGCTACAAACAGGTGGCGCAGGTAGGCTTTGGTGTAGGCTCGATCGACAAAACAGTCGCTTTCGGCATCTATCGGACTGAAGTCGTGCGCCCATTTCTGGTTTTTCATGTTCATAATGCCGTTGCGTGTGAAGAGCATGCCGTTGCGACCGTTGCGCGTGGGCATCACGCAGTCGAACATATCCACGCCGCATGCAATGCCTTCCAAAATGTTGGCTGGCGTGCCTACGCCCATCAGGTAGCGCGGGCGGTCGGTGGGCAAAATGGCGTTCACCACTTCAATCATCTCATACATTTTTTCGGTCGGCTCGCCCACAGCCAATCCGCCAATGGCGTAGCCTTCGCGGTTTTGCGCTTTGGCAAATTCGGCCGATGCACGGCGCAAATCGGGATAGACGCAGCCCTGCACAATCGGGAAAAATGTTTGCTTGTAGCCGTATTTTGGCGCAGTTTCGTCGAAACGCTTCAAACCGCGCTCTAACCAGCGGTGTGTGCGCTCCATCGACTCTTTGGCGTAGCGGTAGTCGGCGGTGCCGGGCGTACATTCGTCGAACGCCATCACGATGTCGGCACCGATGGTGCGCTGCGTATCCACCACATTTTCGGGCGTAAACAGATGCCGCGATCCGTCGATGTGCGAGTTAAACAGCACGCCTTCCTCTTTCATCTTGCGTGTGCCAGCCAGCGAAAACACCTGAAAACCGCCGCTATCGGTCAGAATGGGGCGATCCCAGCCGTTGAATTTGTGCAGACCGCCAGCCTCTTCGAGAATTTGCAGCCCAGGGCGCAAATAGAGGTGATAGGTGTTGCCCAAAATAATTTGCGCCTTGATGTCGTCGCGCAGTTCGCGCTGGTGCACCGCTTTCACCGAAGCACAAGTCCCCACAGGCATAAAAATAGGCGTCTCTATCGTGCCGTGGTCGGTGGTGATTTTACCCGCCCGTGCCGCTGTGTGTGTGTCGATATGTTGAAGCGCAAATTCCATTCTTTATCTTAATTGAGTTGAAGCGTTGAATCGATTATTTCTAATTTCTAGATTTCTAATTTCTAGTTTTCGGTAGCAATAACGCCACAATAATTTTCAAATCTTCAAATTTTCAAATTTTCAAATTGCGGCTTCGCCGCATCACTGCTCACTTTTTTTGCTCCTAACAATTTTCTTTTTCACTTTTGCCAAAAATAGTTTGTAGGCATCGGCGTTGAAGAGTGCCGAGTCGGTGGCGGCTTTGTAGGTGAGGAATATGCCGATGGGCAGCAGCACAGCCGAACTCAGCCACATGCCTTGCCACACTTCCCACACACCTTCGCGCGCCATTTTTTGTCCCGTGGTGTCGATAATGTAGTAGATGATAAAAAACGCTACCGAAATTACCACGGGCAAACCCAGTCCGCCTTTGCGCACAATGGCACCAAGCGGTGCACCGATAAAGAAAAATATCAGGCAGGCAAACGATAGCGTGAATTTGCGGTGCCACTCTACATCGTGTCGAATGTAAAAATCGCTCATCTCTTCGATTACAGCGCGGCGGTATTCCACATCGTTCATCACGGTGCGGGCGCGACTTTCGGCATTCTGAATCACGCGCTGCATCTCTTCTTGCGATAGGCTCGCAAAGAGCGAATCGGCATTGAGCGTTGTTGGTGCGGTGGTGGTCGGTTGGGCGGCCATTTTTTCCAACTCCTGCGCCGAATAACTCTGCCCGAAATACTTGCGTGTGGTCATTTCGGTGGCAAAAAGGTTGCGTGTCGAGTCGCGCAGATGCTCCACCGAATCGATGTCGTGGGTGAGCCGCACAATGTTTTTGCTGATGTGCTGGTTGTCGAGCATCGACTCGTCCATGCGGTTGAAGTTGGCGTCGAAATCGATCAAAATCTCCTTTTTTGCAAATGTTTCGCGGCGATAGGGAATGTTGCCGCTTCCGCCTATCTGTTGCCTGTCCAAGTTTTCGAACGATTCGCCGTTGTAGAGCGTCAGTTTCAGATTCATCTTGTCGGCGGTGAGGCGTATGTAGGCCGAATCGGCAGTGGTAACCGAGGCGTTGTCGAAACCGTTGGAGTAGTCGTAAATCATCAGATTTTCCATGCGTCCCGTGCGGTTGTCGCGGTTGCGCACATAGATGTTCCACCCCTGAATGCCCGAATAAAATTCGCCCACGGGAATCTCCAATTCAGGCGATTTTTGGCGAATCGAAAACATCAGCGACCACATTTTGCGCTGCGCATACGGAATCACATTGTTCGAAAAGAAAAATCCGCCAATGCAGACAAAAGCAATGAAAATGGTGAGCGACTTCATAATGCGAAACAGCGAAATGCCCGCCGATTTCATCGCCAAGAGTTCGAGACTTTCGCCCAAATTGCCGAAAGTCATGAGCGAAGCCAGCAAAATGGCGAGCGGCAACGCCAACGGCACCGAGGTGAGCGATGTGTAGAAGAAAAACTCTATCATCACGCCGAGCGGCAAGCCCTTGCCTACAAAATCGTTGATGTGAAGCCACAAAAACTGCATCACCACGATGAACAGACAGATGAAAAATGTCGCACAAAGCAGCTGAATGAAGGTTGTGAACAGATACCGATCGATATGTTTTATGTGTAGCGGATTTCTCATAGGTGTTCAATCTGCAAAGATACAAAAAAAGCGCGAAATGTTGCATGGCGACAAAAAATTGCCCCGAAAATGGTGCGTGCCGACTTTTTTTGCGTAACTTTGCACAACAAAAATCGTGCAATTTCGATGAAAACGGGGCTCTTTTTCGGTTCGTTCAATCCCATACACAATGGGCATATCGCTTTGGCCGACTATTTTGCGCACCACGGCCTCGACGAGGTGTGGCTGGTGGTGTCGCCGCACAATCCGCTGAAAGCGACTGCCGACCTGTGGGACGACCGCATGCGGCTGCATCTGGCCGAGTTGGCCACGCACGACAGACCGCATCTGCGCGTGTGCGACATCGAATTTTCGCTGCCAAAACCAAACTACACCATCGACACGCTGCGTACTTTGCGCGCACGCTTTCCCGAACGCCAGTTTGTGCTGATAATCGGTGCCGACAATGCCGCCGTTTTCCATCGCTGGAGGCAGTGTGCCGACATTCTGTCGGAATTTGAAGTATGGGCGTACCCGCGCGCTGGCTTTCCGTCGCAAAATGCCGATTTCCCGCAAATTCGCTTTGTCGATGCGCCGCTCTACGACCTGTCGGCCACCGAGGTGCGCCGCCGCTTGGCGCAAGGGCAGAGCATTCGAGGACTTGTACCCGCCGCCGTGGCTGCCGCCATCGAAAATCACGCCATCGAAAATCGATAAACAAACAAAAAGCAGCCGCACTCCGCATTGTGCCACCGCTTTTTATCAGAAAAAATCGGATTCCCTATTCGTTATCGGCGTGCGCCCTTGTGCTTGCGTGGTGCTGCGCTTGTCGTTTGGGTCGAGTCTTGCCGATTGTCCTTCTCGAACGCAAATTTTCCTTGATACGAGAAACGAATCTCGGAACCATAGTGCGTTTTCACCTCGCCCATAAGGTCGATGGTTTTCTCGTCGGGATAGGCTACCGTAACTTTGCCGCTATCGAAGTAGTAGGTATCTTTCCACTCCTCGCTGCCATCGATATAAACGCCCATGTACGAGGTCAAATCCTGCTCGTAACTTACAATAAAGCCTTCCGATGCGGCCACCGTGCCAGATGTGTAGGTGAAATCTATCGGATAAACGCCAGCCAAAAGTGCCGAATCGACAAAAAATGTGATGTTCATAAAGGTCTTTTTGTTGTCGAGAAAAATCTGCACCTCTTTGTAATCTTTGATGTCGTCGTAACCGACAAATTCGGTATAAACCTCGTTAAACATCATCTTTTCGGTGGGCTCGTAACCCCAACGCTGGTCGATACCGACAATGGCGGTGGCGGTCATCACATAAACCACGCCTTCGTAGGTGAGCCGCCCGTCGAGGTCGTATTTGTCGCCGTTCATGCCCACGGTGATGCACATAATGTCGGGCACCAAAAAGTCTTTCGACTGCGACGATGGCGTGTAATTCGGCAGAAAATTGCAATACCGCTTGCGCATCGTGTTTTCGGTCAACGAAAAATGCCCCACAAACGACGCCTCGGTCGGAATCACGCAAAATGTGGCGTAATACTCCACACCGTCTTTGTCTTTGCCCACCAACACAAGGTTGTAGTCGCCGTTTTGCTTGTAGTAGTCCACAAAACCGAAAGTGTGGACGGCTATCATCACCGTGTCGCCTTTGGTATGCACATGCGTGCTGTCTGTTGGGACGGGCTTTTCGGGGGCGGGGTCTTGCGTTTTTTTGGGGTTACAACCTGCCCAAAAGAGTGTTGCGGCTACTGTTGCCACAACCAAAAGAGTTCTCTTCATAATGAGTTAATAAATGTTAAAATTTAGTTAAAATTTGGTTTTGCAGTTGCACTCCGAAATATGCGGAAAGAGTGTAATGCGCCGCAAAAGTAGAATAACGCAACAAGATAAACAAGCAGATTAACAAAATTTTAGTCGTTTGACACGATTTTTGACGATATTTATGAAATTTCATTTCCAATGGTGTTAAACTATCTTAAAACGATATTTTCACTGGTCGAAAATTTGCTTTTGTTGAAAACTTTTCCCTACCTTTGCAGCCCCAAAAATTAGCGCGAAAATATAAAAGCGGCGTTTTCCCCGAAAGGGGAAAATTAACAATTGACAATTATTTGAAAATTTGAAAATTTGAAGATTTGAAGATTGCAGCGTTTCGGAGCGCGAAAATTCTTAATTCATAATTCTAAATTCATAACTCACAATTAAACGAAGGCTTTCCCCCTTCGGGGGAAACGGGAAAGGGGGCTACGAGAAGAATTAAGAATGAAGAATGAATAATTAAGAATTATTCGGTAATCACAGTCAACTGCAATTCAACAATTCAACGCTCCAACAATTAAACTTTTCAACGACCGATCAACCGATCAACCGATCAACCAATCAACCCAATTTGAAATAGTGTAAAACACAATAAATTCAGTATTATTTTTTAGGTAAAAGAACTATGAAAAAGATTTGGACTATTGTGGTAGCAATGGCGACGACGCTTTGCACCACGGCACAAAACAGTGAAAACGGCCACGAGTGGGTCGATCTCGGTCTGCCGAGCGGTCTGAAATGGGCCACAATGAATGTGGGCGCAACCACGCCCGAAGGCTGTGGCGATGCCTACGCTTGGGGCGAAACCGAACCGAAAAAGAGGTACGATTTCTCCACCTACAAATACAGCAATAGCGACGGCACAATTTTCAGCAAGTACAACGCCGACGACCAAAAAGAGGTGCTCGACCTCGAAGACGACGCCGCACGAGTGAATTGGGGCGGTTCGTGGCGTATGCCTACCGCTACCGAATTCGAAGAACTTTTGAACAACTGCACTTGGACTTACAACGAATCCAATGGCGGCTACACGGTGCAGGGCAGCACAGGCAACACCATTTTTCTGCCGAAAACGAATTTCTATTCTGGAGAAAAACCGTTAGACCATGCAGGTTTTTACCGCACAAGTAGTCTGAGCGACACTCAATGGAAAGCGTCCAAGTATTTTGTCCATTGGAATCCAGATTGGGGGACAACCGGCATCGGCACTCCTGATATTGAGCGTGGACACGGCATGGCGGTGCGCCCAGTCTGCATTCCCACCAAATGGTACGCTGTAGAGGTAAAAACCGATTTGGAAGGCGGCTCTGTTACTGCCAATTCTCTCAAAGCCAAAGAGGGCGATGAAATTACGCTGACCATTACACCTGACACGGGCTACGAACTCGCCGAAATCGATGTAAAAGACGCTTATAACCAAACAATTACACTCGATGGCGATAAATTTACCATGCCCGCTAGTGCCGTTACCGTAACGGCTATTTTCAAGAAAACAGACTACACGATTACCATTAATCCAAGCGAAAATGGCGAAGTTTCTGCGGTTGCCACTGCCAACTATGGCGATGAAATTACACTGACCATTACACCTGACACGGGCTACGAACTCGCCAAAATCGAGGTAAAAAACGCTGATAACCAAACGATTACACTCGATGGTGATAAATTTACCATGCCAGCCAGTGCAGTTACGGTGAGTGCCGAGTTTGTGAAAACGAATTACGCTGTTACTGTTGCCAAAATCGAGAATGGCACTGTCGAAGCCGACCGTCAAACCGCACAACTTGGCGATGAAATTACGCTGACCATAAAAGCCGTAACGGGCTACGAACTCGCCGAAATCGATGTAAAAGACGCTGACAATCAAACAATTACACTCGATGGCGATAAATTTACCATGCCCGCAAGTGCCGTTACGGTGAGTGCCGTATTCAAGCGCCAAACGACCACCTCGCTTCAGAATGCGGAAAAGGTCGAACTCTACACCGAAAACGGTCGCATCGTCTGCGAACAAGAGTTCCAAATTTTCGACCTCTTCGGCCACAATGTTACACGCATGAATGGCTCTTTGAATGGCGTTTACATCGTGAAAGTCGGCGAGAAAGCGCAGAAAGTGGTTGTTAGTCGCAAGTAGCAAGACAATTGATAAAAGCAGAGCCGTCACAGTGTGGCGGCTCTACTTTTAATGAATAATAAAGAATGAATAATGAACAATAATTGCGGCGTTGTTGGTCGCAAAAATTCAAAATTCATAACTCATAACTCATAATTAAACGAAGGCTTTTCCCCCTTCGGGGGAAATGGGAAAGGGGGCTACGAGAAGAATTAATAATTAAGAATGAATAATTAAGAATTATTCGGTAATCACAGTCAACTGCAATTCAACAATTCAACGCTCCAACAATTAAACTTTTCAACTTTTCAATGACCAATCAACTGATCAACCGATCAACCCAAAAAAAACTTCACACTCGTCTAGCAAAAACAAATCAACCTCGAAAATTTTTCGAGGTTGATTGCGTTTGTGTCTATTTGGGTTTATCCAAGCATTGTCAGCAGAATGCCCGCCGCCACGGCCGAGCCAATCACGCCCGCCACATTGGGACCCATAGCGTGCATCAGCAGGAAGTTGCCGGGGTTCTCCTCTTGACCTACAACCTGACTCACGCGCGCTGCCATCGGCACTGCGCTCACGCCAGCCGAACCAATCAGCGGATTGATTTTGTCTTTGGTGAAGAGGTTTATAAACTTGGCCAACAGTACGCCGCCAGCCGTGCCGCAACTGAAGGCCACGATGCCCATAGCGAGAATCAGCAGCGTTTTCACATTCAAGAACGATTCGGCGGTGGCTGTAGCACCAACCGACAAGCCAAGGAATATGACAATGATGTTCATCAACTCGTTTTGTGCTGTTTTCGACAGACGATCGACCACGCCGCACTCTTTCATCAGGTTACCAAGCATCAAACTGCCAATCAGTGGGGCAGCGTCGGGCAACATCAGTGCCACAATGGCGGTGATAATTATCGGGAAAACAATCTTCTCTTTTTTGCTCACCGAACGCAGTTGGTTCATCTTGATGGCACGCTCTTTTTTGGTGGTCAAAGCGCGCATAATAGGCGGTTGAATCACTGGCACAAGTGCCATATACGAGTAGGCCGCAATGGCAATAGGACCAAGCAAATGCGGTGCCAATTTCGATGTCAAGAATATCGATGTCGGGCCGTCGGCACCACCGATGATACCGATGGAACCGGCCTCGGCTTCGGTGAAACCAAACAGATTGGCGCACAAAAAGGTGATGAAAATGCCCAACTGCGCCGCCGCACCAAGCAGCAGGCTCTTGGGGTTGGCAATGAGCGGTCCGAAGTCGGTCATCGCACCCACACCAACGAAAATCAAACAGGGATATACGCCCGCTTTCACACCGATATAAAGCACATCGAGCAGACCGCCTTCGCGCATCACTGCACCGTAACTGTGGTACATCGGACTATTTTCGTCCAAAAATGCGACCCACAAATCGTTGTGAAACATACCCGCACCCGGCAGGTTGGTGAGCAACATACCAAAGGCAATGGGCAGCAGCAACAACGGTTCGTATTGCTTTTTGATGGCCAAATAGAGCAGCAGAAACGAGACGAACAGCATCAGTACTTGTTGCCAAGTGATGCGCGCAATGCCCATCGATTTGAAAAATGCTACGATATCGTTCCAAGTGTTGTTTTCGCTCTCTTGCGCCTCATCGACCGCAACGGCTTCGACTGCCTCGGCGGTGGCTTCGGCTGGCGTGGCGGTTGCAACTTGTTCGGTCGCTTCGTTCGTGGCAGCGGCAGCGGCTTCGGCCTCTTGTGCAAAAAGGCTTGGCGCACCCATCAGCAGCAGAACTGCGACTATTGACAGGAATTTTTTCATTGTTCCGAAAATTTTTTGGTGTGAGTTCATTAACCTAAAACTACCAGAACATCGTCCTGCATCACGCTTTGGCCTGCGCTCACAGCCACCGATGTAACTTTGCCGTCGCGCTCGGCCAAAATGCTGTTTTCCATCTTCATCGATTCGAGTGTGAGCAGCAAATCGCCTTTTTTCACCTCTTGACCGACTTCGACGGCAACTTTCACTACCGAGCCAGGCAGCGGCGACACCACTTTGAATCCGCCAGCAGGCGCAGCGGCTTTGGGGGCTTCGGGCGCAGCAGCAGGTTTCGGTGTTTCAACTTTCGGCACTTCGACCACAGGAGCAGCCACGGCATCGGCGGTAAATTCTACGAGTTTGTCGTCCTGCATCACATTCTGACCAGGCGTTACAAGCACGCTCTTCACTACGCCGTCTTTTTCGGCTGCGATGTTGTTTTCCATTTTCATCGATTCCATGGTCAGAATCACATCGCCGCGTTTCACGGCTTGACCGTCGGCTACCAGCACTTTTACTATCGAGCCGGGCAGTGGCGATTTGATAAATTCCGATACACCAGTGGCTTTCGGTGCAACTGTATTGGCCGTTGGAGCGGCTGTGCGCACGGCAGTCGTGGCAGGGCGGGCAATTTTCACCTCTTTCTCAATTTCGACGGTGAAAGGCGTGCCGTTCACTTCTACTTCGGCCAAATTGTTCTCTTTTTCATTGACCGACACTTCGTATTTGTGGCCGTCTATGATAAACTTAAATTTTCTCATTGCTGTATTATTTTACAAGATTGTTGATACCATAAATTTTCGAATTCCACGGCGAGTAGCGGCGGTCTATCTTCTTGATGGTGATGATATGTTGCTCTTCGTCGTGCGGTTCGTCGTAGTACAGGTGCAGCGCCATGGCAATAGCCGCTGTGGTGTTGGCCTGCAGCGTAACTTTCACCTTTTCGTCGTACCTGATTTCCGATTTTTCGTCGCTGTGAACCACTTTTGGCACTTTCACGCGTGGTTTCATTATCATGCCGAAAAAGCGCAGCAAATAGACGAGCAGAATCAGCAAGGTAAATGTCAGTCCAAAGCCGATGAGCGTAACCATCCACACATGCGGCCAGTTTACTGTCAGTAAAATCATAACGCTTCAGTTTTTAGAGTGGAATGTTCGAGTGCTTTTTCAACGGATTGGTCAAGCGTTTGCTTTGCAGCACTTGGAAGGCGCGAATAATGCGGAAACGCGTGTTGCGAGGCTCTATCACATTGTCGATGTAGCCGCGCGATGCCGCTTGATATGGGCTGGCGAATTTCTCTTGATATTCGGCCTCTTTTTCGGCAATGTAGCGTTTTTTCTCTTCGGGATCTTCGATGGCTTTCAGGTTTTTGGCCTCAAGCACACCAATGGCTCCCGATGCGCCCATCACGGCTATCTCGGCATTTGGCCAAGCGTAGCAGTAGTCGCCGCGCAGTTGCTTGCAACTCATCACAATGTGTGCGCCGCCGTACGATTTGCGTATGGTGATGGTAACTTTCGGCACAGTGGCTTCGCCGTAGGCAAACATCAGTTTTGCACCATGGTCGATAATGCCAGCGTACTCTTGACCAGTGCCACAAAGGAATCCTGGCACATCGACAAGTGTCAAGATAGGAATGTTGAACGCATCGCAGAAACGGATAAAACGGGCTGCCTTACGCGAAGCGTCGCAGTCGAGCACGCCTGCAAGCCAGTTGGGCTGGTTGGCAATGATGCCCGTCGATTGACCGTTGAAACGCGCAAATCCGCAGATGATGTTTTTGGCATAATCTTTCTGCACCTCCATAAAGTCGTTGTTGTCGACAATGATGTTGATGATGTCCTTCATGTTGTAAGGCACATTCGGATTGGCTGGAACCATTTCGTTCAACACATCGTCCACACGGTCAATCGGGTCGGTGCAGGTCAGCACGGGCGCCTCTTCCATATTGTTTTGCGGAATGAACGAAATCAAGCGGCGAACTTGTGCCACGGCATCTTCTTCGCTGGTGGCTACAAAGTGCGTAACGCCCGATTTCGAAGCGTGAACGCGTGCGCCGCCAAGCTCTTCGACCGACACATCTTCGCCCGTAACCGATTTCACCACTTTTGGGCCTGTGATGAACATATACGAGTTCTTTTCGGTCATCATAATGAAGTCGGTGAGGGCAGGCGAGTAAACCGCACCGCCAGCGCATGGACCAAAAATTACCGATATTTGCGGCACTACGCCCGATGCAAGAATGTTACGCTCGAAAATTTCGGCGTAACCTGCCAGTGCGCAAGCGCCTTCTTGTATGCGTGCACCGCCCGAGTCGTTCAACCCGATGATTGGCGCGCCCATCTTCATGGCCATGTCCATCACTTTGCAGATTTTCTGCGCCATCGTTTCCGAAAGCGAACCGCCAATAACTGTTGCGTCTTGCGCAAACACATACACCAAACGACCATCGATGGTGCCGCTACCTACGGCCACACCGTCGCCGAGAAACACCTTCTTCTCCATACCGAAGTCGGTGCAGCGGTGGGTGAGAAACATATCCACCTCTTCGAAACTGCCTTCGTCGAGCAGCATGTTGATGCGTTCGCGAGCGGTGAAACTGCCCTTGGCGTGGTGTTTTTCTACCGCTTTTTCGCCGCCGCCAGCCATGGCTTCGGCGCGCTTCTCAATCAGTTTTTTCAGTTTTTCTTGATTTTCCATTGTCGTTGCGTTTTAGTATTTTCGTTCTGTTTTTCCGCCGATTTATTTGGGCTGTTCGCAGAGTTCGGTCAGCACGCCGCAAGTCGATTTCGGGTGCAAAAACGCTATCATCAGGTTTTCGGCACCTTTGCGCGGGGCTTTGTCGATGAGTTGCAGACCAGCGGCTTCGGCCTCTTTCAGGGCTTCGGCCACGCTCTCTACATTGAACGCTACATGGTGCACACCACCACGGCCGCCATTCTTTTCGATGAACTTGGCGATGGTCGATTCGGGGCAAGTCGGCTCCAACAGTTCGATTTTTGTCTGTCCTACTTTGAAAAAGGCGGTGCGCACTTTTTGGTCGGCCACCTCTTCGATAGAGTAGCATTTTGTTCCCGTCAGCAACTCAAAAAACGGGATCGTGGCATCGAGGCTTGCTACTGCAATGCCCAAATGTTCAATGTGTGTTGGTTTCATAACAAATTGAATTAAAGATGTTTGTGAATAAAAGTTAAATTTTTACTTTAAGTGCCGAAATCGCAGCAAAAAACTTTACTGCAAATTGTCTGCAAAAATACATTTTTTATTGAATGATAAGCACATACGCCGCAAATAAAGTTTTCAACAACTCACAAAAAAAACTGCGCCAAAGCGAGGACGCAGTTTCTTTGCTTTTTCGGTGCAGAAAAGTGGTGTTTTTCGGCTCAATGTTTGCCCAGCAGAGCAATTATCGCATCGACTTCCGTATCGAAATCGGCACGAAGTTTTGCGTAGTAGGCTTTGGCTTTCATGCCCGGTTCGGGGCGGTTGGCGCGCGCCAAAAAGTCGTTGTTCAAAGCGGCTATGCGCAGCAGCACATCGCCAAATTCCTGTTCGTTCATCTTGTCGAGCATCTTGTGAACAATGTACGCCTCGCTGATGAGTTCGCTTGCAATCAGTTGGATGCTCTGTTTGAGTTCTTTGCGGCTTGCCATAATTCCAAAAATTAAAGGGTGAAATGTAATTTTTTGCAAAGATAGCCGTTTTTATTAAAAAGTCAAACCTTTTTTTTGTAAATTTGCAACAGAATTAGTAGCAAGTAGCAAGAGAGTGAGGAGTTAGGAATTAGGAGTGAGGAGTGAGGCGGCGAAGCCGCAGACAATTGATAATTATTTGAAAATTTGAAGATTAAGGCGTTTCGGCTACCGACAACCAGAAATTAGAAATCTAGAAATTAGAAATTAGAAACTAGAAATCAGAAATAATGAAACGACCCATCTGCTTTTTGTCATTTTTTGCGCTGTTGCTGTCGCTCTGCGCCTGTGTCGACGACAAAGTTACTACCGATCCGTCGGCTGTGCTGGCGTTTTCGTGCGACACGCTCTCGTTCGATACCATGTTTACCAATGTGCCGTCGCGCACGCTCTCGTTCACCGTCTATAACCGCAACCGCCGTGCGCTGGTCATCTCGTCGGTGCGTTTGGGGCGGGGCAGCGAATCCTATTTCCGCTACAACCTCGATGGGCGCGTTCCGCCCGACAACAAAACGCTCGAAAATATCGAAATTGGAGCAAACGACAGCCTTTTTGTCTTTGTGGAGATAACGGCCGATTCGAGCAAAATCGATGTGCCGCTCTTCTACATCGATTCGATGATTTTCGTTACCAACGGCGTAACGCAAGATGTGAAACTCGTGAACTACGGCCAAGATGCCATCATTTTGCGCGATGCCGAAATCGGTAGCAATACCACTTTCAATGCGCAGCGACCCTACCTTATTTTCGGCAATCTGCATGTTGCCGACAATGCCACGCTCACGCTCGAGGCGGGCACACGACTATTTTTCCACAGCAAGGCAAATCTTGTGGTCGATGGCAATCTTGTAGCAAAAGGCACCGCCGAAAAACCTGTGCTGATGCGCACCGACCGTTTCGACCGTATGCCCGACGAGGACAAAACGCCTTACGAATATATGCCAGGGCAGTGGGGCGGCATCTATCTGCAAAATGCACACGGCACACACATCATCGACCACGCACAAATCCGCAACTGCGACATCGGCGTGGTGCTGGTCGGCACTTCCATAGCGCAACCCACGCTCACACTCACCAACAGCGTGCTGCACTCCATGACACAGTACGGACTCTACACCCAAAATGCCAAAGTGGAGATGGCAAACTGCGAACTGTCGAACTGCGGCACATCGTGTCTGTACCAACTTGGTGGCGAACTGCGTATGGCACACACTACCATTGCCAACTACTACACTTGGGGCTCGCGCGAAGATGTCGCCTTGGTCGTGGCCAACTACGCACTCGATGGCAATCTGCTCTACATTTTCCCCGTGCAATCGACCGTAATCGAAAATTCTATCGTTTTTGGCAGCCAAAGCAGCGAAATTTCGCTACTGCGCGACACCATCACCGATGCTACATTCAATGTGCTGATTAGCAATTCGTTACTGAAAAAACGCAAGCAAAACGAACCTTTTTACCACGACAATTTGTGGGCAAATTCACAAAATCCCGATGCCAGCGGTACCTACCATTCCGATACGGTTTTTGTGAATACCACGCGCCGCGATGGTGGCTACTACAATTTCCAACTCGACCAGCAGTCGCAGGCACGCGGCCGCGCCAACAGCAGCGTTGCGCAGCGTTACCCAACCGACTTGCTCGACCACAACCGCCTCGCCGACGGCAGCCCCGACCTCGGAGCATACGAGAAATGAGTGACAATTATTTGAAGATTTGAATTTTTGCGATTAGTGAGAGCAGAGTCAAATTTATTTGAACTATGCCGAGCGTAGCAAAAATCAAATGAAATTT
>CAVGYO010000034.1:0-13917 GCA_963633255.1 Erysipelotrichaceae bacterium
AAATTTGAAATTGCGGCTTCGCCGCATCACTCCTCACTCCTAATTCCTAACTCCTCACTCAAAAACACTTCTAACTGCTAACTTCTAACTGCTAACTGCAATTATTTCGCTGGTTCGTTGAGCAGGTCCATAAATTCCATGCTGCGCATTTCGAGGCGGCGCATCACCGAATCGACGCGACCAACCAGATAGTTGTAGGCAAAGTAGGCGCACACACCGATAATCAAGCCTGCCACCGTGGTAACCATAGCGGTGTAGATGCCGCCCGCCAACTGGCTGAGGTTGATGGTGTTGCCGCCCGCCTGCTCCATCTCGAAAAAGGCTTCGACCATACCCAAAACCGTGCCAAGAAATCCGAGCATCGGTGCGCCACCCGAAACGGTAGCCAACAGTCCGAGGTGCTTTTCGAGTTTTGCAATCTCGATATTGCCGACATTTTCGACCGCCACCTGCACATCGCTCATAGGCCGCCCCAAACGCGTGATACCCTTTTCTATCATGCGTGCCGAGGGCGAATCGGTGTCTTTGCACAGATTGATGGCCGACTCCAACTTGCCGTCGTACACATAATCTTTGATGCGGTTCATAAACATCGCATTTTCGTGGCTCGCCTTGCGAATAACCACAATCCGCTCGATGAAAATGTACACAGCCAGCACAAAAAGCAGCGCCAACGGAATCATAATCCAGCCGCCTTTCAGGCACATATCCCAAAAACTGATGGTTACTTCGGTCGGTTCTGCCACAGGCATTTCGGCCACCGCCTCTTGCAGTGCGCCATTCACCGAATCGGCAGCCGCAGCCGCCACTGTTTGCAATAAAATCGTCAAATTCATAAGTGCTTATCGCTATTTGTTGTTTGTTTTTTCGTTTTTTCAGAGTGCAATCGCTGTTTGCGCCGAATCGACGGTGGCAGCGGCGCGGTAACGCCTAATCGTCTCCTCCAAGCCAAGGTAGAGCGCGTCGCAAATGAGCGCGTGGCCAATCGACACCTCGGCAAGGAACGGAATGCAAGTGCAAAGATAGTGTAAATTTGTCAAATTCAAATCGTGGCCAGCGTTCACGCCAAGTCCGCAGCATTTGGCCTGCTCGGCGGCCGCCACAAAGGGTGCAACCGCCTTTTCGGGACTGGTCGAAAACTGCGCGGCGTATGGCTCGGTGTAGAGTTCGATGCGGTCGGCACTTGTCTGCGCTGCAAATTCGATGTTTTGCAAATCGGTGCCGACAAATACCGACACACGAATGCCAAATTCGTGGAATTGTTGCACCACATCGTGCAGAAAATCACGGTGCGCACGGCAGTCCCAGCCAGCGTTCGATGTGATGGCGTCGGGGGCATCTGGCACGAGCGTTACTTGGTGCGGTTTCACGGTGCAGACCAAATCCACAAACTGCGGCGTGGGGTTGCCTTCGATGTTGAACTCCGTGGTTACCAGCGAACGCAAATCGAACACATCTTGTCGACGAATGTGCCGCTCGTCGGGGCGTGGGTGAACCGTAATTCCCTGTGCGCCAAAGCGTTGGCAGTCGCACGCCACTTGCAACACATCGGGATTGTTGCCGCCACGCGCATTGCGCAATGTCGCAATTTTATTGATATTTACGCTCAAAATAGCCATTTTCGTGAAATTGACGAACGACGGATTTTGTTATTTGAGAATTTGAAAATTGTCGGTGTCCCAAAATCATTTGCACAACAATCGACTAAACTTTCAACTTTACGAATTTTTACACTCTCTTGCTATTATTACTTTCGCACTTTTTGCCTACCTTTGCAACGCAAACGAAAAATTCGAAGCAAAATTACACTAAAAAAATGAGAATTGCTATATTTAGTGCAAATTATCGTGCAGAAAACGACAATTTGTTGATAAAAACCATCAATTTTCTCGAAAAAAGTGGTGTCGATGTGCTTATCGAACACGAACTTTGTGCGCAAATGAGGCGCACAAACGCCAGATTTTCGGCGTACGAAACGGTCGGTATGGACAATTTGCAGGCCGATTTGGTCATCAGCATTGGCGGCGACGGCACATTTTTGAACACAGCAGCGGCCGTTGGCGATCGTGGAATCCCGATTTTGGGCATCAATGCGGGGCGGCTTGGTTTTTTGGCCGATGTGGCAGACACCGAGATTGAACAGGTGCTCGACGAACTGCTCACGGGCAATTACACTGTGCGCGAACGCTGCATCATACAGGCGCAAACCTCCGACCAGAGCGGCCTTGGACTGCCTTTTGCACTCAACGAAATCGCTGTGCTGAAGCAAGATCTCTCGTCGCTCATTGCCATACACGCCTCGGTCAATGGCGAATATCTGAACACCTATCTGGCTGATGGACTGATAGTTGCGACGCCAACAGGTTCCACTGCCTATGCGTTGAGCGTGGGCGGTCCCATTGTGATGCCTGGCACGCACAATCTGATTCTTGCGCCCGTGGCATCGCACAGCCTAACGGTGCGCCCGCTCGTCATCGCCGACTCGTGCGAAATCGATTTGGAGGTCGAAAGTCGCTCGCGCAGTTACCTTATCTCGCTCGACGGCCGCTCGCAACCGATGAGCCAAACCACCAAACTGCACATTGCCAAAGCCGATTTCACCACCAAAATCATCGAACCGAACGGCCATTCGTTCATTCGCACGCTCAAAAACAAACTGATGTGGGGCGCAGACAGACGCTCTTGAAAAAGTGAGAAGTGAGCAGTGAGAAGTGAGCAGTGAGAAAGTAATTTCTGGTTGATTGGTTGATTGGTTGATCGGTTGATTGGTTGATTGGTTGATCGGTTGATTGGTTGATTGGTTGATCGGTCGTTGATAAAGTTGATAAGTTGAAAAGTTTAATTGTTGAAGCGTTGAATCGTTGAACTGTTGAAACGAAAAAAACAATCTTCAAATTTTCAAATAATTGTCAATTATCAATTATCAATTGTCAATTGAAATGAATAAGTCCGATTTACGAATAATTTTTATGGGGACGCCCGAATTTGCGGTGGCGAGCCTCGATGCGCTTGTAGTGGGCGGCTACAATGTGGTGGGCGTGGTTACTATGCCCGACAAACCCGCTGGACGCGGCTACAAAGTGCAGTTTTCGGCGGTGAAAGAGTACGCCTTGGCGCACAATCTGCCGCTGTTGCAGCCCGAAAAACTGAAAAACGAGGATTTTCTGAACGCACTGCGCGCCCTGCAAGCCGACCTGCAAATAGTGGTGGCATTCCGTATGTTGCCCGAAGTGGTTTGGGCAATGCCACGCCTCGGCACATTCAATCTGCACGGCTCGCTGCTGCCGCAATATCGAGGCGCTGCGCCCATCAACTGGGCAATTATCAACGGCGAAAAGGAGACGGGCGTAACCACATTTTTCCTGCAACAAGCCATCGACACGGGCGATTTGATTCTGCAACGCAAAACGCCCATCACCGACAGCGACAACGCCGGCACCATACACGACCGCCTGATGGAAATCGGGGCAAAAGCCGTTACCGATACGGTCGATGCCATTTTGGCCGAAACGGTTACCGCCACGCCGCAACACTACGACGGCGAATTGAAAGCCGCACCAAAAATTTTCAAGGAGACTTGCCGCATCGATTGGCACAAAACCTGCGACGAAGTGTTCAACTTTGTGCGCGGACTGTCGCCCTACCCTACCGCTTGGGCGGAACTGCACGAAAACGAGAACGCCATCGCCATAAAAATTTTCGAGGTCGAACGCGAACCAGCGGCACACAATTTGGCGTGCGGAACGCTCGTTGCCGACGGCAAAAAAGTACTGAAAGTGGCAGTAAAAGATGGTTTTGTGCAGATAAAATCGCTGCAAACGGCAGGCAAACGCCGCATGCAAACCGACGAGTGGTTGCGTGGCAGTCGCCTCTGCGAAAACGCTGTTTTTCAGTAATCAGCGCACAATTTTCGAACTATCGAGGGTTCTCAACCATGCACGAAAATTTGCTGGTTTAATGTCTTCGTGTTGTGCCAACCGGGCAATGGCAGCCCCTTCGGGCGTGGCCATACGCGCAGGGTTGGGCATAACGCCAATGCGCACCAAATCGAGCCGATCGGCATCGAAACAGGTATCAACCGTAACCACACTCGTGCGATGCGCCACCGTGTGCGTCATGCAAGCCAGATAGAGCAACGAGAACTGCCCATCGTCGATCGGCAGCAAATCGGGACGCACCTTGCGCGCCAACTCGGCACCACGCGGTCCATGCACTTCGTCGTACATATCGTTTTCGCGGCGCGCATCGTGAAATAGCGCAAAAAGCCGCACCACATCGGCATCGGCACCGTTCATCTTGGCCAGCAGCAACCCATTGAACTCGACCTGCGCCCAATGCTCTGGCCCATGCACCGAATGCTCGCCAATGCTGCGCTGCGCATAAACAAAATCGTGTATTTTCCGAAAATCAAGCATTAGAGAGGATTTCTGTTGAAGCGTTGAATCGTTGAACTGTTGAATTGATTTTTGGTTGATTGGTTGATTGGTTGATTGGTTATTTGTTGAATCGCAGTTGGCTGTTGTTACCGAATAATTCTTAATTATTCATTCTTAATTGTTCATTGTTCTCTAACCCCCTCCGCTTCGCTCGTCCCCCTATCTTTTCGCTCCGCTCCAAGCAGAGGGACAGAATCGGGTTGGTGTTGGTTCGGTGCGGTTTTGTTTGTTGGTCTGCTCGGGCGTGGCATGCCGCGCCCCTACATTCGCACTTTCAAACTTTCAAACTTTCAAACTCGTCTTGCGACTTGCTACTTGCGACTTGCTACTAACATTGTCAATTGTCAATTATCAATTAAAAATTCCTCACTCCTAACTCCTCACTCCTAACTCAAGAAACTATTTTTGTCGTGGGAACAAGAGAATCGGTGTGCCGTGAAAGTCCCAATTTTCGCGCAATTTGTTCTCCAAAAAGCGCAAGTACGGGGCTTTGATGTATTGCGGCAAATTGGCAAAAAAGACAAATGTAGGTACTTGTGTATCAGGCAGTTGCGCTACATATTTTATCTTGATGTACTTGCCTTTGTAGGCGGGCGGCGGATAATTTTCTATCAGTGGCAAGAAAAATTCGTTCAACTTGGCGGTCGGCACTTTGCGGAACTTGTTTTCGTAAACCTGCATGGCCGTTTCGATCACCTTGAAAATGCGCTGTTTGGTGAGTGCCGAGGCAAACACAATCGGAAAATCGACAAATGGTGCAAGGCGTTCGCGAATGGATTTTTCGTAGTTTTTGATGTCTTTCGCCTCCTTGTTTTCGACCAAATCCCACTTGTTCACGCACACTACCAGCCCTTTGCGGTTCTTTTGAATGAGCGAAAAAATGTTCAAATCCTGACTCTCGATGCCACGCGTGGCGTCGATCATCAGAATGCATACATCGGCACTCTCGATGGCACGAATGGCGCGTATAACCGAGTAATACTCAACATCTTCGTTCACTTTTGCTTTCTTGCGAATGCCCGCCGTATCGACCAAATAGAAGGCATGACCAAACTTGTCGTATTTGGTGTAGATGGAGTCGCGCGTGGTACCAGCCACATCGGTTACAATGTGCCGTTCTTCGCCGATAAATGCGTTCACCAGCGACGATTTGCCCGCATTTGGTCGCCCAACGATGGCGATGCGCGGCAACTCCTCCAATTCGTCGTTCACATCGGGTTTCAGGTGTTTCAGCAGTTCGTCGAGTACCTCGCCGCTGCCCAAACCATTGATGGCCGACATGATAAACGGTTCGCCAAGCCCAAGTCCGTAAAACTCGGCAGCCTGATACTGCAAATCGAAAGTATCGACCTTGTTTGCCACAAGAATGACAGGTTTTTGGCTGCGCCGCAGAATTTCCGCCACATGCATATCGAGGTCGGTGATGCCATTTTGCGCGTCCACCACAAACATAATCACATCGGCCTCCTCGATGGCCACATTCACTTGGCGGTTGATCTCCTCCTCGAACACATCGTCGGAATTGACCACCCAGCCGCCTGTATCGACCACCGAAAACGAGCGTCCGCACCAGTCGCTCAAGCCATATTGACGGTCGCGCGTGGTGCCCGCCTCCTCGTTCACAATGGCGCGCCGCGTCTTGGTCAGGCGGTTAAAAAGCGTCGATTTGCCCACATTCGGTCGCCCAACGATAGCCACAAGATTTCCCATAACAAATTCAAAAATTTTCGGTGATTGACAACTGCTATTCCAAACCTACAAAAGTACAAAAAAAATGGCAATCGCACAAACTGCCAATTTTGGAGGAATTTCTTGGAAATAGAGACAAGGCGATTGGTGTTAATTTTGGGTTGATTAACCCCTCCGCGTCGCTCGTACCCTTGCAAAGGGGACAGGTTCACGCGCAACACCGCTGCCAAATTGCGGAACAAATATCTGCCAAATTGCGGAACGAAATTGCTCCAAATTGCGGAAAAACTTTGCTAAAAATTTGCGTATCTCATTTATTATCACTACTTTTGTGGCGAAAATTAGTTGTGATAAATTATGAACGATTACAGACCTCGAATTGCCGACAAATTATTGGCAGAATTATTGGAAGCGTGCGGCTGCGTTTTGCTCGAAGGAAGCAAATGGTGTGGCAAAACTACCACTGCTGCACAGTTGGCCAACAGCGTTGTCTATATGGCCGATTCGGTCGATGGCGCGCGCAACATTCAGTTGGCACAAAGCACGCCACAATACCTATTGCAAGGAAAAACGCCACGCTTGATCGACGAATGGCAGGTTGTGCCTACATTGTGGGACGCGATTCGTGGCGAAGTCGATAGGCGGCGCGCTTTCGGGCAGTTTATCATTACGGGCTCGGCTGTGCCTGCCGATAGACGACAGATTCTTCACACTGGCACGGGGCGCATTGCACCGCTGGTGATGCGCCCAATGAGCCTTTGGGAGTCGGGCGACAGTTCGGGCGAGGTGAGTTTGTCCGCACTGTTTGATGCGCCCGAACAACTGCTAGCCGAATCAAAAATCGAAATAGAGGAGTTGGCCTATTTGACCTGCCGCGGTGGCTGGCCCATGGCAATAAATGCCAAAAATCGTAAAGTTGCGCTCAAACAAGCCACCATTTTCTACGAAGGAGTTGTTGGCTCGGGCAGTGGCGAAAACTCCGATATTTCGCGTGCCGACGCTACCAGACGCAACCCCGAGCGCGTAAAGCGTTTGATGCGCAGCCTGAGCCGCCACCAAGGCACACAAGCATCGCAAGATGTGATCTATCAAGATATGGCAACAAACGACGATGGCACATTGAACCGCGACTCCATCTCGTCGTATTTGTCGGCATTAAAACTGATATTTGTCGTCGAAAATATGGCAGCGTGGAATCCAGCCCTGCGAAGCAAAACCGCCATTCGTACATCCGACACGCACTATTTTGTCGATCCGAGCATTGCTGTGGCGGCTCTGCGAATTAGTCCGCAAGACCTGATAAACGATTTGGAAACTTTTGGATTGCTGTTCGAGACAATGGCGGTGCGCGACTTGCGTGTCTATACCGATGCGTTAGATGGCAGCGTTTATCACTACCGCGACCGAAACGAGTTGGAGTGCGATGCCGTTGTTCATCTCGAAGATGGTCGTTATGGCTTGGCAGAGATTAAGTTGGGCGGCAACGACCACATCGAAAAGGCGGCAACAACATTGAAACAGTTGGCCAACAAAATTGACACAACAAAAATGCGTGCGCCGTCGTTTCTTATGGTTTTGGTGGGCATTGGCAAATACGCCTACCGCCGAAACGATGGTGTGTATGTGGTACCAATCGGCTGCCTAAAATCCTAAAACCACCGCCAAATTGCGGAACAAATATCCGCCAAATTGCGGAAAAAGTGGGCGTAAAAAACAACAAGAAAGGACGCAACGGATTGTGTCCTTTCTGTATTTTGTTGATTGGTCGAAGTTTCGCTATCAGAACGGCTGAACGAAGAGTTTTGCCGATGGGTCGTTGCGCCGACGCCCTTTGTCGGGCGAATACTTCAACAAATAGAAATTGTTGGTAGGCAGCGACGGCAGTTTTATTTTATCTTCGGTATCGCCCACTTTTATATCTTCCAACAACCGCCCATCGATGGTATAAACATAGAGGTGATGGTTTGCTCTGGCAGAATCCAATTGCACCTCGTAAGTGTTGTCCGACAGACGGAAGACTTTCAGCGACGGACTGTTGATAATGAGAAAAGCATCGGAGGTTCTCGCCGAAATCTCATTCGAAAAATCGGTGATGTTTTCGTAATACTCCGTCTTGTCGGTTGCTTGCAAACGGTAGCGATATTCGGTATCGAAATCCAAATTTTCTACGCTATATTTGAGCGAATCGACAAATTGATGCCGCAGTTTATACGCCACATTTTGGGCAAAATAGACGGTAAAATCGTCGAAAAGTACCTTGCCGTCGCGTTTTTGATAGGTGATGCGGAAGCGCGTATAAGCGTTGCCTGCTGGCAGAGCAAAATGCACCGATGTGCGTTTGGTGGCGGTCGTTATAGCCAGCGAATCGACGGGCGACCAAACAGTATCGAACGCCTCTACTTTGATCAAACTTCCAGTAGCACTCATGCCGTGCAGCCAAAAACCGATGCTGTCGATTGGGGAAATGTAGCGTTCGGTGATGAGCGTGTCGCTGTTTTCGTTGAACACAAGCGATGGTGCGGAGTCGCCAAATATCACGGTGTTTATCACCTCTAACGATGACTCCCAATCGATTGGCGCAGTGTCGGACGAGGTGTAATTGTCGAAGCCCTCGACTAGCGCGCTGGTGCCTTCGCTCACAGCATAAACCGAAAGATAGTAGCCTGTGGCATCGAAAGCCGCATCCCAATGTGCCACAAACGAACTACTTGTGGTGTCGGTAGCCTCGGTAGCCACTGGCACTTCGACCAACACGGGGCGCGTCGATTTGCCCGAAATGGCGATTTCGAATGTGGTGTATTTGTCTTTGACAAGCAAAATGGTGTCGCGATCGGTGGCGCCAAACGAGGCAATTTCTGGGAAATAGCGCACCAACAGCGTGGCATCGATCAACGAATCGGCACTCTGCGCAAAGGTGAGCGAACTGCCCCACACGGGTGCTTTCGTCGAATCGGCAATGGCAATTTGGAATTTTTCGCCCGATTTGAGCGAAACTTTCAACGGCTCGTCTATCCAACGCCCACGCACAGCCACGCTTTGCGAATCGGACGCTACCTCTTGAATGGTAGTAAACATATCGAGCGCCGCTGGGAACTCGTCGTACGATGGGAAGCCGTCGCCGCCACCATCGTAGCGGAACGAAACGATGCCATCTTTCTCCTCAATGTAGGTCAAGGCTTGCCCAATCGCCTCGCCGCCAAATAGTGCAGGACGATAGACCGTTACATTGCGGCTGCCCGGATAGGTGTCGCTGGTGGTGTTGAATGCCGATGGATAGGCGGCAACAATCGTTACGCCCATGTTCGTCGGGTCGTTGTTTACGGTGTTGTAGTTCCACTTGGTGGAGGTGTAGTTCACGCGCGTTACCAGCAAACCGTGCGCTGGCAAGTAGGTGTCCCACCCTTTTTTCTGCCGATTTTCGAGCATAATAAACTGATTGGGCGATGGCCGCGTGCCGCTCAAATTGTGCTCTCGAGTTTTGGTGATGATACACGCCTCGTTCGATACCGTCAGGGTGTCGAGCGTTACAAAAGTGGGGTCTTTCAGTAGCGTAGGTTTGAGCCAGCCCAAGAAAAACCGTTCGTAGGCCGAATAAGCGGGTGGCGTGCGGCCGCTGTTGTTGTAAGGACCAGCGTCCATCACATCCCAACTGCTCAGCGTGGTGTGTTTCGAACCGTCGGTTGCATACAAGTCGGGCAGCCCAAGCACATGGCCAAATTCGTGTACAAAAGTGCCGATGCCGCACATGGTCGAACCCGACCTACCACGCAATTCCGATGTACAGGCGTAGTCGTCGATGTAAACGCCGTCGATTTTCAGATTTTGCAGTGTCGATATTTTCCAACGGTGCGGCCAAATGGTGCTGGCGGCGGCGCCTTCGGCTTCGTTGTAGCCAGCGTAATAGACAAACACATTGTCCACATAGCCATCGCCATCGGTATCGTAGTCGGCAAAATTGACGCCGAGCGTATCGGCTTTGCGGCAAGCATCTATTATCATCTGGCGGGCGCGTTTGTCGCCGTTTTCGTCGTTTTCGCCGTAGTAGTTGTAGGGATTGTCGAGTTGCACAGGACCAACCACCACAAATTCGGGCGTAAAGTTACCATACGAGTTGTCGCTAAAATAGTCGCGTGCCGACCCTGTACCACCGTTTTCGCTATAGCCTTTTTCGTTGAGTAGTGCGGTAAATTTTGTTTGCGGATCTGTTATGACAAATTTTTTGTTCGTAAACTCCGCCAAAATGACCAAACTTTGTGGTGCTCCTTGCAACGGGAAACGCTGCGGCGCATCTGCTCCGCTCGCCATGCGTGTTGCGGCTTTGAGCGGCGGCGTGGTTTGCGATAGGCGTTTTGCCAAACGGCGGTCGCGCAGCGAGCGGTCGCGCATGTTGCGTGCCACCACGCCACTGGCTTGTAGGCGGTCGGCGGCGGCTTGGGCATATTCGTACCAGCCGTCGGCAGTCTGTACCACAGGGCAGCCGTCGGCAGTCTGCATATAGTGTGCGTTTTCGTCGCCTACAAGGCGCACCAGCAGCGGTGTGCCATCGGGTTGTAGCACCTCGAAAGCCTCTGGGGTAGCAGGTACAGCACCAAGCAATAGCGGCACAGCCAACGCCACCAAGACCACAATCGTCCGTTTAGTAATGTGTTTCATCATCGGTCAAGTTTCTCGAAAATAAATTTGTAGCAAAGGTACGCTTTTTAGCGCAAAAATCCAGCGATTTAACTTTTTTTGTCGAAAAAAAATTGTGGGATCGTGCCTAGCACGACCCCACAATATCGACAATGCTTAAGCAACTATTACTCTTTCACAAATTTGGCGGTATGAACGCCGTCGGCATCTTTGATAGAGATGAAATAGATACCCTTCGACAGGCCCGATACCGATACACTATTCTGCACATGCGACAGCGACAGTATCTGTTTGCCCGTAACATCGGTAACCGTAGCCGAAGCGTCCGAAGTCAAATTGTTGATGTAAATCACCTCTTTGGCTGGGTTCGGATAGATCGACAACTGGCTATCGGCTTTCGTCGTCTTGATAGCGGTGTCGGGTATAGGTTCTACTGATTCAGCATAGAATGTGATACCAGCATTCAAGAATCCAACAGCAGTACTGTAGTAGGCTGTGCCAGTGACTGTCGCGTAGAAATCACCAAAAAAGTCGTACCAACTCTGTTTTTCGCCCTTATAAACAACATAGAACGAGTTTGCTGGATAGTAAAGAAGACCGTTTTCGATCTGTGTAGCAGTATAACCTTCGCGAACTAGATTGAGAAGAACATCACATGTCTCGTCCGAAGCGAGTCCCATCTCTTCGATAGGCTCGATAAATAGATAGAATACACCTGGTACCGACAGCGGAGCGGGCAGTTTTATGTTTACAAGCGTTGGCGTGAACTCAATGTAAGTATCTTTGCCAAACGCTTCGGCAAAAGTCATCTCTACCGATCCATAGAGGTCGCCTATGCTTGTTGCCACAATGTTGCTTTCGTCGTCTAATTCATATTTTTCGCCATACACGCTGATTTTTAACTTTTTAGCCTGATTTTCTTCTTCCAACCAGTAGTTATAGATCATTAAAGAAACAGAATCGAGTTGTACAAATTTCTCGCTACCGCTTTCGGCATAAAGACCATTTACAGCAAAACGCTCGCCATAGCCTGTGAAGAGATCTGGTTGGTATTTTTCGTTAAAATATCTATCACCTAATAGGCTAAGATATAAATTGCTTCCACGATACTCCAACGAACGGTTTGTTACTACATCGGAGTAATCTTTGTTTGCATAGTCGTGATAGATAGCAATTGTATCGGAAATAGAATCTTTGCCCATTTCGCTTTCGCCATATATCGAAAGGTTAATTTCAATAGGGTTATCTTCGGTGTTGAGAACCCATACCTCTAAATCGCTGTATTTTTTTGCAAAAAAGTCTCTTACCTTTCCTTCGGTATATTTCATATACACTGTGTCGCAATAAGCATAATTTGCAAGCACAGACAAATTAGAACTGTAGTTGGCTAAATAGGCTACAGCAATAGAGTCGTTTGTCAGACTCCAAACGCCTTCGCCGCCATAGATAGTGAGTGAGGTTTGGCTAAGTTCTGGCTCAGGTGGAAATGGCTCGTTTTTCGTAATCATAAAGTTATCCATCGCAACAAACCAACCGCCGCCACTATTGGACATTTGTTCATATTCTAGCACCAAGGTGAAGTAATAATTCCCTTCGAGAATAGTAACTTTATGCTTCTGCAGTGTCCATTCCTGACTCACATCTTCTTCGGTAAAAGAGATTATCTTTGTTTGCGATGCTACGTTATCTGTATTGCCATAGAGCAAAGTTGCAGAACATGGGTAGTAAGAACCACCTGTCATGAAAAAGGCACCGACCCAGTAATCACCGGCAGGAAGAGCAATGACTGGCGATTTGATGTAAACTTTTACATCTTCTTTCTCATCATAACTAGAAGCCAAGAATTGCGTTCCACTGAATGCTGAAAACGCTCCCGACTGACTGCCTTTTATAGAGTTAGCAAGTCCAAGTTGTGAGATATTTTTCGACTCCAATGAATCGAAAGTCCATGTGGTTGTTTTGGCCTCGAAATCATCGAAATAGATGGTGTCGCCAGGTGCTTTTTGTGGGACGAGTGATTTGCTGTGGTTCACATTTAGCATAACACGCTCGTTTTTAGTAGGGATAACAGCTCCCTTTTTCATGTCAGAACCAAAGGTTCTAGGAGCGTCAGCGACTGCAGCTGCGCAAGTCGCGACCAACAAAGCAAGAGTAAAATAAACTTTTTTCATCGCTTTTTCTTTTTTAGATTAAACAATATGTTACTGAATAAATTTGTGTTACCAAAGTTTTACGGCTTTCACCCTCAATCCCTGCGTGTAGTCCTTGTAGTGGCGAATAGCAATCCACGCTTTTTTGTTTTCGTATTTGGCAGGAATGGCCAGTTTGCGAACTGCTTGTGTAGGAATTGTCAACGTTACAGTGCCGTCTTCGTTCACGGTAGAATCTGGCGTGATGTACTCTTCGAACAGCAAATCGGCAGATTGGTAGTTGTCAGCCGTAATCGAATCGGTCGAGATAAGTACAGCGTAGCGTTCGTAATAACCCGACACCTTGTCTGACAGCGGCGACACCAGATACTCAAAAGTCATGTCAACGCCAATTTCAGAACTGAGTATCAGCCAGTTGTCTGGGGTGTATCTGTTCGGACCAGCCTTGGCATACGAAATGTATGAGCCTGTTTTTGTTAATTCGTCCACCACATACTCAAATGGGCGTACATTCTCCGTACTCAAAGCCAAAATCGAAACATAATCCTCCCATTCTGTCTTTCCCGAGATTTGTGTCAAATCGTACACACTATTGTAGTTTGCTCCAGTTTTGAACGACTCGGGCGTACTAAATGTGATAGCGGCAGAGTTGATGGCAAATGTGGCAAATGTGTACTCTGTATTAGGCTGCAACTTACCAAAGAACACATAGGACAAGTCGTCGCTATCGACCGTTTTTTTCAACGAAACGATTTCGCTTTCTTTGATATAGCCTTTTTGTATAGCAGTTTCAAAGTTACCGTCGGCTTTGTTCAACGAATCATCGATACAATAGAGAAAGCCGTAGTCGCTGAGTTTGTCGTGATTGGCAACTTTGCCTTGTACGCGCACCTTGGTGTAGAATACCTCGGCCTCGTAGGCTACAACCCCTTGCGGTGCAGCATCAACCTCTGGATCGTAGTCTCTTTTTACGGGCGATTTTTCGCAGGCGGCAAGTGCTGTAAGCAGCA
>CAVGYO010000035.1:0-13872 GCA_963633255.1 Erysipelotrichaceae bacterium
CCAGCAGCATCAGCAAAGCAAAAAGTAATATGGTGTGGCGAGGATTCATTTTTTTTACTTGTCGTTGAATTGTTGAAGCGATTATTGGTTGATTGGTTGATTGGTTGATCGGTTGATTGGTTGTTGATAAGATTATTTCTAATTTCTAGATTTCTAATTTCTGGTTGATCGGTTGATTGGTTGTTGAAAAGTTGATGAGTTTAACTGTTGAATCGTTGAATTGATGAATTGATGATTTGGTTATTTGGTTTGAGGTTAATCCGACAATTTGAAATCTGAAATTTGAAATCTGAAATCTGAAATCTGTCATTGCGGCTCTGCCGCATCACTCCTCACTCCTAATTCCTCACTCCTCACTCAAAAACACTTCTCACTTCTAACTGCTAACTTCTCACTATTTTACTTGCACTATCGTTCCGAAATGAAGACGGTGTCGTTTTGCAAGTGTGTTTCTATTGGCAGCACCTGTTCGAGGGCGAATAGCACATCTTCGAAATTTTCGTGGTTGCGCAGGGCAATACGCAGCGTGTCGTGTTCGAGCGCAGGCGCATCGACCACAAGCGTTACATTGTATTGGCGGCTCAAGCGGTTGAAGAGTTCGTTGGCGGCTATTCCGTTGTATATCAGTCGGTTATGAATCCATTGTTTGGACGAATCGTCGCCAATGGTGCAGCGTTGGAGCGTGCCTGTCGAGCAGGTAAAACGCAGTGCCTCGTTGGGACGAAGCCGCACCACACTGTCGCCACAAGCCACCGTTACCGCCCCTTCGAAGAGCGATGTGGTGATGTGATTGTCCTCGGTGTAGGCCGACACATTGAATTTGGTACCAGTAACTGTAACGGTGTAGTTGTCGCTAACCTCGACCACAAAAGGCAATTCGGCATTTTTTGCCACTTCGAAATAGGCTTCGCCCACCAAATGCACATACCGATTTTCTTCGTTGAAGCCGTTGTCGTAGGTCAGTTTCGATTTGGCATTGAGATAGACCACGCTGCCATCGGAGAGCAGCACTTTGCTCTTTTCGCCACGCGCGGCTTCTACGGCGTAGCACGGCGCTTCGACATCGTTTGTCGCAAAACGCCATGCGCCAACAGCGGTTATCAGCAGCAGCGTAGCCACGGCAGCAGCCGCATACCACGCCCAGTGTTTGTGCGTGCGAGCGGGGCGTACTTCGGCTATGGTGCGCACATTTTGCTGCAATTTGAAACGGTTCCAAGCGTGCTCGGTTTGTGCGCTGGGCGTGCTGTGTGCCACCCATTCCGCTTCCCAAGCGTGGAATTGCGCGCGGTTTTCGGGCGTTTTTAGAAAATCGCACAACAAATGTTCGTCGTTTGGCACAATGCGTCCCTCGAAATAATCGACAGCGATTTTGTGAATCGGATTGTTATTGAGATTTATCTTCATTGTTCGAATTATGCGTATTGTAACTCTTTCGACAGAAAAGCGAGTGCCTTTGTTATCTGTTTTTCCACGGCTTTGTCGGAAATGTGGAACATCTCGGCTATTTCGTGGTTGCGGCAGCCTTTGAAGCGGCTCAGCGTGAACACTTCGCGGCAGCGCGGCGGCAGTTTGGCCATGGCTTGGTTCAGTTGTTGCTGCAACTCCTTGTAGAGCAGGCCATATTCGGCATTTTCTACCATATCCAGATTGTAGAGTTGTTCGTTTCCGACAATGGTTTCCAACTCTTCTATCGTTTGTCGGCGCAGGCAGACGGCGTGTTTCAGTTGATTGAGGCAGCCGTTGCGCACCATGGCAAAGAGCAGTCCCTGCAGCGATGGGCTGGTGATGCTTTCGCGTTTTTCCCACAGATTGGCAAAGCACTCTTGCACTACATCTTCCGTCAAATCGGGGTCGTCGAGAAAACGCATGGCAAAGTGGCACAGGCGTGGGTACAACGCCTTGAAAACAAGTTCGAAAGCCTGTTCATCACCAAGTTTTACGCGTGCAGTTAATTCTTCAAGCATTTTTTTTCGGGCTTATGGCGCATGCCGAAACTACTCTATTCGTCCCGACATGCGCAAAAGCCATCTTCCTGAAAAATTATTGTACTACTGCCTTTTGGCCATTCACAAGATAGAATCCCGCAGGTAGCGCTATCGTATTTGCGCCTTGTTCGGCCACAAAACGCGCTACAGCCTGACCGCTGATTGAGTAGATGGTAATCGATGTCGGTTCTGCTGCAAAGATATGCAAAATTCCGTGAGTACCATACACCAAGAGCGCATCTTTTTCAACTTTTTGTACCGAAGTTTCTGGTCTATATGGTTCTGGTGCCTCGGAGCAATCGAGCGTTACGGTGCTTGTGCATTTGATCGAACCCTTGTTTTCGCCGCTATACATGCCGTGTAGCGTGAATGCCAAGTCGCTTGTTTGGTTACCGCCGTCGTTCCAAATCAATTTCCACTGGTCGTTGATTTCGGTGCTGTCGTCGGCAATGACAAATTTGTAAACGCCACCGCCAAGCGATGTGGCTTTTTGACCTGGCCAATCGCCACAAATTTTCTTGTTTCCATTGGCTTCGTCCCAAATGTAGCAGTTGATATTATCGCCAAAGTCGCTCGATTTGGTAAAGAATACGGCGCGTTCGTCGCTGCCTTCGATGCAAGGCGTGTGTATCAGTCCATCGCCGCCGCTACCGCTGCCATCTTCGAGTTCCTCTTGTGTGCCGTCCCACGATGGGTCGGGAATGCTGGCTGCCGCCGAGGTGTAGATGTATTTGCCGTCGGTGCCGATTTTGCCCGGTGCTTTCGTTTTGGTGGTGGTCAGCACATACACGCGCAGGTTGCCAGTGCCGCTGCACGAGGCGGTGAGCGAGTTGTTGGTTACGGTTTTCACATCGCCTGTAACGCAGTCGGTATAAGTGCCGTTTGGAATGTTGCTGAATGTGGAGTTGCCCGATATGGTTACCAAGGCGTAACTGTCGGTAGTGCTATCGGTGTAGCGGCGTTTGAACGAGAGGCTGCCCGAGCAACCGTCGGTGCTGTACTGTCCTTTGCGCAGCGCAGGCACCGCCATACGAATTTTGCTCAACCGCTGAATGTGTTGTGCCAATGGGTGCGAAAGTGTTTGGGCAATGTTGCCCGAAGCGTTGTTGTATTCGGCAAAATCGGTGGTGGTGATGTCGCCTTTGATGTAGCCGCCAAAGTAGGCGCGACCGCTATCTTTCAACGGCATATTCGGACCTTTGTCGATGATGCAACCCTTCTTAAATTCGATTTCGGAGCCGTAGTAAACGCACGGAATGCCGCGGAAAGTGTACATCAGGCAGAGATTTTCGGCCCAAGTGGATTGCGGTTTCGAAAAACGCTGACTTTCGGGCGCGCCATCGGGTGCATAGTCGTGCGAATCGACATAAACCACATTGTAGGTGGCATCGTTGTAGTATTTGTCGCCACTCTTCACGCCAAATGCCGACGAGGCATTTTCAAAATTCCAGTGCATCGGAAAGTCGATAACATTGAAGCCCGAAGCCTGCGAATAGTCGGGTGTGTGGTAGTCGTTGCCGCTGAGCAGCGCATTGGTCGATGTACGGCCGTCGCTGTGTTCTCCTTTGTAATCCTCGGCAAATTGCAGAATCGATGTTGCGTTGGTGTGGTCGCCAGTTTCGCCTTCCTTCACCACTACATTGTCCCACGATGTGGTGCTGGTGTCCCACGCATAGTCTTTCTTTTCAGCCCATGTGTAGAAATAACACGACAGGTCGTCGCGGTTGCGGTAGGTTACATTGCGGTCGCGTGCGCACACTTCGCCAAACATAAAGAATGGACCATTGTTGCGGGCCGCTTTGTATGTTTCGGCCAATTCGGTGAATTGCGGAATAAAATTTTTGTTGAATGTGAGGCGTGCAATGTGTCCGCTCGTATCGATACGGAAGCCATCGACACCCATTTTTATGAATGCACCGTAGCATTTCAGCAGATAATCGACCACCGCCTGATTTTCGGTGTTCAAATCCACGCAGTCGCCCGCAATTTGTGCCCACCAGCGGTCCTCTTCGTCCCAGTTGAACTCGGCGTAGTGGTGCCAATAGTTGTGCGTGTCGTAGTTCAGTTTTTGTCCATTTTCGTCGCTCGTGTTTTTCATTTTCGACAGGCGCGCAGCATATTGCAAGCCAGCCGCTAGCGACGAGTAGTTGTCGGGCAGTTTGCCGCCTTCCGATTTGGTGAGCGGAATCATGCAGGCGTTGATGTCGCTCTGGTCGGCGTCCCAGTTGCGCTCGAAGAGCGGGCAGAGGTTTGCCTCGCCAAAATTGCCCGTGTGGTTCAGCACAATGTCGAGAATGATTTTCATGCCGCGTGCGTGTACTGCATCGACAACAGTCTGAAAATCAACATCATCGGACAGATAGCGGTGATCCACTTTCGAGAAGTTGCTTGCGTGGTAGCCGTGATAGTCGTAGCCCGAAGCATTTTCTACGATAGGCGTAATCCAGATGGCAGTGAATCCAAGGGCTTTGATGTAGTCCAATTTTTCGATCAAGCCTTTGAAATCGCCACGCCAGCAGGGGTCGCCGCTGTTGTAACTCTGGCCGTCCCAACACTGTGTGTTGTTGGTCTTGTCGCCATCGTAAAAACGCGTGGTCATCAAAAAGTAGATGGTTTCGTCGCGAAAATCGGTGCGACTTGGGAACAGTGTGGTAGCCATAGCCATTTGACTAGCCACCAGCAGTGCGCTCGCCACAGCAAGCGTGCGAAATGTGTTTTTCATGTTCATTTTACTGAAAATTGTGTGTTTTTTATTGTGGAAAAGTATTTGTTATCTGATT
Source organism: Erysipelotrichaceae bacterium (assembly GCA_963633255.1). Lineage (GTDB taxonomy): Bacteria > Bacteroidota > Bacteroidia > Bacteroidales > Paludibacteraceae > W0P28-013. The sequence goes on from CAVGYO010000035.1 coordinate 4,766, forward strand.
GTTTCATTTGAAAATTTGTTGAAGCGTTGAATTGTTGAAGCGTTGAAGCGATTAAGTGATTTCTGGTTGATTAGTTGATCGGTTGATTGGTTGATTATTGTGCAAATGATTTTGGACACCGCCAATCTTCAAATTTTCAAATTTTCAAATTGCGGTTTCGCCGCATCACTCCTCATTCCTAACTCCTAACTCAAAAGCACTTCTCACTACTAACTACTAACTACTCACTTACTACTATTTTCTGTCCATTCAGCAGATAAACGCCAGCGGCAAGTCCTGTAACGGTGGTTGTGCCTGTGGTCAGGTGCAGTTTGCCAACAGCCACGCCGCTGATATGATAGAGCGTGCAATCGGCGTCGCGGTCGCTTTCGACGAATAGCGTATTGCCCCAACTCCAAACGCTCAAGCCGTCGGCTGCAATCTGCTTCACTGCCGATGTGCCGCTGTACGACACATTGTACCAGCGCGTCCAGTCCCAGAGTTTCACTTCGCCAGCCTTCAACTCCAAGCCGCCATTTTTCGGGTATTGTTGTTTGGCTTCGTCCTCTTCGCCGTTGGTGAAAATCACATTGCCCACGCTCCAGCCCGATGGCAGCGATAGTGCGTAGTAGTCGCCCGTCAGGTGCGTCATCGGTAGACCTGGCCACTCGGCATTTTTGTTGTCGCCATTGTACATATAGCAGTAAATCTCCGCCCAATCGGCAGGTTTCACAGCAATGGCAGTACCAACGCCCACGCCGAAGGCTTCGCCTTTGGTGTATGCGTAACTGCGGTTCACATCGCCTTGGTCGTTGGCGGCGGTTACGGTCAGATTCACTTTGCCGCCCACGGCGAGCGTGCTTCCAACCTCTATTTTTGCCTGTCCATCGAAAGGCACGGCTGCACCGCCATCGATGCTATACGCTGCCGATTTGGCATCTTTCGAGCGCAAGCGCACTTCGAGCGTTTCGCTATAAAAAGTGTAGCCATCGGGAATGCTCACCGCCACGGTTGGTTGCGGTGCAGGTGCACTGCCAGCGCGGCGGCAGCCGATGTCGGCCAGTTGATAGCGAATGGTGTCGCTGTCCGATTTTTCGGACGAGGTCGATTTGTCGTGAATGTAGTCGCCATACACATCGTCAATCATGCTGTGGTCGTGCGGCAAGCAGTCGATGCCCGATTCGCCGCGTGTGGCTATCATCATAGCGCCAATGCCCGTTTGTGTCAGATACTCTTTGTCGATGCCGAGCGTGGCCAGCGGAATTTTCATCTCGTAGAACGAGTCGTATTTTTTATTGTGTGTCTTGCTGATGAGTCCCGCATACGATGTCGGGTCGTTCAGATCGACCCAAGTAGAGCCTTCGGCGTAGATGTCGGCGGTATCGGTGGGGGCGTTCAAATACCAAAGGTGCGTGCTGCCGCCAAAGGTTTCGCCCATTTTGTAACTGATACCATTGTCGCTGTATTTTTTGCAGTAGGCAGCATCGTAACTGGTGTTGCCAGCAGCATCGGCGGCCAAAAACATGGCGGGATCACCCTGCCCTGCCTTGCCGCTCATCATAAATATGCGATCGACTGGCGTTTCGTACACCACATCTACTTTGTCCCAAAGCATATTGCCATTGCTCAAGCGACCTGTCATTTTTGCTGCTGGGTCGATGCTCAACGCAATCACCAGCGGCACATCGGCTATGCGCCCGCCATCGCTCAATGGACCGTCGCCCTCGCGCGCCCAAAGGTCGTTGGTGTTTACCATTTGCCAAGCAAGATAGAGATTGCTGTCGTCCCACGCAGCGAACAGTGCGTAGCAGTCGAGTACACAATTTTCGTGCATACCTTTGAAAGTGGTGCACATATCGTTGGCCGAGCCTTGAGCAATAATCAAGTCGTCGCTCCAGTCGCTCGGGTCGCCATCGATGGTAATGGTGGCTTCGCGGCCAAACTGATTGTTGGGATTGGTGCTGTAGATGCCGCGGTTTTCGACCACGCCAACAGCGAAAAGCGTTTTGCACAGGGCAAAGCAGAGGCAAAGAGCAGTAATTTTTTTCATGGTTTGTGTGTGTTTAAGGTCCTGCGGAGGCTCGAAAACGGAGCGTTCCACAATATAAAGACAACCGAACACCCCCTTTCCCTACCACAAAAAATACATTTTTATGATTTTTTAACAAAAAAGTTGGCTTCTCCGTTGTGTAGGATTAGGGAATTGGTTGATCGACCAACTCTTCAACTCAACAAAAAAAAGGACGCAGCATGCTGCGTCCCCTCCAACTCTATTACTTTATTCACTTGTTGTTGTATTGATTCATGGCGGTTTGTATGCCAGCCAAACAGAATGTGCGAATCATCTCCACGGCTTGTTCGAAGCGTGGCGCAAGCGTTTGGCGTTCGTCGGTCGAGAAGCGCCCCAGCACATAATCGACCTGCATACCGCGCGGGAAATCGTTGCCGATGCCGAAGCGCAAGCGCGCATAAGCCTGTGTGCCAATCAGTTCCTGAATGTTTTTCAATCCGTTGTGACCGCCGTCGCTACCGCTCGGTTTCAGCCGCAGCGTGCCCACAGGCAGCGACAGGTCGTCGACCACCACCAGCAGATTTTCTATCGGAATTTTCTCTTGTTGCAGCCAATAGCGCACCGCCTGCCCGCTCAAATTCATGTAGGTCGATGGTTTGAGCAGCACCAACTGGCGACCACGCAGCCGACATTCGGCCACATCGCCGTAGCGGCGTGTTTCAAAAACAGCATTGGACGCTTCGGCAAAAGCGTCCAATGTGTCGAAACCGATGTTGTGGCGGGTGTGTTCGTATTCCGAACCGATGTTGCCCAAGCCAACAATCAGGTATTTCATTATTCAGTCGTTTACGCTTTTTCGGCGGCAGCAGCAGCGGCCGAACCCATGGCGGCACGCGTCAGTTTCACGCTGCAAACAACGCTCTGCAAACCGTTGAGCAGTTCGAGGTTGTCGAACTGCAGGTCTTTCACCTGTATGGTTTTGCCAAGTTCGAGGTTGTCGATATTGATAACGAGTTTTTCTGGCACATCGGTAGCAAGGGCTTTCACACGCAATTTGCGCATTTCGAGCGAGAGTTTACCACCAGCGCGCACGCCAACAGCGTGACCTTCGAGTTTGACAGGCACTTCCATCACCACTGGTTTGCCATCGACCACTTGCAGAAAATCGATGTGGAGCACGCGCTCCGACACTGGGTGGAACTGAATCTCTTTCATCACAGCGTTCACTTTTTCGCCGTTCACATCGAGTTCTACCAAGAAAATTTCTGGCGTGTAAATCAGTTTGCGTACAGCCGATTCGGTTACCGAAAAGTGTACATTTTTGCCTGCACCGTAGAGTTCGCATGGAATCAATCCTTGCGTGCGGAGTGCTTTGGTGGCCTTGCGACCGAGGTCGGTGCGTGGTGCGCCGTTCAACACAAATGTTTTCATTGTTAAAAATTTAGTGTGTTACTCAAAATTCAAGCATTTTGGGGCTTGATTTCCCATCACACGGATGCTCCGTGAAAAGCGGCGCAAAGGTACAAAAATAAATTGAGATACGCAAGCGTTTGGCGTTTTTTTTCGTGCAAACAGACGAAAAATCGCGGTTTGGCAGGAATTTTTAGTCTAGATTTCTGGTTATCGTTGATTCTGATTTCTAGATTTCTAATTTCTAGATTTCTGGTTGTCGGTATCAACAACGCCGCAATCTTCAAATCTTCAAATCTTCAAATGAAAAATCTGAAAAATGAAAAACTTTCAACTTGATAAACTTGATGAACTTGATGAACTTGATAAACTTTCTCACTTTCTCACTTTCTCACTTTCTCACTTTCTCACTTTTTTCGTATCTTTGCAGCAAAATTTTTAAGGATTCAGGGAAAAGATGAAACGAGTACTCTTATTGCTCTGCCTTACAGCCATTTCGGCGTTGCCAGCGGCGGCGGTTACATGGTTTATCGGGTTCGAGGGCGGCTACAACTACAACGACTACAGCATCGAGACAAACTACGCCTACGATATGCGCTACAAGGGCGCAGGCGGCATCAGTGTGGGCATTCCCGTGCAACTCGATGTGGTCGATTGGTTTGCGCTGCGTATGGATTTGCAGTATGTGCAGAAAAATCACAAAATGTACCGCACCCACATCTACGAGGAGATTCACACCAACACGCACGACCACTATTTGCAACTGCCTCTGCTGCTCAACTTTTCGTTTGGCGGCGAAAAAATTCGTGGTTATGTGAGCGTGGGCGGCTATGTGGGCTGCTGGCTGGCCAGCCACCGCGAAGGCGTGGCGTTGGGCGTAACAAATAACCCAACCAATAGCCTCAGCGGCACCTACTACAGTTTCGACGAATACCGCAAACTCGACACCAAGCACGACAACCGCTTCGATTCGGGACTGGCAAGCAATCTCGGTTTGCGCATCAAAATAGACGAGCGCATGGCATTTCACGCCGAGACCGCCTTTTTCTACGGACTTGTCAGCACCGAAAAGACCAAAAATGTAGTGGCGCCAACGCCGCGCTACAACACCACCTACACGCTGCTGTTTGGGCTCACATTTGCCATCGACCGCCAAGCCTACGCCAAACACAAAAAATCGCAAAAGAAATGAAACGCACCACCATATTTTTAGTTGCTACGGCACTGGTTGCCGTATCGTGCCGCCAGCATGGCGTGGAACTGATGAATCCAAACACAGTGCGCTACAACAAGCCGTCGGAGCAGTTCAATGCCATTTGGCACGGCATCAACAACAGTTACGCTTTTTGGGACATCGACCCGACCAACTGGGATTCGTTGTACCATGTTTATAGCCCGCGCTTCGACGAATTGGACGAAACGCGTGAGGCGGGAAACTACATCGACACCAAAACGCTGCAGCAGTATTACACCGATATGTGCGGCCACTTTGTCGATCACCACATGCGCATACTTGTCCGCAATTTGTGGAAAGACCCCGACAAAACCGACGACAACGGAATTGTGGTCGTACTTCCTGGTTTTATTGAGGCACAAAAACGCCCCTATTATCACTTGAAATTCACCGATTCGCTGCTGATCGATTGCATCGATAAGATAGAAAAAACAGAGCGATATTTTGTCGCTGGGAGCGATGCCGATGGCTACAAAAGTGCCTTGGCGTGCAATTTCGACGGCATCGCCTATCTGAAACTGTCGGGGTATATGCTCACAGGCGCGTTTCAATCGTCCGATTCGCTCAGCAAAGAGATACAAGCCGTCTATCTGCAATTTCACAAATGGTGCGCTGCCGACGATTTGAAAGGCATCATCATCGACAATCGCGGCAACGGTGGCGGCTATGTCAGCGACTTGAATTTTGTGGTTGCGCCATTTCTCCAGAGCGATTTGCCGCTCGGCCACACACGCCGCAAAGAGGGGCTTGGTCGCTACGACTACACGCCGTGGATTCCGCTCAATGTGCAACAACTCGATCTGCTTGCCGAAGTCGATTCTATCGGCGAAATTTCCGTCCCAATCGTCGCTTTGGCCGACATCAACTCGGTGAGCATGGGCGAAATAACCACCCAAGCCATAGCACTGATGCCCAACGGCTGTTTCATCGGCGAACGCACTTTTGGCGGGCACGGACCACTGCTCGGCAATTTCGAAATAGACTATGCTGGCTCTTTCGGTACAAACTCGCACGATGTTTATACTTCGAACGATGTGCTGCGCGATGTTGATGGCAAAATCACCGAAGGCATCGGCTACACGCCCAAATACGAAGTGCTTTTCGACGAGGCACAGATGCGCGCAGGCACCGATGTGCAACTGAATGCCGCTATCAACTACATCAGAACTGGAAAAATCGACTAAATCACCCCAAAAACCGCAAAAAACCGAAGAAAAAGTATGAACGCTCTGTTTATCGCCGTTGTCGCCATCTATGTTATCGACTTTTGTATCTCGCGCACGCTGTCGCTGCTCAACATTCGCCACTCCACCGCTCCCATTCCCGATATTTTGAGCGATATTTACAATCCCGAAAGGTACGCCAAACAGCAAAACTATCTGCGTACCAACGCCAAATTGGGTTGGATAATAAGCACATTTCGGTTTGTGCTGGTGCTGGCTATGCTACTGTGCGGCGGTTTTGCGTGGCTCGATGCGCTTATTCGCTCGTGGACCGAGTGCGAACTGCTGGTTTCGCTGCTCTTTTTCGGCATTCTGATGGTGGCCAGCGACCTGCTGACACTGCCGTTCCGAATCTATCTTACATTCGTTATCGAAGCGCGGTTTGGATTCAATCGGACAACGCCCAAGACTTTCATTTTCGACAAACTGAAAAACTTGGTGCTCAAAATTGTCATTTTCGGCGGTCTGTTCACTGCCATCATACTGATTTACGAGCAGATTCCCGACTATTTTTGGCTTTTGGCGTGGGCAGTGCTTACAGCGTTTAGCCTCTTTATGAGCTTTTTCTACTCCGAAATCATCGTGCCGCTGTTCAACAAGCAGACGCCGCTCGAAGCGGGCGAACTGCGCGATGCTATCGAACAATTTGCGCAAAAAGCCAATTTCAAACTGAAAAATATCTATGTCATCGATGGCTCGAAACGCTCGACCAAAGCCAACGCCTACTTCACGGGTTGGGGCAGCAAAAAGCGCATTGTGCTGTACGACACGCTCATCAAACAACTCTCGACCGACGAGGTTGTGGCTGTGCTGGCGCACGAAATCGGGCACAACAAGCACCACCACACAATGCAAAGCGTTGCGCTGTCGATGGTGACGAATCTGCTGTTGTTTGTGCTGCTCGGCTGGGCACTCCACAGCGATGCATTGGCGCAAGCGTTGGGTTGTCAGCAAGCGTCGTTTCATATCAATTTGTTGGTTTTCAGTATGTTATACACACCAATAAGCACGCTGCTCGACCTTTTTTCGAACGCACTTTCGCGCCGAAACGAGTACCAAGCCGACGCCTTTGTAAAGGCAAACGGCTATGCGCCACAGTTGATTTCGTCACTCAAAAAAATATCGGTGCAAGCCTTGAGCAACCTCACGCCGCACCCGTGGTATGTGTTTGTGCACTACTCGCACCCAACGCTCTACCAGCGCATCACCGCACTGCAAGCGTGAATGGAATTTCTGTAAAATCCAAATTTCGCACCGAGGGGAATCATTGAATCATTGAATGTTTAAACTTTCACACCTTCACACTTTCTAACTTTTTTCGTAACTTTGCAGGTTGAAACTTCCGAGATTATGGCAATCATACTGCATATCGAAACCTCGACCGATGTCTGCTCTGCTGCGCTGTCGGTCGATGGGCGCATTGTAGATTCGGCGGTCTGCACCGAAGGCATGTCGCACGCGTCGAAACTGCCGATTTTTTGCGACAAACTATTGCGTCACTGCCGCGCTGACGGTCAAAAACCCGATGCCATTGCGGTGAGTGCAGGGCCAGGGTCGTACACAGGGCTGCGCATCGGTGTGTCGGCCGCCAAAGGACTCTGCTACGGCTTCGGTGCCAAACTGATTGCCATCGACACATTGCAACTCATTGCCAAAGCCGCACAAGCAAAAATTGCCGATGAAAACGCACTTTTTTGCCCCATGATCGACGCACGCCGCATGGAGGTTTACTGCGCACTTTTCGACCACAATCTGCAAAAAGTGGGCGATGCAGAAGCAAAAATCATCGATGAAAACGCCTTTTCGGAGCAATTGGCCGAGCGCAACATCTACTTTTGCGGCAACGGCGCAGCCAAATGCCAACCTGTGCTAACGCACAAAAACGCCAATTTCATCGACAAAATTTCGCCATTGGCCGAAAATATGGTTGACTTGGCTGAGGCACAATATGCGCAACAAAAGTTCGAAGATGTGGCCTATTTTGTGCCGTTTTATCTGAAAGAATTTCAGGCAACCACGCCAAAACAACGCTAAAAAATCGCAAAAAAAATATGGAAAACCGTCTGACACACTGCGCCAAAGAGAAACTGATAATGCCCGAATATGGGCGCAACATTCAGCAAATGGTGCAATACGCCTGCACCATCGACGACCGCGCCGAACGCACACGCTGCGCACGCACCATCATCGACATTATGGGCAACTTTTTTCCCTACCTGCGCGACATCGACGATTTCAAGCACAAATTGTGGGATCATCTCTACATCATGTCCGATTGCAAACTCGACATCGACTATCCATTCGAGGTGAAACGCCCCGAAACACGCCCAAAACCCGACAAAATTCCCTACAACACCACACGCATCAAATACCGCCACTACGGCCGCTGGATAGAGACACTAATCGACACCATTGCCGCAAAACCCGAAGGCGAAGAGCGCACCGAACTGACGCGCTTAGTCGCCAACGACATGAAACGAAGTTATGTGAATTGGAACAAAGAGTTGGCCGACGACAGCAAAATTTTCGACGATTTGCGCGAAATGTCGAACGGTCGCATCGACATTCCAAACGATGCCATCACCTTGGCGGCCTACACCGCAAACAACAGCGGCAACCACCACAAAAATAACCAGAAAAATCAGAAAAACGGACAACGCCGTTCAGCGAAGTAACGCTTCGTAGTGCGGCAGTTCGGGCTGAAAAAGATAACGCCGATTTTGCAAATCGACTTTGCAAAAAATGTGAGTCAAACCGTTGCTGGCGAGCAAGTAAGGCACTTGCAACCGCAAATTATAAACGGCTATTTGGTCGAAAACACGCTGCGTAATTTCAACCGTCGGGGCTTTGTACTCCACGAGCATCAAAGGGCGCAAATTGGCATCGTAAACCACTGTATCACAGCGTTTTGACAAGCCGTTGAACGCGATTGGCGTTTCGTTGCTGATACGCGTAAGCGGCACGCCAAGCGACTCGACGAGATGTGCAACCATATTTTGCCGCACCCACTCTTCGGGCGTCAGCGCCACATAACGCCGCCGAACACGGTCGAAAATCTGCTGCTTGCCATCGCCCGACGAACGGATTTTTTGCTGATAATATGGCAAATTGAGCGGAAACATTCTTTGTGCAAAGATAGTGAAAAAAGTGAGAAAGTGAGAAAGTTTATCAAGTTGAAAGTTTTTCATTTGAAGATTTGAAGATTTGAAGATTTGAAGATTTGAAAATTTGAAGATTTGAAAATTGTCGG
>CAVGYO010000036.1:0-13100 GCA_963633255.1 Erysipelotrichaceae bacterium
GATTGTCGGTGTCCAAAATCATTTGCACAATAATCAACCGATCAACCAATCAACCGATCAACCAGAAATCAGTTCAACAACTCAACGCTTCAACAAAAAAAAGAAACTTTATAAACTTTATAAACTTTACAAACTTTACAAACTTGATAAACTTTCACACTTTTTAACTAAAAAAACTATGGGCTGGATTATTTTTGGCGTTTTTGCACTATTGAGTTGGATTGTGCAGAAATCGCTTGATTCAAAATTCAAAAGATACTCTGAAATCGAATTGCCGAGCGGCTTGACGGGCGCAGATGTGGCGCGTAAAATGCTGGCCGACAACGGCATTACCGATGTAACGGTGCGCGCCACCAATGGTCTGCTCACCGACCACTACAACCCAACGAACAAAACCGTAAATCTGAGCGAGGGCGTTTACAACTCGTGTAGCGTGGCCGCTGCCGCTGTTGCCGCCCACGAGTGCGGACACGCTGTGCAGCACGCCTACGGCTACGCACCGCTCAAAATGCGGTCGGCACTGGTGCCTGTGGTCAATTTTTCGTCAAAAATTGTGTCGCTGATTCTGCTGGCGGGCATGTTTGTTCTCAACACATTTCCGCAACTGATGCTGGCAGGCATCGTGCTGTTTGCGCTCACAACGCTTTTCAGTTTCGTTACACTGCCCGTCGAAATCAACGCTAGCAAACGCGCGCTTTTGTGGCTCAACAATGCGGGCATCACCAATTACGAGACGCACCCGCAAGCCGAAGACGCACTGCGCGCCGCCGCCTACACCTATGTGGTGGCTGCACTCGGCTCGCTCGCCACACTCTTTTATTACATCATGATTTTCGCCGGGCGTAGGGACTGATTTTAAGGAAGCAAAAATGATTTCAATCATCGTCGCCATAGCGCAAAATTTGGCCATCGGCAAAAACAACGACCTATTGTGGCACTTGCCAGCCGACCTCAAACATTTCAAGCAACTGACCACGGGGCGCACTGTGATTATGGGCGAACGCACATTTCTGTCGCTGCCGCACCGACCGTTGCCCAACCGCCGCAACATTGTCATTACCGACAAAGCCGACCTGCAATTCGACGGTTGCGCAATGGCACACAGCATCGACGAGGCCGCGCGGCTCTGTCGTCCCGACGAGGAGAATTTTATCATCGGTGGCGGCAGCATCTATCGCCAGTTTATGCCGCTGGCCGACACGCTGCATATCACTTGGGTTTATCGCGATTTCGAAGCCGACACCTTTTTTCCCGCCATCGACGAAGCCACTTGGGAAGCCGTGGCGCAGTCGGAACGCCAGCGCGACGAAGCCACAGGACTTGAATTTGCATTCGTTACCTACAAACGCCGTAAAACTCTGACAGACAACGCATAACACCAATTTTTGATGGCACCGAAGAAGAAAAATTTTTGGAACAAAATGCGGTTTCGCTACCGCATGTCGATACTGAACGAAAACACGCTGGCCGAAACATTTCATGTACGCTTGTCGCGGCTGTCGGTGTTTCTCATCGTCTGCACCTTCGGCATTGTGTCGTTTGTGCTGCTGTCGCTGATAATTTTTCTCACGCCCATCAAACACTATCTGCCTGGCTACAGCGATGCCTCTATTCGCACCGATTTGGTGGAACAGGTGCTGCTTGTCGATTCGTTGCGCGAACAGTTGGCGCTGCAAGAGATGCAACTCACCGTCATCAAAAACATTGTGGCTGGCGACATATCGCCCGACACCATCAACACCGATTCGCTGACAATGACCGACTGGAAATCGCTCTCGCTCGATAAATCGAAACGCGAAACCGAATTTTGCAACGACTTTGAGCAGGTCGAGCGATACAACCTTGGCGCACTCGAAACGCCGCAAGGCACTGTGGCACAGGTGTTTATCAAACCAGTGAAAGGCGTATCAATGCGCGCTTTCGACCCCGAAACGCGCCACTTGGGCGTAGATGTGGCCACGGCAGCAGACGAGGTGGTGCTGACCGCACTCGACGGCACGGTGATGTTTGTCGATTATTCGCTCGACAATGGCTATATCATCGGCATTCAGCACACCGACAACTATCTGACATTTTACAAAAATTGCGGTCAAGTGCTAAAATCGGCAGGCGACAAAGTGAATGCTGGCGAAGCCATCGGTTTTGTGCGCAACGCCCAACAATCCGAAGTGCAAAAGCCGTACCTGCATTTCGAAATTTGGCACAAAGGAATGCCCATCAATCCAACCGATTATGTGGTGTTTTAACGAATTATTATTTGAAGATTTGAAGATTGATTGAACAATTTGAAATTTAGAAACAGCGCATAGCGCGAGAAACAACATAACGATGACAAAACAGCGATTAGCGATACTTGGTGCCACGGGTTCTATCGGCACACAGACACTCGATGTGGTGGCGTCGAACCCCGAACTATTTGATGTTTACGCCATTACAGGCAACAACAATATCGATGCACTCATCGAGCAAGCGCGCCGTTTTCGTCCCGAAGTGGTAGTGGTGGCCAACGAAAATCACTACCAAAAACTGAAAGATGCGCTGGCCGACCTGCCCATAAAAACCTTTGCAGGCAGCGATGCCATAGCCGAAGTCGTTGCGCTGCCGTCGGTCGATACGGTGGTAACCGCCATGGTGGGCTACGCAGGTCTGAAACCGACCATCGCCGCCATCGAAGCAGGCAAAAAAATCGCTTTGGCCAACAAGGAGACGCTCGTTGTAGCGGGCGAACTCATCACACGACTCACGCTCGAACACCACGCCGCCATTCTGCCCGTCGATTCGGAACATGGCGCAATTTTTCAATGCCTCGTGGGCGAAAATCCCGACGAAGTGGAGAAAATCATACTCACCGCATCGGGCGGACCATTCCGCACAAAAACCTGCGAAGACCTTGCTCGAGTTACAGCAAGTGAGGCTCTTCGCCACCCAACTTGGCAGATGGGCGCAAAAATCACCATCGACTCGGCCAGTATGATGAACAAAGGATTCGAAGTGATAGAAGCCAAGTGGCTTTTTGGGCTGAAACCTGCGCAAATCGATGTGGTAATTCACCCGCAAAGCATCATACACTCGATGGTGCAGTTCCGCGACGGCAGCATCAAAGCGCAACTCGGCGTGCCCGATATGCGCCTGCCGATAGAGTATGCGCTCACTTTTCCCACGCGACAAAAGACCAATTTCGAGCGCCTCGACTTCGCAAAATGCGCGCAACTGACCTTTGAAAAACCCGATTTGAAACGCTTCCGCAACTTGGCGTTGGCATTCGACGCTATGGCAAAAGGCGGCAACATTCCCTGCGTGCTAAACGCCGCCAACGAGATAGTTGTGGCTGCCTATTTGCGTGGCGAAATCGGCTTTTTGCAGATGAGCGACATCATCGAAGAGGCCATGGCAAAAGCGCATTTTGTGGCGCAACCCACCTACGACGACTATGTGGCAACCGACAGCGAAATCAGAAAACTATCCGCCGAACTCGTCGAAAAAACAAGCAAAAAATCATAACAAAAAATCTTAACACACACCAAAAATGACATTTCTCATCAAAGCCGCGCAACTCATTCTGGCGTTGTCCATCTTGGTATTTGTCCACGAACTGGGACATTTTGGTTTCGCTCGCCTGTTCAAAGTGCGCGTGAATAAATTTTACCTCTTTTTCAATCCGAAATTTTCGATTGTACGCTTCAAAAAAATCGGCGGTAAGTGGCGTGCGCGCTGGTTTGCGCCCAATGTGCCCGAAAGTACCAAGCCAAAACTCGATGCGCAAGGCGATGTGGTAACAAACGCCAAAGGCAAAACCGTGTTTGAGCCGCTCACCGAGGCCGAACTCGCTGCACTTCCCGACGACGATTGGCGGCGTTATCCCGAATCGACCGAATGGGGCATCGGCTGGCTGCCACTGGGCGGCTACTGCTCTATCGATGGCATGGTGGACGAAACAACCGACAGCGCGCAACTGACCAGCCAACCCAAACCGTGGGAATATCGCTCGCGCCCAGCGTGGCAACGCCTGTTTATCATCACAGGCGGCGTGCTGATGAATTTTGTGGCAGCCATCGTTATCTACGCCGCCATGTTGGGGCATTGGGGCAAGTCGGAACTGCCCATGCAAAACGCCTATCTCGGTTACGACTATTGCGAAATTGCCCAAAAATACGGCTTTACGAACGGCGACATAATTTTGACCGTCGATGGCGACAGCGTGAAATTTGCCCGCGACGCTATCGAGAAAATTTTGGTCGAAGGCAAACAAAATGTGCTGCTCCGCCACAACGGCGCCGACACACTCATTGTACTGCCAGCCGATTTTGCACAACAACTTTTGGCCGCCGAAGAGACCAACTTTCTGGAATTGCGAATCCCATTTGTTGTGCAAGAAGCAGTACCCCATTCGCCAGCCGATTCTATCGGATTGAGCGACGGCGACAGCATTGTTGGGTTGAACGGCAAACCGCTCTGCACCTACAGCGAAATTTCGCGCGAACTGGCGGCACTTGCGGGACAGCGCACCGACATCACTTTTGTTCGCAACGGCGAAACCATCACCGACAGCATCGTTGTTGATGCCAACGGCAAACTGGGCATCTACCTGCGCAGCAATTTGGGCGCGTATTTCGAACTCGAGCGCACCGAATATGGCTTTTTTGCCTCGATACCAGCAGGTTGGGAGATGATGTGCGATGTGCTTGGCTCGTATGTCAAACAATTCCGACTCGTATTCACCAAAGAGGGAGCAAAAAGTCTCGGCGGCTTCGGAGCCATCGGCAACCTGTTCCCAGCCATGTGGGATTGGGCAACATTTTGGAACATGACAGCGTTTCTGTCGGTCATTTTGGCATTCATGAACATACTGCCAATACCAGTTTTGGACGGCGGCTATGTGCTGTTTCTGCTCTACGAAATGATTTTCCGCCGCAAGCCGAGCGACAAATTTATGGAAATCTCGCTCAATATCGGCTTTGCGCTGCTGCTGGCACTGCTAATCTACGCCAACGGCAACGACATCTACAAACTGCTGCTGAAATAGTCGTTCCAAAAGCAAAAGCGGCTGCTCCGTGAAAGGGCAGCCGCTTTTGTTGTGCCAATAGAGAGCTCGGAAAAATATTTTTAGCGGACAGCAATAAATTAAATCATTGAATCACAGAATCATTGAATTATCGAATGTTTGAACTTTCGCACTTTTATACTTTCACACTAAAAAACTCCTCATTCCTCATTCCTCACTCCTAATTCAAGAACACTGCTCACTTCTCACTCCTCACTTTTAACTTGTCTTGCTACTAACCACAACTTTTTGCGCAATGTGGTTGTTGGCGGTGTCAATCACCACAATGTAAACGCCCGTGTGCAGCGCATCGAACGCCACCTGCCCGTTGGCAGCGCGACGGCTCGCTACAAGCCGCCCAACGGCATCGTATAGGCGCACACAGTCGCCATCGGCAAGATTGACCGCACGCAACTGCCCATCGATACCAAACAATTCGACGGCACTTGCAGTCGCCTCGGGACGCTCGGTAACCACGCTCGATTTGCGGCTGATGGTGAGTTCAAAACGGTCGTTATTCGTGCCAACTGCCGCCTCGAAAATGTAGTCGCCTTGCGCCAAATCGCAGAATTGATCGAGCATTTTGTCGTGGAGCAGCACTTTTTCGGCATGCTGCGTGGCGTTGTCGGTCAGCGCAATGGTATATTGTCCAGCAGTGCCAAAATAGAGGCCGAGCGCAATGGTTTGCGTCGTCTTTGGCAGATCGATAGCCGCAAATTTCTCTTTGTTCGAAAGCGCGTACATCTGCGGGAAAGCATAGCCCGTAGTCAGCAATTTCAGCACATCGCGGTTGCTCACAATGTCGGTAGTGCCGTCGTCGGAGAGCGTGATGTACATGCGGTCGGCTGCGCCCGAAGTGTGCGAAATTGTCAGCGGATAACGCTCCGTTGGCGTATTGGAAACAGCTTTTGTGCGCGGCGCAGCAGGTGCTTGGTTGGGAGTAACATTTGTGTACGCTTTCCAAGTGATGTCGCCCGCATACTGCACAAAATAGGAGTAGAACGGCTCCAGCACAAAATCGTCGGCGGTGCTGTAGAGCGCATATTGGCTCGACAACTTGGCGTCGGCCGACGAGCGCATGGTGTATTTGTACACATAATTGAGCGCGCTGGGGTCGATATCGACATTTGCCACCTGCATCGAAAGGAATCCGGGCGTGCCAATCACATGCCAATCGTTGTCGAGTTGGCGACGGTCGCCATTGCCATATTCTATCAGCGAATCGGGAATGTTGATAGTGCAAGGATACGACTCGAGTGTCGATGTGGTGGAGACTTGGTAGGCGAAAGTAAAATCGGTGCCGACCGACGGGAAGTAGAAGCGCAAACGCGATACGCCCGAGGCCTCTTTGAAGTCGCTCTCCTCGAAATTTGTACACAGCACATAGCCGCGATTGGCTTCGAGCGTGGCGGTTGGCTTCATCGTTGCCCAATAGGTAGCGTCGCCCACAAGGCCGTATTGCGCACGCAGGTCGCCACGGTAGCGTTGAATAATCCACTTGGTGCCGTAGTCGGTTTGGTCGAAACTACCGTATATGTCGCTGATTTTGCAGGTGTATGGCAGCGAGAAGAAATAGACTTGCTGTTTCACGGCGCGTTTTTGCAGCCAATTCGATTTGTTTATTTCGAGGCACATATAGATGCGGTCGGCAATGACTTTTGCGCCAGCCGTTTCCGACATGGTGAGCGTGTTTTTCAGCACATCGTCTTCGCGCACAAACAGCACGCCCGAACCGATGTCGTAGTCATCGTCGTATTCGCCGTCGGGCAGCCACGCATGCACTATGCGATTTTGGGCAAACAGATAGATAATCCGCACGCGGTAGGGTTTTTCGGGGAATGTTTCGCCGCGCAACACCACCAAACTATCGACCAACACCTGCGTGCCAGCATCGGCTTGCGTGCCCTCCATGTGCACCGTGGCGCCGGGGTAGCAATAGGTGTCGATGTAGTAGTTCCAGTTCGATACATCGTTGAGCAGACGGCCGTCGTTGCCCTGATAAGCCACTGGATCGCCTTTGGATTCGTCCATATAAATGAGGTGTTCCGAGCCGCCGATATTCACTTCGGTTATCTCCACAAATTTTGTTGTGCCTGCGCCGCCAATCATATTGCGGTAAAATCTATTCGACGGTGCATCGTAGGCAAAACGGGTGTTGGCTCCAGCACTCGACAGCACAAAATCGCCCAGTTCGTTGGCAATGCTCGGGTTGAAACGGTTGGCCACAACGGCTTTCAGATTCTGATTTTGTTCGAGCCATTTCACCCAATAGTAGTCGTAGTATTCGCTGGCCAGCGCACGGTTTGGCGCCCAGTTGGTCATGCGGTTGTCGCTGCAAATGTAATTGACCCAGCCGCCATTAGCGCCGTCGGTACGCACATAGATGTCGCCTTCGTAGGGGGCTAAAGCGAATGTGTTGTTGTCGTGTGTGGCGATTATCAGCAGCGAATCGAGTGTGCTGGGGAGCGTCAGTTGCAGCGAATCGCTCCAACTGCCGTCGTTGTATTTTTCGAGATAGAGCGCGCCAGCCACATACACCGAAAGCGTGTCGGTGAGCGGCCCGATATTCGAGTAGAAGATGCGCCCATCGCGGGTTTCGCTGCGCAAGCGGTAACGCCCCGAAATCACAGGGCAGTTGCCAGTGGTTACTACAAAGCGGTTGGGGTCTGAACGCTCCTGATTTTCGATAGTGTAACAAGTATTTGCAGCAGAAACAAGCGATGTCGAGGCACTATAATAGGGATAATTTGTGTATGATGTGTGCTCCGAATTGCCATCGAAAAAGAAAATCTGTTTGCCTTCGGGGATATTGTCGACCACAAACCACTCGTAGCCGCTATCGTCGGTTACATAGTGCGTCATGGTGTACTTGGTGAACAGGTTGAGATAGTACTCGCCCGATGTGTAGGTCGAGACAACATACAGTTCGGGCGTACCTTGCGTCCAACCGCTGATATCGCCGAAGCCTTCGGTGCCTTTCGGGCGGCGGAACAGAACAGTAACCGACTGAACCACAGCGATTTGCAAAGTTTCTGTAAGCGTGTCTGTGCCGTTCGATGCGGTGGCAACAGCGGTGTAAGTGCCAACGGCGGTTGGTGTCCAACTGTATGCGTTTTTGCTCGATACCTGCGTGCCATCGATGCTGATGGTGTAAACGATTTCGCCCGTGAAATTGCTGGTGGCAGCAGTCAGTGTGGTGGTAGTACCAAGCACAAACTGCGTGCCCTCGCTCGACGAGAAAGTCAGCGATGGTGCAGGACAGTCGATAATGGTAGCGGCTTGGTTGCTTTCAGCCGAAAGTTGGTAGCAAGTTTCGGCACTTGGCGCAGAAAGATCGCTATTGTTCTGCCAGCCCCAGTTGTCGTTGCCACGGCAGAATTTGAAAAATTGGGCAACACCCGGCAACGAAACACTATACCATTTCGAGCCGTCGCTGCCGATCGTTTCGTAGGTCATCTCGATGTAACCTTTGTTACTGCCCTTCCACCAATAGATATGCGGTGTGCAGCCCGCATTGTTGGTGAACCACGCTTCAGGGAAATTGCCGTGAATGGTAACATCGGGCAGAGCCGTTACCGTTACTGTTTTCTCTTCGGAAGTGATTTCGGTACTACAGCCCGAAACTTTGCCCACCACGCGCACGGCGTAACTGCCCACATCGTTCAGCGTGATAGTGGCCGACGAGGCGGTGGTCCAACTGCTAGCGTCCGATATTTTGTACTGATAGGTGTACGAAATGCCCGAAACGCTTGACGACGGCGTGGGCGTGATGGTTACCGACTGCGTCTGCGCGATGCTTTCGGCCGAAAGGGCTATCGCAATCGACGACGGCAACGAAATAGCGGCAAAATTGGCTGTGGCAGTTATATCGCCCGTTACATTGCTGATAGTGAGCGGGTTTTGGGTCAAGTCCGACACGCTTGCGCCCGACAGTGTCCAGCCTGTAAATTGCTGACAATCAGCCGCATCATTTGCCGTGAGCGTAACCGAGCCGCCTTCTGCCACCGAAGTCGCCGAGGCAGTGCCATTGGTAACGGAAACGGTGTAGGTGGATGGTGGTTCTACACAGTCGATAATGGTAGCGGCTTGTTTATTCTCCGTTACAACGCTGTAGCAGGTTTCTGCAGAAGGAACATCAATGTTATTCGTTTGCCAAATCCAAGAAGAGGCTATTTTGAGCAAAAACTGCGTATTTCCATACGGAATTTCAAAACTGTACCATTTTCCGCCATCAGCATCGTCAAATTCGTAGGTCATCGTCCCTGCTGTGCCGTCAGCACTACCTTTCCAATACCAAATGGTTGGGGTCGAATAACTGCTGAACCACGCCGATGGGAATTTTACATGAATGGTAACAGTGGGCAGAGCCGTTACCGTTACTGTTTTCTCTTCGGAAGTGATTTCGGTACTACAGCCCGAAACTTTGCCCACCACGCGCACGGCGTAACTGCCCACATCGTTCAGCGTGATAGTGGCCGACGAGGCGGTGGTCCAACTGCTAGCGTCCGATATTTTGTACTGATAGGTGTACGAAATGCCCGAAACGCTTGACGACGGCGTGGGCGTGATGGTTACCGACTGCGTCTGCGCGATGCTTTCGGCCGAAAGGGCTATCGCAATCGACGACGGCAACGAAATAGCGGCAAAATTGGCTGTGGCAGTTATATCGCCCGTTACATTGCTGATAGTGAGCGGGTTTTGGGTCAAGTCCGACACGCTTGCGCCCGACAGTGTCCAGCCTGTAAATTGCTGACAATCAGCCGCATCATTTGCCGTGAGCGTAACCGAGCCGCCTTCTGCCACCGAAGCCGCCGAGGCAGTGCCATTGGTAACGGAAACGGTGTAGGTGGGTGGTGGTTCAGGATATGTTACAGAAATTTTACGCGAACTAACATCGTAAGCAAATTCATACACACCTGCATAAGTTGTATTCAAAGTAACATTATCACCAGAGCCATCTCCTAATTGAATGTTACTTTCTGTACTGGAAATCGTTTTATTGTCAAGACCGTTCCATGTGTTGTTTTTGTCGGTAACTTTGAATAAATAACTCGTGTTTGCTGCAAGGGTAATCGAGACATAACCAACGGAACCAGACTCGCCCTCTACTTTCAAAAATTCGTCGGTAGTGTTTCCCCAGCCATTAAAAGAGCCCGCCAAATACCAGCCTGTACTTGCAATAAAAGGGTAGGTTACCGACAACTGTTTGGAACTTGTATTGAACGAAAATGTGTAAGTACCTGCAATAGAGGCTTCTATTTTGCAATTACCAACATCTGTAGAAAATCCCCAGTCTGTGCAGTTGCTCGAGGTCATCGTGCCGTTGTTGCCATACCAAGCACCGCCATTATTCTGAACAATTTTGAATTCGTAAGTCCCTGTTGTTGTTATACTTACCGTGCAAGTAAGCGTGGTGCCAGAGCCACTAAACACTATTGCGTCACTACCCCAATTCGTGCCAGGCAAATTACCACGCAGTGCCCAAGTGTCAGCCCACGCACTACCGCAGCACAGTGCTAGTGTGGCAATCAACGCAAGCCGCCGTATATTGTTGTAAAAACTCATCATCGCTATTGTTTTTTGGTTTTGTGGTTAGAAAAAAGTTTTAACAGGCCGTAGAGTGCGGCAAAGAGCAGCAGCGCCAACGGTGCGCCGAGCGGCTGTTTGAAGTTGTCGCCTGGTTCGCCTGCGCCATCGAAACCGCTTGAACCGCCCGTGCCCCAGTCGTCGTCATCGTCGTCGCTACTGGCGAGGCTCGGTGCGTAGGCCGCTCCCGAATATGGCGAGGTGGCACCGCTGAATGGCGTTACAAGTCCGTTCGTACTCCGTGTTTGCACAGAGCGCGTCGTCGAATTTTGTCGTGAATAGGATTGGAAAGGCGTGTATTCCGCCTGTCGTTGGGTGGTTTGGAAACCGTATGCACGCTGGCTGTCGTACATTCCCTGTACAACATAACTATCTGCCAATGCCGCAACATTCCAAAATGCCATCAGCAAGAGGGCAGCAAATAGCCGTAGAGTGTGTTTCATGGTATCGGTTTCTCTACAACATCGCCTGCAAAGATACAAATTTTTGCAAGTATCTACACTATAAAGACAAAAAAAAGTGAGAAAACCCTACCTTCACTCACTCTTTTTTTTGGAAAAAAAATGTTTTTACAAATTTTTATACGATTAACATCGCTTGGCGTACCGCATTGGCAGTGGCTTCGTTGCGCAGTGTTGCCACTATTTGCAGCGCAAAATCGACCGCCGTGCCAGGACCATTGGCCGTAATAATATGGTGCGACACCACCACGCGCCCACCGACATGGCTATCGCCCAAAAAGTGTTCGAAGCCTGGGTAGCAAGTGGCTTGCTCGCCGTGTAGAATGCCCAACACCGCCAGCACGCTTGGCGCAGCGCAGATGGCCGCCAACGGCTTGTGTGCGGCGTGATGTTTCCGCAGCAGTTCGCCTAAATCGGGAAACTCCATCAGGCGGGTAGAACCGCCCGGCAAGATGAGCATATCGGCATCGGCAAAGTTGCACGCAGCAAACTGCGCATCGGCCACAACGGGAATCTGGTGCGCCCCGACGACCGTCTTTTCCGCTTCGACCGAAACCATGCAAACGGGCAGTTCGGCGCGACGCAACACATCGACGGTAGCCAACGCTTCAATCTCTTCAAAACCTGTCGAAAGGAAAATGTAGTTCATCGTTTTATCGTTTTATTTGACTGTAAATCTGTAAGTTATAGTACCAAAAGCGATGTCGCTGCCTGCGCTGAATTTCACCTTTTGAGCAGCCTCTATCGACGCATCGCGCAACTGTTTGTTGGTGATGTTCGACGCGCCCGGATCGACCGATGCTTCGGTTACATTGCCGTTTCTATCGACGCGGATTTTCACCACGATATGCCCCACTTCGTTGCCTTTGTATTGCGGTTTGGGCAGTCCGCTCTTCAGCGTGCGCCCGCTCAGCGACCAGCCATTGCCGCCAACAGTACCAGCGCCAACGGGATTTCCCTGCATCGATTCGCCCGTGGTTGCACCGCTGCCACTGCCGCTCTCTTTGCCGAACACACTGGCCAGATTGCCGGCTTTTTCGGCTTTGGCACGGTTTTCGGCGTCGCGTTTGGCTTTTTCGGCGGCTTTGCGCTCGCGTTCGGCCTGCTCTTCGGCGGCTTTGCGCTCACGCTCACGCTGTTCGGCCAACAGGCGTTCTTGCTCTTGCTTGCGTTTTTTCTCTTGCGCCAGCGCCACCGATTCGTCCTGCTGCGTCATCAGATTTTCGTCGATATTGGGCGCAGGGTTCGATTTTGCTGGCTGCGCAGCGGCCGCTGGTTCGGCAGGTTGCGCCTCGTCGGCCACAAGTTGGTCGGTAGCGCCAAAGCCATCGTCTTCGTAGCCAAAACTCACCTCGATACCCTCGGCGGCTTGGTCGCGCGAGGCCGACATGCCGCAGAAAAGCAGTATCAGCAACACAATGGCGCAAACCACGATTGTGCCGATGGAGGCATATATGTCGGATTTTTTCACTGTCATTTATCCAATACTTTGGTGGCAATAACCAGTTTCAAATGGTTCTGATTGGCGATGTCGAGCACTTTCACCACTTCGCCGTAAGGCACGGTTTGATCGGCGTGCAGTGCCACATAGAGCGTCGAATCCTGCGCGGCAGCCTGTTGCAGTATCGGCTCTATCTGCGCAAAATCGACTTGGCGCGGTGCTTCGCCACCGTCGGCCACGCTATAAACGCCATCGGCACTGATGCCAACCTTGAACAGGTGCGCCTGTGTGGCGGTTTTGACCTTGCTTTGCGGCAAATTGACCTTAAAATCGTTCGGCGCCGACATGGTGGAGGCTATCATAAAAAACAGCAACAGCAGAAAAATGATGTCCGTCATCGACGACATACTGAACGATGCCTCAACTTTATTTCTTTTTTTTAGTGCCATGTTTTTTTAGTGTGAAAGTTTTGTTGAATCGTTGAATTGTGGAATTGTTGAAGCGATTTTTGGTTGATTGGTTGATTGGTTGATCGGTTGATTATTGTGCAAATGATTTTGGGCACCGACAA
>CAVGYO010000037.1:0-12941 GCA_963633255.1 Erysipelotrichaceae bacterium
TAGAAATTAGAAATTAGAAATTAACGCCAATGCGTTAAACCAATCAACCAGAAATCTAAAAATCGCCAATGTTTCGATTTGCAAATTCATATTTTCTCTATTTGTTGGCAGTGATTCCGCTGCTGATAGGGCTGTTTGTTTACGAGCGGCGGCTGGCAAAACGGCGTTTGCGTGCGTTTGGCAATCCGCTTCTGCTCGAACGCCTGATGCCAAATGCCTCGAAAGTGCGGCCACAGGTGAAATTCTACATGTTGTTGGTGGCTCTCACGCTGATTATTGTGGCGTTGGCGCGGCCGCAGTTCGGTTCGAAATTGCAGACCACCAAACGCCAAGGCGTCGAAGCGATGATTGTGCTCGATGTCTCGAACTCGATGTTGGCGCAAGATGTGCAGCCCAACCGCTTGGAGCGCGCCAAACTGATGCTGTCGAAGTTGATTGACCAGATGTCCGACGACAAAATCGGGCTTATCGTCTTTGCGGGTGATGCGTATGTGCAGTTGCCCATCACCGCCGATGCTGTTTCGGCCAAAATGTTTCTCTCGTCGATACAGACGAACCTTGTGCCGCGGCAAGGCACAGCCATCGGAGCCGCCATCGACTTGGCGTTACGCTCGTTTGGTCCCGACCAAACCGAGGCAGGGCGCACAATTATTGTCATTACCGATGGCGAAAATCACGAAGATAATGCCGTTGGCGCAGCCAAAATAGCGCAAGAACGCGGCGTAACGGTGCATGTGGTTGGCATGGGAACGCCCGCTGGTTCGCCCATTCCCGTGGGCGGCACCACGAGTTTCCGCAAAGACCGCAATGGCAATGTGGTGGTTACCAAACTGAACGAAGAGATGTGTCGCCAGATTGCGGCGGCTGGGTCGGGCGTTTATGTGCGCGCCGACAACACAAATACGGCACTCAAAGCCTTGTCGCAGCAGATCGACAAGATGCAAAAAGGCGATTTGGAGACAAAATCCTACTCCGAATACGACGAACAATTCCATATTTTTGCGTGGATAGCGTTGTTTCTGATAGTTGCGGAATTTTTCATCTATAGCCGCAAAAACAAGTATTTGAACAGAATAAAATGGTTCGATTGAGAGTGAATATGAAGCGTTGGTTGTTGCTGTTTTGGGTCGTTGTGGCGTGTGCGCCTCTCTGTTTGGCACAAAAAGAGAGCGGCGATGTGCGTCGTGGCAACAATGCCTACGAAGAGGAAAAATTTGTCGATGCCGAAGTCGATTACCGCAAAGGTTTAGAGAAAAACAATAAATCGTTTGCGGGCGCATTCAACTTGGGCAATGCGCTCTATCGTCAAGAGAAATTTCCCGAAGCCGCCGAACAGTTTCAAGCGGCAGCCACATTGGCTGGCGAGGACAAAGAGCGCATAGCAGCGGCCTACCACAACATCGGCAATTCGCTACTGCAGATGGGCGAATACGCCAAAAGCATCGAGGCGTACAAACAGGCGTTGCGCAACAATCCGAAAGACGACGAAACGCGCTACAACCTTGTCTATGCCCAGCAGATGCTGAAACAGCAGGAAGAACAGCAGCAGCAACAGCAACAAAATCAGCAAGATCAACAACAGCAGCAGCAACAACAGCAAAATCAAGATCAGCAGCAAAACGACCAGCAACAAAATCAAGATCAACAAGATCAGCAGCAGCAACAGGAGCAAGACCAGCAGCAACAAGATCAGCAACAGCAACAGGAGCAAAATCAGCAGCCGCGTATGTCGAAAGAGCAGGCCGAGGAGATTTTGAAAGCGTTGGAGCAGGACGAGCGCAGCACACAAGAGAAGGTGAAAGAGGCGCAAATGCAAAGCAGCAAACGCTACAAAGTGGACAAAGATTGGTAAGTTGCGCCCGAAAAGAGAAAAAAAGATGATGAAAAAGATAATTTTTGCAATAGCGTTTTTGGCTTGTTCGATCGGCGCTTGGGCCGACGGTGTCAGTTTTACCGCCAGCGCACCCAGTGCCGTTCCCAACGGACAGACCTTCCAGCTGGTTTACACCGTTAATGCCAAAGGCAAAGAGTTGCGCGTGCCAGAATTCACGGGCTTTGATGTGGTGATGGGACCAGCCACCTCGACCAGTCAGAGCATGCAGTGGATCAACGGCAGCATGTCGTCCGAAACCACCGTGCGCTACACCTACACGCTTCTGCCCACCAAAGAAGGCACTTTCAACATTCCCAGCGCAACGATTGTTGTTGATAAGGAGCGTTACCAGTCGAATGCGCTGACAATCAAGGTGATACCAGCCGACCAAGCGCAGCAAACGGCGCAGCCAGCCGCGGGCAATCGTGGGCAGCAGGTCGCACCGACTTCGCAATCCATTACCGCCGAAAACCTCTTTTTGCGCGCCATCGTTTCGCGTACACATGTGCGCGAGCAGGAGGCCGTTTTGCTCACCTACAAAGTCTATTCGAAAGTCGATTTGATAAACATCACCGATGTGAAATTTCCTGATTTTCAGGGATTTTTGGTGCAGGAGATCGAACTGCCGCGCGACAAACAATTTACGCTCGAAAACTACAACGGCACAAACTACAACACCGTTACGCTGAGCCAATACCTGCTCTTTCCGCAGCGCACTGGCACTATCGACATCGACAAGATGAGTTGCACGGGCGTGGTGCGCGTGCGTGTGCAACGCCAAGTGCATAGTTTTTTCGACAACTATTTCGATTCGTACCAAGAGGTGAACAAATCGCTGGCTGTTGCGCCTGTCAAAATTACCGTCGATGCGCTGCCAACGCCACGACCAGCCGATTTTTGTGGCGGTGTGGGCAGTTTTTCGGTCAAGTCGAGCATCAACGCCAACGAACTCAATGCCAACGAGGCCATTACCATTACTGTCAAAATTTCGGGCAATGGCAACCTGAAACTTTTGCAAACGCCATCGCTCAAATTCCCCGCCGATTTCGAGGCGTACGAGCCGAAAGTGAACAACGAGTTCAAAAATACGGCGGCTGGCGTGGTCGGCTCAAAAACAATAGAATATCTCGCTATTCCGCGCCATAGCGGCGATTACGAGATTCCCGAAACCACTTTCTCCTATTTCGATTTGGCATCGAAAACCTACAAACAACTATCGATTCCAGCCTATACGGTGAAGGTGAACAAGGGCAGCGCAACCGACGGACAGGCCGCTGTGAGCGACTTTACCAACCAAGAGCAGGTGCGTCTGCTGGCGTCCGATATTCGCTATATCGACACCTCTGATTTTGCGCTGAAACAGCCTGCACCGCTCTTTGCTGGCACGGCCAAATTTTGGCTCTGCTACCTTGTGCCGCTCGCATTGGCGGCTTTGGCCATGTGGTTTTTCCGCAAACAGGCCAAGCAGAACGCCGACATCGCTTTGGTGCGCAACAAAAAAGCCAACAAAGTGGCGCGCCGCCGCCTGAAAATTGCCGAAAAATACCTGAAAGCCAACGAAAAAGCCGCTTTCTACGACGAAGTGCTGAAATCGCTTTGGGGCTATGTGGGCGACAAATTGTCGCTACCGCTGGCGGAACTGAACAAAGAGAATATCGCCGCAAATTTGGCGGAACACCATGTGGCTGCCGCTGATGCCGAGGCATTTATCCGTCTGCTCGACAACTGCGAGTTTGCACGCTATGCGCCCGCAGCCGACGAACACGCCGAGATGAACCACATTTTCGACCAAACGCTCGACCTGATTGCCAAATTGGAAGAGACAATTAAACGCTAACGAAAACTATGAAAAGGATTCAAACCATACTTTTGGCACTCTGTGTGGCGGGCGCAATGTGTGCCGAAAATGCCGAACTGCACCGCGCTGCCGAACTCTACGCCGCACAGGCCTACGAAGAGTCGGCGCAGGTCTATGCCCAACTCATTGCGGCGGGCAGCGTGTCGCCCGAACTCTACTACAACTACGCCAACGCCTGCTACAAATCGGATCAACTCGGATTGGCCATTCTCAACTACGAGCGTGCGCTGGCGTTGCGCCCCGACTACGAAGATGCGCGCTTCAATCTCGATTTTGCCAATCAGCACAAAGTCGATAAAATAGAACCGATCGAGCCGTTTTTTCTCTCTGCGTGGATCGATGCGCTTGGCCGCTCGCTCTCGTCGAACGCATGGGCGATAACGAGCATTTCGCTTTTTGTACTCTGCTTGATTGCCGTGCTGATGTATGTTTTCGGCAAAAGTCGCGGGCTGCGCAAAACGGGATTTTTCTGCGCTATCTTTGCGCTGATATTTTCGCTGTGCGCCATGGCTTATAGTTTTTCGACCAAAAAACGGTTGGAGCAGCGCGCCGATGCCATTGTGATGGTGGGCGCAGTGTCGGCCAAAAGCGCACCCGACGACAGCGGCACCGAACTTTTTGTGCTTCACGAAGGCACAAAAGTTACCATCAAAAGCCGTTTCTCCGACGAGTGGGTCGAGATTCGCATTGCCGACGGGCATGTGGGCTGGCTCAAAACTTCGGCTATCGAACCAATCTAACTGCCAATCGCTGCGCCAATGTCTTTTTTGGAACAACTCATAGCGTGGGACAAGCAACTGTTGCTCTGGGGCAACGCCTTTCACTCGCCTTTTTGGGACAATTTTGTCCTCATTTTTAGCGGAAAACTCATCTGGATTCCAGCGGTTTTGGCACTGCTATACACCATTGTGCGCACGCAGCGCCGCGATGCGGTGTGGGTGGTGCTGTTTCTTGCGTTGGCCATCGTTCTGGCCGACCAAATCTCGTCTGGACTGATAAAACCAATGGTAGCCCGTTGGCGACCGACACACGAACCATCGCTCGAAGGCATGGTGCAGGTGGTACACGGCTACACGGGCGGACGCTTCGGTTTTGTGTCGTCGCACGCTGCCAACGCCTGCGCAGTGGCACTTTTCACGGCATTGCTGTTTCGGCGGCGGCTCTATGCGTGGGCAATAAGTCTGTGGGCGGCGGCCAATATGTATTCGCGCGTCTATCTTGGCGTGCATTATCCGGGCGATATTTTGGGCGGCATTGTGGTGGGACTGCTGTCGGCGTGGGCAGCCTATGCGCTGATGAAGCGTTTCCGCCCCAAAACCCTGACTCACAGCAACGATCCGCACCTCGACAAATGTATCTATCTCGTTGTTGGCGTGCTGGCGTTGAGCGTGGTTGCCATTGCTGTGTTCAATAACTATTGGGAAATTTTGGCGTAATTGCAAATATCTGATTTACAATAAATTGTCGGTTTTTTGTAAGAAAAGTGCCGAAAAATTTTGTCGCGTAAAAATAAAACTCTAAATTAGCACAAATAAAATAACAACCTTAAAACCCTTATAACTATGACTAGGACAATCACCTTCAACGAACTGCGCAAAATTAAAGACAGTCTTCCGTCGGGTAGTATGCAGCGCATTGCCGACGAACTTGGCCTTGATGCCGAAACCGTACGCAACTACTTCGGTGGGCAAAATTTCAAAGATGGCGACAGTTGTGGTGTGCATATCGAGCCAGGACCCGATGGCGGTTTGGTAATGCTCGACGATACGGCCATTCTCGATGCCGCTTGCCGCATTCTCGAAGAGAAAAAATAATCCCAAACAGAACAAAAAACTGCCATTTGGCAGTTTTTTTTGTCCCCAAAACGCTGTGCGGGTAGGGTGGGGAAGGGCTATGAAAGCCGTTTTTTGATGATGTCTGCTACATTGTCTATTGCCAGCATTTCGCTTATAAAGAACTGTAGGTTTTCGATGCCGTCGTTTTTTCGTTGTTCGATGATCGAGTCGTAGTCGATGTTCAGAATTTCGCAAAATTCGCGTCCAGTCAGAATGTGTGTTTCGTCGAATTCGTTTTTTAGACCCTCTTTTATAACAGTTTTGTCGTTTTCGTTGAAACAGCAGATGTACCATTCGGTTACAAATGGAATTTTGCTTCCAAACTTTTCGGCGAAAGTTTCTAAATTTTCTTTTTCGCCTTTTACCTTTTTTGTATCGAACATATAGCCGTCTTTGAGTTCTACTATTTTGCAAATGCGGTTTTTCTCTACAATGAAAATGAGAATGTCTGGTTCGATATTTGGGATAGTGCGCCATGATTTTTTGACACACTTTTTGGGAGCGACAAAAACACCTTCGGGTTGTCTTCCGTATGTAACATCGTCGAGAAAAGCATCAACATCGTCAATGACATTACTTTGCGACAGAACCATTCGTTCTAGTTCTGTTCCATTCGAAATGACAGTTGCTTGAATTTTGGTAATCAAGTCGCCAAGTTTTTGATTGTTAAACACCCTTTCGTAACCGCCCGATGTGGTTTTGGGCTGCATATCTTGTATTTTCATAGTGCTTCTCCAAATTTGATGTCACATCCTATGAAATTGCGGTGTGTTGCTTTGCAGCATTCGAACACAGAATAACTGCCAGCCGCAGGATCGCAAACAATGTCTTCTTCGTTTGTGGTGGCAAGTATCAGTTGTTTTTGCAACTCCAACGGCTTTTGGTGCGTGTGTATGCGGTGTTGGATTTTTTCCGTCCAAACATCGGGAATGTTGTGTATCGTCCATGTGGCTCTTGCTTGCCGCGGCGTTTTTTGAACAACAATCAAGTATTCGCATGTTCGCCGTGTGCGGTATCCCATACCCAATCTTCCTTTGTTCCAAGTAATCATATCGACAGGCTGAAGTGTTGGTGTATGAAATAGCCATTTTTGTATGCCATTGACAAGATGAAATTTATCTACCCATAAAAATAGGTAACCATTTTTTGTCAAGGCTTTCTCGATAAGCGAGATGAATGTTTGAATGGTTTCTTCTGACATTTGGTCAAGATCGTGGCGTGCCTTACCTCTGTTTTTGCCTTCATTTCCGTAGGATAATTTGTCCAAAACGCCGCGGTATTGTGGGTCGAAAAATGCGATGCGAACACTTTCTTTGGGCACTTTTTGCAACAACTGGAGTCCGTCCATCTGTTGCCTTTTGTTGAGTAGAGATTGCATAAAAAAGCGATTGATTTGCATCAACTATCAATCGCTGTACGAATAAAAGAAAAGTGTGAACTTTTCTTCGCATTCACGAGGAGCATAGCAGGAACCCCGTTTCTTCCCAAAAAGCCCACACAATTTGTGTGCGGACATTAGTAAAAGGGAAGAAGGGCATGCTAAAGCACGCTTCGCGAATTAGTTTTATTCGGTTATTCTGAAAAAATCAGTTTGCTATGCTTTTTTTTCGAATGCGAATAATAGCTAATGTTGTGTTATGATAAAATTATAGTTCTTTCTTTTTATGTTGTTTTTACCTTTTTTGTTCGGTGCAAAGATAATCATTTTTTTTATCCTTTCAATTTTTCGAGTTCTTCCGACAGCAGTTCCCATTCATACATTTTTTGTTCGAGGGTGTGCTTGGCGCGTTGGTAGGTCTCGACGGCTTGCGCATCCGACACGCCAGCGGCAAACTGCGCTTCCATGTCGGCGAGCGTGCGCTCCAAATTAGCGACGGCGGCTTCGGCTTCGGCCACCAATTTTTCCTGCTTGCGCAGTTGCCGCGCCTGCTCTTTGCGCAGTTCGTAATTTTGCTTGTTGTCCGACAGTTTTTCTGACTTATCTGCCTGTTTTACAGGCGTTTGTGCGCGTTCCAGTTCTTGCAGATTTTGCAAGCGTTTTTGTTGCAAAAAATCGTGTATGCCGCCCAAATGTTCGCGCACTTTTCGGTGTCCGAACTCATAGACTTTTTCCACCAATCCGTCGAGAAATTCGCGGTCGTGGCTCACCACAATCACCGTGCCGTCGAACGCCTTGATGGCCTCTTTCAGCACATCTTTCGAAGTCATGTCGAGGTGGTTGGTCGGTTCGTCGAGAATGAGCAGATTCACGGGTTCGAGCAGCAGACGAATCATGGCCAAACGGCTGCGTTCGCCGCCCGAAAGTACTTTCACTTTTTTGTCGATGGCGTCGCCGCCAAACATGAATGCGCCCAAAATGTCGCGTATTTTGGTGCGAATGTCGCCTACTGCCACATCGTCGATGGTTTGGAACACGGTTTTTTCTTCGTCGAGCAGGCTGGCTTGGTTTTGCGCAAAGTAGCCAATTTTCACCTGATGCCCGAGCCGCAGTGTGCCGTCGAATGGAATTTCGCCCATGATGCACTTTACGAGCGTCGATTTGCCTTCGCCATTTTTGCCGACGAAAGCCACTTTTTCGCCGCGTTTTATCTCCATCGAAATATCTTCCAAAACCACATGGTCGCCGTAGGCTTTGGTCAGATGTTCGACAAACAGTGGCAGCACGCCCGAGTGCGGTGCAGGCGGAAATTTCAGATTCAGCCGCGCTGTGTCCTCCAAATCGACTTCGATGCGGTCGAGTTTTTCGAGTTGTTTGATGCGGCTCTGCACTTGCACGGCTTTGGTGGCTTTGTAGCGAAACCGCTCGATAAACGCTTCGGTGTCGGCTATCAGTTTTTGCTGATTTTCGTAGGCACGCAGTTGCTGTTCGCGGCGTTCGGCGCGCAGTTGCTTGTATTTGGTGTATGACACGCGGTAGTCGTAGATTTTTCCAAGCGAAATTTCGATAGTGCGCGTGGTTACAGCGTCGAGAAAGGCGCGGTCGTGGCTCACCAGCACGATGGCCGAGTGGCTGGCCGCCAAAAAGTTTTCGAGCCACTGTATCGATTCGATGTCGAGGTGGTTGGTTGGCTCGTCGAGCAGCAGCAGGTCGGGGCGTTGCAGCAGAATTTTTGCCAGTTCGATACGCATACGCCAGCCGCCGCTAAATTCCGATGTCTGCCGTGCCAAATCGCTGCGCTCGAAGCCGAGTCCGAGCAGCGTTTTTTCGATTTCGGCCTGCATATTGGTTGCGCCGAAGAGTTGTAGTCGCTCGTTTTCGTGGGCAAGGCGTTCGGTGAGTGCGCTGTATTCGTCGCTGTCGTAGTCGGTGCGTTCGGCCAGTTCGGTGCCCAGCCGCTCGATGAGTTCCTGCGTCTGTCGTATCTCGCCAAAAGCGAGTTCGGCCTCTTGCTGCACGGTGCGCTGGTCTTTGACCAACAGGTGTTGCGGCAGATAACCGATGGTCAGGTCTTTGGGTTTGGCTATGCGGCCGTGCGTGGGTTGTTGCAGCCCTGCAAACAGGCGCAGGAGCGTGGTTTTGCCCGCTCCATTTTTGCCCACAAGCGCAATTTTGTCTTTGGGATTGACCAAAAACGAGATGTTGTCGAGCAGCGGTGTGCCACCGCCAAATTCCATTGTCAGTTGTTCTACCGATACCATGCGTTACGCTCTAATCTTCTAAACAGTCGTCCAAGTCGCTGATAATCTGTGCTTTGTCCATGTGCTGCCCGATGAATACGATTTTCACCATGCGGTCGCCGTAGGTGTCGTCCCAATCGTGCAGCAGGCCAGGGTCTTGTGCCAACATTTTTTGCAGTTCGTCGCGGGGCGCAGTGGCGAGCCACAGTCCCGATTCGCTCAATTTTTGTTGCACGCCCGCCTGTTCGAACATGTACGACATATCGCGCTGGTCGCTGAAGTAGCAGATACCTTTGGCGCGAATGACGCTTTTGGGCCATTTGCGTGCTACAAAGTGGTCGAACTTGTTGATATCGAACGCTTTACGCCTGTAATAGACGAATGTGCCGATGCCGTACTCTTCGGCTTCGCCTTCGTCGTGGTGGTGCTCGTGTTCGTGGTGATGGTGGTGTTCGTGTTCCTCCTCGTCGTGTTCGTGGTGGTGGTGATCGGCTTTGGCTTCGCGCTCTTCGTCGTCGGTGGCGATGCGCTCAATCTCGTGAATCCACGCTGCCGAGGTCGCCACTTTTTCGTAGTCGAATAGGTGCGTGTTGATAATTTTGTCCAAATCGACTGCGCAATAGTTGCACTCGACGATTTCGGCTTTTGGTTGTAAGTGTTTGATAATCTGTTTGATTCGCTGCAATTCGTCGGGCGACACTTCGTCGGCTTTGTTCAGCAGCACGATGTTGCAAAATTCGATTTGCTGAATCAGCAGATTTTCGATGTCCTCTTCGTCGAGTCCGCGCCGTGTGAGGTTGTCGCCGCAAGCAAATTCGCTCTGCATACGCAGCGCATCGACCACGGTAACGATGCAGTCGAGCCGTGCAATGCCGTGGCGCGTGTATTCGCCGCCCATTTGCGGAATGGAGCAGATGGTGCGCGCAATGGGTTCGGGTTCGCAAATGCCGCTGGCCTCGATAACGATGTAGTCGAAACGGTGCATTTTCAAAATGTCGTCCAACTGTTTCACCAAATCCATCTTCAGTGTGCAGCAGATGCAGCCGTTTTGCAGTGCCACCAGACTGTCGTCTTTTTGCCCTACCACGCCACCTTTTTCTATCAGGTCGGCATCGATATTCACCTCGCCGATGTCGTTCACCACAACGGCAAATTTTATGCCGCGGCGATTGGTGAGAATGCGGTTTAGCAGTGTGGTTTTGCCGCTGCCAAGATAGCCCGTGAGCAGCAGCACGGGAGTTTCGTCTATTTGTGTCATTTTTTTTGTGTTTTTAGTCGTTTTTGCGGCGCAAAATTAGGCGTTTTTCGGTGTCGTTATTCTTTTTTCGCTGGAAAATTTGCGGTTTGCGTTGTCCGAAATTCGTCGCCATCGGCGTAGATGAAAAAGCCTTGCAGCGCATTTTCGTCGCAGAGTTGCAGGCTGCGTTCCAGTCCAACCACCATGCAGGCGGTGGCAAAGGCATCGGCCGTCATGCAGTCGTCGGCCACGATGGTTGCGCTCAACAGGCGGTGTTGCACAGGATAGCCGCTTTTCGGGTCGATGGTGTGCGCATATTTTTTGCCGTCGCTGACATAGAAATTGCGGTAGTTGCCCGATGTAGCCATGCCGCCGTGCGTCAGCAGGGCGATTTGCTGAATCTCGCTTGCCACCGACAGACTGTCGTCTACAGGTTTGTTGATGCCAATGCGCCAAGCGTCGCCTTGGGCGTTGCGACCATTCACCGCCACTTCGCCGCCAATTTCCACGATATAATTTTCCACGCCGTGCGCTTTCAGAGCGTTGGCTACCACATCGCAGCCGAACCCTTTGGCGATGGCACCGCAGTCGAGCATCATGCGCGGGTCGGTTTTTACAATGCGCCCATCGTGGCATTCAACTTTCTGATAACCAATTATTTGCAACAAACTGTCGATGTCGTTTTGCGTGGGCATAACGCTCTGTTTGAACCCAAATCCCCACGCATTGACGAGCGGCGCCACGGTGATGTCGAATGCGCCATCGGTGGCTGCCGAAATCTCCATGCTGCGCTGGAATACACGCAGAAAAAGCGAGTCGAGAACGACGCTCGTGTCGTTGCGGTTGATGGCCGAGATGGTCGATTGCGCGTTGAACATCGATAGCGACCCGTCCACCTGCGCAAAGGCGGCGCGAATGGCGGTGGTCAGTGCCGTGTCGCTCTCGTAGGTGATGTGGTAGGTGGTGCCAAACACCATGCCCGAGTCGCTGAAATAGTGTTTGTTGTGCGCTTTTTCTTCGAACAAAAAGAGTGCTATCAGCGCAATTCCGATGAAAATCAGCGCAAAAAGTTGTCGTTTGCGGTTCATTTTTTGTCGAGTTTTGTGTTGCAAAGTTACGAAAAAAACGACACATTTTTTCAGAAAAATGGTTTTTGCGTGTTGGCGTGCGTAGAATTTTTTATACCTTTGCAACGCGATGCAACAGGCGTATCCTTCGGTATTGTTGGAGCAGGCGGTGAACGAGTTGAGCAAACTGCCTACGGTTGGGCGCAAAAGTGCGCTGCGTTTGGCGTTGCATCTGTTGAAACAGGACGAGGTCGAGGTCGAAAATTTTGCCAACGCTGTGCTGCGCTTGCGCCACGAGGTGAAACATTGTTCGGTGTGCCACAACATTTCCGATGCCGACATTTGCCAAATCTGCGCCAATCCGAGCCGCAAGGCCGCCCAAATTTGCGTGGTCGAAAACATACGCGATGTGATGGCGATAGAAAATACGCAGCAGTTTGGCGGCTTGTACCATGTTTTGGGCGGCATCATTTCGCCGATGAATGGCATTGGTCCAGCCGATTTGGAGATTGCGTCGCTCGTCGATAGAGTGGCGGCTGGCGGTGTGGAAGAGGTGATTCTTGCGCTCAGTCCCAACATGGAGGGCGACACCACGGCGTTCTACATCTACCGCAAATTGGCCGACTACAATGTGGCTGTTACCACCATTGCGCGCGGCGTGGCGGTGGGCGACGAACTCGAATTTGCCGACGAAGTTACGCTCGGACGCTCGATTCGCAACCGCGTGGCATTCTCGTCGATAAAGGAAAAATAGACTGATATTCAGTCGATTAACGGTTCGAAAGAAGCAATTCAAAACAGTTTGCACGACGGCTGGTCGTTGCGCTGTACACAAAAAATTCTAAAACGGGAAAAATTATGTCGAAACGCCTTCTGATAGTCTATTACAGCACTTTTTTAGTGGCTGTGTTGGCGGCCATGTTGGGCTATTTTTGCCTGTCGCGCGGCTGGTTTGTGGTCGAAAAAGGCACAACAGCCAACACCACTATTTATAGCATCATCATTCTCTATGTGATTTGCTCCACGCCGCTTGTGCTGAAGTTTTTTGGGCGTTTTGTCGCCAAAATCCGCCAAATTTCCGACGAAAAATTGCGCCTCAAACGCTACAACTGCTTGGTAGTGAGCCGTTTGGCAGTAGTCGCGCTCGGACTGGCTGCTTCGTTGCTGTTCTACTATGTTTTGCAAGAAAATTCGCTGTTGTGGTTGGCAGGCATTTCGGCCATTGCGCTCTATTTTTGCAAACCCACTGCCGACAAAGTGGAGCAAGACCTCGATTTTTAGTGAGAAGTGTTCTTGAGTTAGGAGTTAGGAATTAGGAGTTAGGAGTGATGCGGCAGAGCCGCAATTTGAAGATTTGAAAATTTGAAAATTTGAAAATTGAGGCGTTTCGGAGCGCAAAAATTCATAACTCATAATTAAACGAAGGCTTTTCCCCCTTCGGGGGAAACGGGAA
>CAVGYO010000038.1:0-12893 GCA_963633255.1 Erysipelotrichaceae bacterium
TCAACCAATCAACCAATCAACCAATCAACCAATCAACCAATCAACCAGAAATCAATTCAACAATCTGCAATAAAATCATGTTACTTTCGATGACTGGCTACGGCAAGGCGACTTGCGAATATGCCAACAAAAAAATCACTGTCGAGGTGAAATCGCTCAACAGCAAACAGATGGATATCAATGCGCGTGTGGCTGCTATTTACCGCGAAAAAGAGTTGGAAATCAGGAGTTTAGTGGCGCAGCAACTGGAACGCGGCAAGGTCGATTTTGTACTTTCGGTCGAAGGAAACGGCGCAGCGGCCACGCTCATCAACCAAGCGGTGGTGGCCAATTACTACCGCCAAATGCAGACGATAGCCGACCAACTGCAAATTCCGATGCCCGAAAACAGTTTCGACACCATCATGCGGCTGCCCGATGTGCTGAAAATCGACGACGGCACAATTTCCGACGAAGAGTGGGAGGCGGTGCGCAAAACCGTGATGGCTGCGCTGGCGCAACTCACCGAATTTCGCAAGCAGGAGGGACGCGCGTTGCAGAATATGTTTGCGCAAAAAATCGACCGTATCGGCGCACTTTTGGCCGAGGTAGAGCCTCACGAAAAAGGGCGCGTTGCCAAAATTCGCGAACACATCGAGGAGTCGCTGAATGAGTTGGGCGATAAAATCGCTGTCGATCGCAATCGGTTCGAGCAGGAACTCATCTACTACATCGAAAAACTCGATGTGAACGAGGAGAAAGTGCGGCTGCGTAATCACCTGAAATACTTTACCGAAACGATGGAACACGAACATGCGGCAGGCAAAAAACTCGGATTCATCGCCCAAGAGATGGGGCGCGAAATCAACACGCTCGGCTCCAAATCGAACCAAAGCGAAATGCAAATCATCGTTGTGAAGATGAAAGACGAGTTGGAACAAATCAAGGAACAAGTGCTGAATGTGCTGTAAAACAGAATGTTATGAAAGGTAAAATCGTTATTTTCTCCGCGCCATCGGGCAGCGGCAAAAGCACATTGGTACACTATCTTATCGACAACTGCCAGACGCAATTTGCTTTTTCGGTGTCGGCTACAAGCCGTGCGCCACGCGGTCGGGAGCGCAATGGAGTGGACTATTTTTTCATTTCGGCCGACGAATTTCGCAAAAAAATAGCCGAAAACGCCTTTGTGGAGTACGAAGAGGTTTACAACAACTGTTTCTACGGCACTTTGCGCAGCGAAGTGGACGCAAAACTCGCCACAGGAGCCACCATGTTGTTCGATGTCGATGTGAAAGGCGGCCTCAATATCAAGCGGCAGTATGGCGCACAGGCGTTGGCCATTTTTGTGCAGCCACCATCGATCGACGAACTGCGCCACCGACTTGTAAATCGCGCCACCGATTCACCCGAAATGATAGAACAGCGCATTGCCAAAGCCGAGTGGGAACTGCAATTTGCTCCGCAATTCGACCAAATAATCGTGAACGACGACCTCGACCAAGCCAAAGCACAAGTGCTGAAAGTCGTTTCGGAGTTTTTGGGAAAATGAAAAATTGGGCGTGCTGCGGCAATTTCAAAAATTAACTACTAAAAAAATGAGGAAAATTACTCTCCTTATCGCTGTTTTTTTGAGTATTTGTTCGGTGTGTTGTGCGCTCGACATTCCGCAGTGTACCTTCTATTTCGACAATTCGCTGACGGGCTACACGCAGGTGAAGTTCGTTTATGGCAGCGATAGTCGCAACGAAACATACATTTGCAGCATGACGCTTGACGAGGACACACGCTGGAAAATCACCTTCGACAGCCGCCAAACGGACTTTTACCGCTACACTTTTGCCGACACTTCGTTGCCCGACGGGCGCATCGATGCTACATTTATCGATGTGAAAGAACAAATCAGCCACACGCTTGGCGAAAATCGCACTGCCACCACCGACGCAGCCATAGTGCCTGGCGGTATTTTTGTGCCAGAGAGCGGCGAAAACTGGGCGCAAGGGGCGTGGCAACCCTTCGAAACCAGCGATGCGACCTATTCTGGCACGCTGCCCGTGCTTTTTATCAACACCGATGGCGGCGCCGAAATTACATCGAAAGAGGTCTATCTGTCGGGAACCTACTATCTTGATAATCAGTCGCTTGAAGGCTACGAATCGTTTGGAACAGCCGAAAATCCGCTGCCGCTCGAAATTCGTGGGCGTGGCAACTACACTTGGAGCATTTTCGCCAAAAAGCCTTATCGCCTGAAATTGGGCGAAAAACAGCCGTTGCTTGGCATGAATTCGAGCCGACATTTTGCACTTTTGGCACACGCCGACGACGATTTGGCCTTCTTGCGCAACACGGTCGGATTCGAGTTGAGCCGTCGGCTTGGCTTGGCGTGGACACCTGCGCAACAGCCCGTCGAAGTGGTGCTAAACGGCAATTATATCGGACTTTATCTGCTCACTGAAAACATTCGCGTGGCAAAAAATCGCGTGAATATCGACGAACAGACCGACAACGCCACCGATGCTACCGAAATAACGGGCGGTTGGCTCGTCGAAATCGACAATTACGACTCCGATCCGCACATCGAAATCATCGAAGGAAACGGCTACTACATCTGGTTTACCTACAAATCGCCCGAAATACTTTCAGCCGAACAGGCCAAATACCTGACAGCGCAAATGAACGCCATCAACAGTGCAATTTACACCACAAACAAAAATTCCACCACTTGGGAAACGCTCATCGACCTCGATGCGCTGGTGCGATTCTACATTGTGCAGGAGTTGATGGACAATGCCGAGTCGTTTCACGGCAGTTGCTACATGTACAAGCAGCGCGGCACTGGCGAAAAGTGGTTTTTTGGTCCTGTTTGGGACTTTG
This sequence comes from Erysipelotrichaceae bacterium, assembly GCA_963633255.1. GTDB lineage: Bacteria > Bacteroidota > Bacteroidia > Bacteroidales > Paludibacteraceae > W0P28-013. The sequence goes on from CAVGYO010000038.1 coordinate 2,854, forward strand.
GCAACGCCTACCACCGCTCTTACGAAGGCGGCGAAAATCTTTTTATCTACGAATATCCGCCGTTTGGACAGACTTGGATTGCCGAAATTGCCAGATTTCCGCGTTTCCAGTCGAAAGTGCGCGAGATTTGGCTCCAATTCAGAGCCAGCGGCAACGCCTCGTTGGACGCATTCGTCAATGATTTTTGCAATCAAATAGCCACGGCTGCGCAAAACAATTTTTCGCGCTGGCCGCAATATGGCAACGACGACATCGCCCAACAAGAAGCGGTATTTATCACGCGTATGAACAAACGCATGGCGTGGCTGGTAGAGCAGTGGGGCGACGCAACCGCACTGCCGCAAATCGCAGCCGCTGCACAGCCGATTGTCTACTCGCCTGCAACGGAACGCATCTCGATTTCGGCCACACAGCCCATTTTGCGCGTCGAAATTTACAACACAATAGGACAGTGCGTGGCACAAAGCGGCAGTCTGCCAGCCGAAGCCGAACTCCGCTGTTCGTCGGGATTGCACATCGTGCGCATCACCACTGCGGGCGGACAATCGACGCAAAAAATTCTTGTGAAATAGACCGATGACAGAGCGGATTTTTCTGATAGGCTTCATGGGAAGCGGCAAAAGCAGCATTGGCGAACGGTTGGCACAGCGCATGGACTGGCAGTTTGTCGATACCGACAGGCTCATCGAGGCGACGCACCACACCACCATTTCGCAGATTTTTGCACAGCAAGGCGAGCCTGCTTTTCGTGCCATCGAACGCGAGGTGCTGGCGCAACTGCTGCAACAACGCCACATTGTGGTGGCTACGGGCGGCGGCATGGCTTGCAGGCAGGAGAATATCGAAAAAATGAACGCCGCAGGAACAACCATTTATTTGCAAGCGTCGGTCGAAAATTTGGCAATTTGGCTGAAACCTGAGCGCCAAAACCGCCCACTCATCGCCAATCAGAGCGACGATCAACTGCACCAATATATAGCCAAAACACTCTCGCAACGCGAAAAATTCTACCAACAAGCCACTTTTACCATTCGCGTCGACCAAAACTATACCACTGATAATGAGATGGTTGACAGAATCGTTGCTCTATTGTAAATTTTTATTATTCACTATTTTAATTACCCCAAAAAAACATGGAAACTTACGAAAGTAGCGTACATAAATTGCACGGCACGCAAGCCGATGCGTATGCCAAACTGGCCGACTTGCGCAACCTCGAAGCACTGAAAAACGGTCTGCCGCAGGATAAAGTGAAAAATTTTGCTTGCGACCAAGACACCTGCACTTTTTCCGTCGATCCGATGGGCAGCGTAACCCTGCGTGTGGTCGAACGCGAGCCAGAAAAGACCATAAAATTTGGTGCTGACAACTTGCCAATCGCTTTCAATGCGTGGATTCAACTGAAAGAGAACACGCTCGGCGAAACGCTGCTGAAAGTTACGCTGAAAGCCGAACTCCCATTCATGATAAAAGCCATGCTCGGCGACAAACTGAAAAACGGCGTCGAACAAATTGCCACCGTCATCGCCAAAGTGCTGTAACCATTCCAATCAACAATTCAACGCTTCAACACTTCAACAAAAAAACGCTCTACTTTTTCTGTTGCATGATTCAAAAAAAAAATATATCTTTGCAGGTTGAAAAAATATGTTGAAGCGGTTTCTGTACATAGCGTTTGTGGCGGCGTTGTTGGCTTCGTGCAGCAGCGTTGGGCGCTTGCTCAAAGAGAAAGACCCCGAGGTGAAATACGCAGCGGCCAAAAATTTCTTTTTGGAGAAAAAATACGCCAAATGCACGCAGTTGCTCGAAGATGTGTCGCCCTATTTCAAAGGTACTGGACGGTCGGAAGAGGTGCTTTACCTGCTGGCCGAATCCTATTGTGGAGAAGAGGACTACGCCACCGCTGCCGAATACTACAAAACCTATATAAAAAACTATCCGCGCGGCGAATTTGCGCAAGAGTGCAACTTCAAAATAGGTTACTGCTACTACAAAGATTCGCCCGACCCGCGCCTCGACCCGACCAGCACGCTCAACGCCATGGCTGCGCTCACCGAGTTTTTGGAACGCTATCCGCTGAGCGAACGCGCCTCCGACGCCTACCAATACATTTTCGAATTGGAAGACAAAATGGCCTACAAAGGCTATCTGAACGCCAAACTCTACTACAATCTGGGCATGTATCTTGGCAACAACTACCGCTCGGCCATCATCACGGCAAACAACACACTGAAAGAGTATCCCGAAACGAAACACCGCGAGTTGCTGCTTTTCCTCATCTTGCAAGCCAAATACAAAGAGGCTTCGCTCAGTGTGCAGGAGAAAAAGGCCGAACGCTACAGCGAGGTGGTGGACGAATACTACAACTACGCCTCCGAATTTCCAAACGGCAAATTCATACGCGAAGCCAACCGCATGCTCAAAGAGGCCAAAGCACATGTAAATTAGACAAAAACAAAAATTGTAAATAACAAAAAAATTATGGATTACAAAAAACTGAAAGCACCGACGAACACAGTTACGCGCGACATGAACAAACTCATCGAACCCGTGGGCAATGTGTACGAAACGGTGCGCATCATCGCGAAACGCTCCAACCAAATTGCTGCCGACCTGAAACGCGAACTCGACAAAAAACTAATTGATTTCTCGTCGTCGTCCGACACGATGGAAGAGGTGTTCGAAAATCAGGAACAGATCGAAATTTCGCGCTACTACGAAAAACTGCCAAAACCCACGCTCGATGCGATAGAAGAGTTCGAAGAAGGAAAAATCTACTACCGCAATCCCGCCAATATGGAAGTGGACGAATAATGCGCCACGCGCACAACAGTTGGCAGGGGAGGGCAGACGCGCTTTCCCCCGCTTTTTGTTTTTTCGGAAAAAATGTTGTAACTTTGCTTGTTTAATAAGCGTACCAATTTTTATGCGACCAACGGCTTTGCGACACGCCATGTATTTCGGTCTGATGCTGGGACTGCTCTTTTGCATCAACTTTTTTCTATCCACGCGCAGCAGCGCATTTTGCAGCGTTGCCTCGTGGACGCTAATGGTGCTGATTCCATATATCGCCTACCGTTTGACGCTCGATTGCCGCGAACGCGTGTGTGGCGGGCGTATGTCGTACGGCGAGGCGTTTCTCTACGGAATGCAACTCTTTTTCTACGCCGCACTCGTTGGCGCAGCCTTCCGATTGCTCTATTTCAAATACTTCGATCCCGACTTTTTGCCACGCACAATCGACGAATCGCTCTGCCTGATGGAGCAACTCAATATGCCGCTTGGCGAGGTCGAAACGAGCAACTTGAAACAGATGATGTCGCCCGTCAATATGTCGCTCAACTACATTTGGCTCGATGTGCTGGTTGGCACGCTGGTGTCGCTTGTGGTGGCCGCATTTGCACGCAAAAAAGGGTCTGCCGACAGCGATTCACAAATTCAAAATCAATAAAAAAACGCATCTATGGATATTTCGGTTGTTGTGCCACTGTATAACGAGAAAGAGTCGCTTACGCCGCTCTACGAGTGGATTTCGCGCGTGATGGCCGCCAATGATTTTTCGTACGAAATCATTTTTGTGAACGATGGCAGCACCGACGGTTCGTGGCAAGTGGTGTGCGATTTGCAAAAAAACGATGCACGCGTGCACGGCATTCGTTTCCGCCGCAACTACGGCAAATCGCCTGCGCTCTACTGCGGTTTTGCGCGCGCACAAGGCGATGTGGTGGTTACGCTCGATGCCGATTTGCAGGACTCTCCCGACGAAATCCCCGAACTTTACCGCATGATAAAAGAGGAGGGCTACGACCTTGTGTCGGGCTGGAAAAAACGCCGCCACGACAATACATTCACCAAAAACATCCCCTCGAAAATTTACAACGCCACCGCGCGCCGCGTTACAGGATTGAAACTCCACGACATGAACTGCGGTATCAAAGCCTATCGCAACGAGGTGGTGAAAAATATCGAAGTGTATGGCGATATGCACCGCTACATTCCCTATCTGGCGAAAAATGCGGGCTTTACAAAAATTGGCGAAAAAGTGGTGGAACACCGCAAACGCCAGTTCGGCGCGTCCAAATTTGGGCTCGACCGCTTTGTACACGGCTATCTCGACCTATTTTCGCTCTATTTCCTAAGCCGATTTGGCAAACGCCCCATGCACTTTTTTGGCCTTTGGGGAAGTGTTATGTTTTTGATTGGTTTTATAGCGGTATGCGGCGTTGGAATTGTGAAAATAGTGGCGCTACACAACGGCACGCCAGCCCCACTCGTAACCGACACACCCTATTTTTATTTGGCACTCACGATGATGATTCTCGGCACACAGATGTTCCTGTCGGGATTTATCGGCGAAATGCTCTCACGCACATCACCCGAACGCAATTCCTATCAAATAGCCGAGGAGATTTGACAATTAGTAGCAAGTAGCAAGATACAAGTAGCAAGAAAGTGAGGAGTTTTTTAGTTAGAAAGTGTGAAAGTATAAAAGTGCGAAAGTTCAAACATTCGATAATTCAATGATTCTGTGATTCAATGATTTAATTGGCGTTCCCCCTTCGGGGGAAACGGGAAAGGGGGCTACGAGCAAGACAATAAATAATAAACAATGAATAATGAATAATGAATAATAATTGCGGTGGTGTTGATACCGACAACTAGAAATTAGAATTTTTGCGATTAGCGAGAGCAGAGTCAAACTCGTTTGAACTATGCCGAGCGTAGCAAAAATGCGCGAAGCGAAATCTAGAAATTAGAATTTTTTCGACAAGTGAGAGCAGAGTCAAACTCGTTTGAACTATGCCGAGCGTAGCAAAAATGCGCGAAGCGAAATCTAGAAATTAGAATTTTTTCGACAAGTGAGAGCAGAGTCAAACTCGTTTGAACTATGCCGAGCGTAGCAAAAATGCGCGAAGCGAAATCTAGAAATTAGAATTTTTTCGACAAGTGAGAGCAGAGTCAAACTCGTTTGAACTATGCCGAGCGTAGCAAAAATGCGCGAAGCGAAATCTAGAAATTAGAATTTTTTCGACAAGTGAGAGCAGAGTCAAACTCGTTTGAACTATGCCGAGCGTAGCAAAAATGCGCGAAGCGAAATCTAGAAATTAGAATTTTTTCGACAAGTGAGAGCAGAGTCAAACTCGTTTGAACTATGCCGAGCGTAGCAAAAATGCGCGAAGCGAAATCTAGAAATTAGAATTTTTTCGACAAGTGAGAGCAGAGTCAAACTCGTTTGAACTATGCCGAGCGTAGCAAAAATGCGCGAAGCGAAATCTAGAAATTAGAATTTTTTCGACAAGTGAGAGCAGAGTCAAACTCGTTTGAACTATGCCGAGCGTAGCAAAAATGCGCGAAGCGAAATTTAGAAATTAGAAATCAGAAATCAGAAATTAACGCTAACGCGTTAAACCAATCAACCAATCGACCAACCAACCAATTAGAAATTTTACTTTATACACTAAACAAAAATGTCCCTTTTCCTCCAAATACTAGGCTATACGCTGCCTGCGCTGGTGGTTTTTCTCACCACTTGGCTGGTGCTGCGCAAGCAGTTGGACAACGAGGTCGACCGCCGCAATTTTGAGTTGCGCCGCCTGTCGACAAACCAAATCACGCCCGTGCGCCTGCGCGCCTACGAGCGTCTGACGCTGCTGCTCGAACGCACGCAGCCCGAAGCCATGATTCTGCGCCTCGATTTGCAGGGCATGACCAACATCGAACTGCAGTCGAAACTGCTGCAAACCATTCGCAACGAGTTCGACTACAATGTGGCACAACAAATATATGTGTCGCCCGAAGCGTGGGCGATGGTGAAAAATGCGCGCGAAAATTTGGTGCGTGTCATCAATGGTGCAGCGGCGCAAGTACAGCCTACAGGAGCGGCTTTGCAGTTGGCGCAAAAACTGATCGAACTCTATTCGTCGCTTCAGACCACACCCACCGAGGCGGCACTGAATTGTCTGAAAAACGAGGTGAAAACGCTATGAACGGAACTTTCGAAAAATTGTGCGAAACGCGTTTTTCGCTCCGCAATTTCGATGCCACGCGCGCTGTCGAACCCGAAAAAATCGACTACATTTTGTCGTGTGTGCGCCTCGCTCCGTCGGCGGTGAATTTGCAGCCGTACCGCTTTTTTGTGATTTCCGACAAGGCGTTGCGTGCAAAAATTGCGCAGTGCTACCACCGCGATTGGTTTGCCGATGCGCCCGTTTGCATTGTGGCGTGCGCCAATCACGCACAGGCGTGGCACCGCCCGAACGACGGCAAGGACCACGCCGACATCGACACGGCCATCGCCATCGACCACCTGACTTTGGCAGCCGCCGAACAGGGACTTGGCACCTGCTGGGTTTGCAATTTCGATGCCCGCCAATGCGCCGAAACGCTCGGTCTATCCACCGAATTTGAACCTGTGGCGTTGATCCCGCTCGGCTATGCTACGGCCGACGGTTGCGCCACACAAAAAAAACGAAAATCGAACGAAGAGTTGTTCCAAATGATTGATTGACAGTGAAAAAGAGGCTAAAAACGATACTCCTTGCCGCAACAGCGTGCGCTTTGGCGGCGTGCAGCGGCAGCAACGACGGCACTTGCTACAAAGAACGCAATGTGGTGGCTGGCGTGGCGCTCTACAAGGCCGAATACAGCGATTCGAAAGAATCCTATGTCCTCTCGTCGACAACGGAACAGATTACAGTTCAAGGACTTGACAACGATTCGACGCTCTACAAAGCCACTTCGTTGAGTTCGTTTTCGCTGCCGCTCCGCATCAAAGCCGATTCGTCGGTGTTTGTGCTGCAGCGCGACTCGACAGGCACCGACACGCTCACCATTTTCCACACCAACGAAAACAATTTTATCTCGATGGAGTGCGGCTGCTTCGTTTTCCACACTATCAAAGGTGTGCAAGCCACTGCCAACCAAATCGATTCGGTGGTTGTGCTTGAAACGCGCGTCGAAAATGTTTCGAGCACACATTTGCGCCTCTATTACAGAGTAAAAAAATGAAAATTCCCACGAAACACATATTGCTGCTGCTTTTGCTGATTTTGGTTGCGCCAATGCACGCACAACAACGGCGCAACACCGAAAAAGCCCCTACCGATTCGGTCGTTTTTCGTGGCTTTTCGGTGCATCTCGATATTGCTTCGCCGCTCATGGGCATTGTCATCGACAAGGGCGTGATAACGGGCGAGGCGCAGTTCGACATCAATTTGCTGAACAAATTTTTCCCGATTTTCGAAATCGGCTACGCCACAGCAAATGTAACGGCCGAAAATGCAACGAAATACCGCGCATCAGCACCATTTTGGCGCATCGGCATTAACTACAACTTCCTGAAAACCAAGAAGAACAATGTCGAAAAATTGAACCGCAACTATCCGTTCATTGGCTTGCGCTACGGCATGGGCGTGGTCGATTACAGCATGGACAATGTGCCGTTTTCCGAAGGCTATTGGAACGAAAATGGCACGATAAAATTCGACGACAAAAAGATCTACACGGGCTGGTTCGAGATTCTGGCGGGCGTGCGTGTCGATTTGGCAAAGGGCTTCACTATGGGCTGGTCGGCGCGCGTGCGACTGGGGTTGCACACCTCGCTCGGCAACGATTCGCAACTCTGGTTCGTTCCAGGATACGGCAAGTCGGGCAGCGCACAATTTTCGTTCAACTACACCGTGGGATTCGCCTACCGCACCAAGTTCGAGCGCAACCGCATGAAAGCCTTTGTGGCAGAGTAGGGCGTTACTTCTCTTTTCCCAACAAAATGGTGTCGATCCATTTTTTCAACTGCTCCTTGGGCTGAAGTCCGAGCGCAATTTCGGGCGTGCCATTCATCGGGCAGAAAACGATGGTGGGATAACTGCGCACACCGAATATATAAGCAAGTTCGCGCTCTTGCTCGGCATCGACTTTGTAGATGTAAATCTCCTTGCTGTACTCTTTCGACAACTCCTCCAAAATCGGCGCCAACCGCTTGCACGGACCGCACCATGTGGCGTAAAAATCGATAACGCACGGCCGATCGCCAAGGTAATTCCACTTCTGATCGACTTCGTAGTTGTCCACTTTTTTCAGAAATTCGGCCTTTGTCAGATGGCGCGTTTGTGCGCTAGCAACGCCTACAAAAGCCATCGCCGCCAAAATCAGGGCTATTTTTTTCAGTTTCATACGCTGTTCAAACTATTTTCTACCACAAAGGTACAAATTTTTGCGTCGTCGGACAATATCTTTGCACAAAAGTCGAAAAAAAATCGTAATTTCGCTCCAAATTTCTGCCGAAAATGAAACAGACGATCGCCACACTTTACGAAAATTACGCCCACACACCGCCCGACACGATTGTGCCGCTGGCGCAGTCGGGAAGCAACCGCCGTTACTACCGCATCACCGCTGGCAATGCCACTTGTATCGGGGTCGAAGGCGTGTCGGTGGCCGAAAATAGGGCGTTTGTTGCGCTGGCACGCCATTTTGCGGCGCAGGGACTGCCCGTGCCGCGTCTGCTCGCTTGTGCCGACGACTGTTCGTGCTATCTGCAACAAGATTTGGGCGCACAGTCGCTGTTCGATGCGCTGGCGACTGGTCGTGCGTCGGGTCATTATTCGGAAAAGGAGAAAGAGTTGCTGCGCACGACGATGGCGCTCTTGCCCGATGTGCAGTTTCGTGGCGCGCGCGGTCTCGATTTTTCGGTCTGCTATCCGCTGGCGGCTTTCGATGCGCGCTTGGTGGCGTTCGACCTCAACTATTTCAAATACTGTTTTCTGAAACCTTCGGGACTTGAGTTCGACGAGGTGGCGCTACAAAACGATTTCGATCGTTTTTCGGCGCTGCTGCTGACCGACGATTTTCACACCTTTATGTATCGCGATTTTCAGGCGCGCAATGTGATGCTGCTCAATGGCGAAGAGCCTTACCTTATCGACTTTCAAGGCGGTCTTCGTGGTCCGATTTACTACGATGTCGCTTCGTTTCTGTGGCAGGCCAAAGCCAATTATCCGCCCGCCTTGCGCAACGAACTTATCGCTGTTTATCTGCAAAAACTCTCTGAATATCAGACTGTTGATAAGGACTATTTTCTGAATCGTTTGCGCTATTTTGTGCTGTTTCGCACTTTGCAGGTGTTGGGTGCGTATGGTTTTCGTGGACTGGTCGAGCGCAAGGCGCATTTTTTGCAGAGCGTGCCGTTTGCTATGGCCAACCTGCGCGAACTGCTGGCGCAACCCTTTGCCGAAATGCCGTATCTCTGTCAGATTTTGTGCGAATTGGCGCAAATGCCCAAGTGGCAATACGCATTTGTCGGGGCGCAAGGGCGTTTGACGGTGCGAATTTTCAGTTTTTCGTACAAAAAAGGCATTCCCGACGACCTCTCGGGCAACGGCGGCGGCTATGTGTTCGACTGCCGCGCAACGCACAATCCAGGGCGTTACGAAGCCTACAAAAAATCGACGGGCATGGACGCTGATGTAATCGATTTTCTCGAAAAAGATGGCGAAATCACTGTTTTTTTGCAGTCGGTCTATGCGCTGGCCGATGCGCATGTGGCGCGCTATTTGCAGCGTGGCTTCACCGATTTGATGTTCTCGTTTGGCTGCACAGGCGGACAGCATCGCTCGGTGTATGCCGCCGAACATTTGGCGCAACATCTGGCCCGCAAATTCGACATCGATATTCTGCTCGAACACCGCGAACAGGGAATAGTTCGGGAAGTGAGAAGTGCTCTTGAGTGAGGAGTGAGGAGTGAGGAGTGAGGAGTTTTTTTTGAGAGCATAGAGCATAGAACATAGAACATAGAACATAGAACATAGAACATAGAAGATAGACTTGTTGGATGCGTGGCGTTCCCCCTTCGGGGGAAACGGGGCTACGAGTAAGGCAATGAATAATGAATAATGAATAATGAATAATTATTGCGACTTTGTTGATACCGACAACCAGAAATATAGAAATTAGAAATCTAGAAATTTGAAATTAACGCTATGCGTTAAACCAATCAACCAAATCTGAAATCACATGAAATGTCTTGTTTTTGCTGCTGGACT
>CAVGYO010000039.1:0-12853 GCA_963633255.1 Erysipelotrichaceae bacterium
TTCTATGTTCTTAAAATCTTTCTTGCTACTTGCTACTTGCTACTTGCTACTAATTTCGTTTGCAAAAGTACAAAAAAAGGCGGACAAAAAAAAGAGGCACGACCATTTGGTGCGCCTCCTTTTTCGTTGAGGATGACAAAAAACCAATTATTTGATTTTTTCAGCCAATTCTGCGCCTGCTTTGAATTTGGCGACTTTTTTAGCCTCGATTTTCAGAGGTTTCTTGGTCAGCGGGTTGATGCCTTGACGGGCAGCACGCTCAACAACCGAGAAGGTGCCAAAGCCTACCAAACCAACTTTATCTCCTTTAGCAAGAGCGTTGGAGATGTTTTCAACTACGGCTTCGAGGGCTTTTTTGGCCTCTACTTTGCTAATGCCTGCTTCAGCAGCGATAGCATTGATCAAATCTGCTTTGTTCATAGAACTAAAAAATTAAAATGGTTAAGTTGATTGTTGCGAATAATCAAATTTTCAGTGCAAAAATATGCTTTTTTTTTCATACCAACAAGTTTTTTGCATTTTTTTTCAAAAAAAATCGACAAAGAGCCGTTTTTTGACAAAAAAGAGTCGTTTTCGGCACATTTTTCTTAATTTTGCGCACAAAATTGAACACAATGAACGACCAGCGTCCATCTTTTTTGCGCAATACACCGCCCGTGGTGCTGAATTTGATAATTATCAACCTGATAGTTTGGGTGGCGAGCGTAACTTTGAGCAACAAAACTGCCGTAAATCTGACCGATTTGCTCGGTATGCACTACTTTATGTCGGAAAAATTTCGGCTCTATCAGTTGTTCACCTATATGTTTCTGCACGACACCTCGTCGATTTGGCACCTGTTTTGCAATATGTTTGGCGTGTATATGTTTGGTTGCGCGCTGGAGCAGGTGTGGGGCAGCCGCAAATTTCTCTTTTATTATATGGTGTCGGGCGTGGGGGCCGCCATTGTGCAACAACTCTGTTGGATGATAGACTATTGGAGTCTGACCGAGGCGATGAATGCCGCCATAGCGCAAGGCTCGACCGAAACGCTCGGCAGCGTGGAAGCGGAGTTGCGCAACTATTTCCGTTTTGGAGCGTTGGAGTCGCTCACGGGCTACGATGTGGCGCGCATGAAAAATATGCTGCTCGATTTGCCGACAACCATCGGTGCAAGTGGCGCACTGTTTGGCGTACTGCTGGCGTTTGGCTGGCTCTTTCCCGATGTCAAAATGTTCCTACTTTTTGTGCCGATACCGATTCCTGCGCGGATATTCGTTGGGCTTTACGCTGTGGCAGAACTCTTTTTGGGCATTGCCGATTTTCGTTTCGACAGCGTGGCGCACTTTGCACACCTTGGTGGCATGATTTTTGGACTGCTACTGCTGCTCTATTGGCGCAAAAAAGGTAAATTATTCAACCGATAAACCACTATGTTCGACACTCTTCAAGCGCGATTTCGCAACGGCACAACTTTGGTGCGGCTCATTTTTCTGAATGTGGGCGTTTGGCTAGCGGTGAAACTGGCCGAACTTGTGCTGACACTTTTGGGTCTCGAGGCACACGCCTGGCTCGGCTATGTAGAGATGCCCGCTGCGTGCGACACGCTGCTGCACCGCCCGTGGACCGTGCTGACCTATATGTTTCTGCACACCGAGTTTTTTCACCTGTTTTTCAATATGCTCTGCCTCTACTGGTTTGGGCAACTGTTTCTCGGCTATTTTTCGCAAAAACAGTTGGTGGGCGTCTATATTTTGGGCGGATTGGGCGGTGCGCTGGCCTATTTGGGAGCGTACAATCTACTCCCCTACTTCGCTGGAAGAATAGGCGGCTCGTACTTGCTGGGCGCGTCTGCATCGATTATGGGCATTATTTTGGCCATTGCGGTGGCCGAGCCGAACTACCCGATACGCCTTTTTCTGATTGGCGAAATCAGAATGAAATATGTGGCAGCCATCACGGTGCTGATAAGCGTTTTTGGCGTTACTGGCGGCAATGCAGGCGGCGAACTGGCACATTTGGGCGGCGCGCTGGTCGGTTTTCTGTATGCACGCTTGTGGCGCCAAGGGCACGATTTGGCGTGGCCAATCAACAAACTGCTCGATGGGTGCGCCAACCTTTTTGGTCGCTCGAAAATAAAGCGACGCAAACCAAAATTTCGTAGCCAACCCAAGACCGATGCCGAGTACAACCAAGCCAAAGTGCGCAACGATGCCGAAATCGACCGCATTTTGGACAAGATAAAACGCTCTGGTTATCAGAGTCTTACCGACCGCGAACGCGAAACGCTGTTTAGTCGCTCGAACCAATAACTTATGGGGACTTCTGTAAATTCCCCGTTTTGTAAAAAAAAATCTAATAATCGCTATAGTTCTGAATGCTTTTGTGCGCTTCTTATTTTGCACTGCAAATCCCTGATTTTCACTCAATTACAATGCCACCGCACAGCGCTTTTGTTTGAGCAAAACATCTGCAATTCCAAAATTCAAAAATCACTCCCAAGAAATTTATAGAAATCGCCTAATGCGAAAAATAGCCAAATACACCGTGGTCGCCATCAACGCATTTTTTGCGCTGCTCTACATTTTTGGGCTGCTGGCGGCCGTTGTACCTGCCAACGAGTTTGTTTGGTTCTCCTATTTTGGGTTAATTTTTCCCATTCTGACGGTGATTCAAATCTGTTTCGTGCTGTTTTGGCTCTGCAAACGCAACTGGTGGTTTTTGTTGTCGCTATTGCTGCTGATTTTTTCGTATCAGTCTGTGAATCAGGTATTTTCGATTCCGTGGCACAAAACAACCTACAGCGAAAAATTGCAACAAATAACGCTGCTCACCTACAATGTGTCGCTCTTTGGCGGCGAAAAATGTTTCGACGACATTGTGCAGTTCATCGCCGACACCGATGCCGACATCGTCTGTCTGCAAGAGTTCGGTTTCTATCACAAGAGCAGCCGCCTGAATCAGCAAAAACTGCTCGAACGGTTCGATGCCATCTACCCCTACCGCCACATTTGGTACAAAAATCAGCGCAACCGCTTTTGGTGGGGCGTTGCCACATTTTCGAAATTCCCGATTGTGAACAAAAAAAAGGTGGAATACGCCTCGGCCTACAATGTGAGCGTCTATTCCGATATTGTGATTGCTGCGGGCGACACCGTGCGTGTGTTCAACAACCATTTGGAGTCGAACAAACTGACTTCGAGCGACTTGAAAAAGTACAAACTTTCGGCCGAAACATTCGACAACGATGGTTTGCGCAGTGCCACCGAAACCATGGCCAACAAACTGAGTGCTGCCTGCCGTGCGCGCGCAAAACAGGCCAATAGTGTGGCGGCTGCCATTGCGCACACGCCTTATCCCATAGTGGTTTGCGGCGATTTCAACGATGTGGCGCAGTCGTACACCTACCACACGCTGGCGCGCGGCATGACCGACGCTGTAACTGCCACCAGTTGGGGCTACAACTACACCTTTCACGCCAACGGGCTGCTGGTGGGCATCGACCACATTTTGCTGGACGAGCAGCATTTTGCGCCCATTGCGTCGCGCATTGCCCATATCGATTTTTCGGACCACTACCCCGTGGTTGCCACTTTTGCGGTGAAATAGCGCACCAACTTTTGTCGATAAAAAGGCGTTTTTTGCAGATTTTGGAAGAAAAATGCTACTTTTTCTTGCTTATTCAACAATTTTTAACTAATTTTGTGCGCTTTTAGCACAAAACCATGAAACACACAACACGACACACCATTATTGGTCTATTTTTTGCGTTGGCACTTGTCGGTGCGCCGTGGGCTTTTGCTGTCGATGCCTCCTACTATTCGAGCCTCGAAGGGAAGAGCGACAGCGATTTAAGAACGGCACTTACATCCCTGACAACAAGCAAGCACACTACTACCCTTAGCTATGATTGGGTTTTTGACGGGATTGATATTGTCGATGGAACATTAGAGGACATTTACTCAACCTGCGATTGGACAACAACAGGCAGCGACCAATGCGGGACATCATATTCCAGCGTTTGCGACTGCTATAACCGCGAACATGTTGTTCCACAATCGCTGTTTAATAAAGTATCGCCACAAGTCGGCGACAGGCACCACCTTTTTTTGACAGACGGAAAAGTAAACAACCAACGCAGCAATTATCCTTTTGGAGAATGTTCGTCAGGGACAAGTCTGGACAGCAAGGCTCTGGGAAAATTAGGGACATCCACCTTTAGTGGCTACACATCAGTAGGAACGGTTTTCGAGCCAGACGACAAATATAAGGGGGACATCGCGCGCGCCATCATGTACATGGCAATTCGTTACGCCACCGTATCAAACTATCCTGTAACATCATGGAGCAGCAACGCCATGTTCAGTGGCAGTTTAAGCACGAATTACGGCTTATCGAATTACGCTGTCGCTCTATTGATGCAATGGCACAGGCAAGACCCCGTGTCGCAAAAAGAAATCACGAGAAACAATGGCGTAGCCGACAAACAGGGCAACCGCAACCCGTTCATCGATTATCCCTATTTGGCGGAGTATTTGTGGGGCGAAAAGGCAAGCGAAACGGTGTCGCTGACAAACCTTTTGGGTTCGTTCGAGAGCGATTTTGTGCCTGGCACAAGCAACGGCAGCAAAGCCGCCTCTTCTACCGATAGCGGCGATTCGGGTTCGGGAACAGATTCGGGTTCGGATTCAAGTTCCGACAGCGGCTCAAGCAGCATATCGACCGATCCACTGCTGATGATTGGCAACCCGATAGTGGTCGAAAACGAGAAGAAAAACGACATAGTGTGCAGTGGCACAACTACCACACTGCAAGTACACATTTCGAATTTGGCAACGAGTGTGGCAGTCGGTTCGAGCAACACGGGCATTTTCACCGTAACGCCCAGCACCATCACACCTGCCAATGCCGCCAATGGTGTAACGGTTACACTCACGCGCGTGGCGGCTGGTTCGGCCACACTCACAATCAGCGGAGGCGTTGTAAATCAGGAGATTGGCGTAACTTTTGAATGATCTTTTTTCATAATAATGGTTAATAAATGGGGGTGGTGCCGACCAATTTTGGTCGGCACTGCTTTTTGTGTAGTGGCTGATGTCGCCAAAAAAGTGTAATTTTGCAACGCAAAACATGGACTTAACAGGCAAGAAAATAGCGTACGCCACGCTCGGTTGCAAACTGAACTTTGCCGAGTCGTCGGCCATCGGCAAAATGCTGGCGGCATCGGGCTGTAGGCGCGCCAAGGCGGGCGAGCAGGCCGACATCTGCATAGTGAACACCTGCTCGGTAACCGATGTGGCCGACCACAAAGGGCGGCAAGCCATTCGCCGCTTGGCAGCGCAAAATCCAGCGGCATTTGTGGTAGTAACGGGCTGTTATGCGCAACTGAAACCCGACGAGGTGGCCGCCATACCCGAAGTCGATTTGGTGCTTGGCGCCAACGAAAAATTCGACATGGAAGAGTTTTTGCAGCGTTTCGACGAAAAAAGCGCGAAAATCAACACCGTGAAAACAGCCAAAATTCGTGCCTTTCGCCCCATTTGCAGTGCCGACGACCGCACACGCCATTTTCTGAAAGTGCAGGACGGTTGCGACTACTACTGCACCTATTGCACCATTCCGTTTGCACGCGGTCGCAGCCGCAACGCCTCCATTGCCGACACGGTGGCGGTGGCGCAACAAGCCATTGCCGACGGTGCCAAAGAGATAGTGCTGACTGGCGTAAACACGGGCGATTTCGGGCGTTCGACAGGCGAAACATTTTTCGACCTTGTGAAAGCACTCGACCAACTCGACGGCGTGCGCTACCGCATTTCGAGCATCGAACCGAACCTGCTCACCGACGAGATAGTGGCGTATGTGGCGCAATCGCCGCACTTTGCGCCGCACTTTCATCTGCCGTTGCAGTCGGGCAGCGACCACATTTTACAGTTGATGCACCGCCGCTACGACACCGCCCTTTTTGCCGCCAAAGTGGCGACCATCAAGTCGCTGATGCCCAACGCATTCATCGGCATCGATGTGATGGTAGGCATGCGTGGCGAAACGCCCGAACTGTTTGCCGAAAGCCGCGATTTTCTCGCCGCACTACCCTGCTCGCAACTGCATGTGTTCACCTATTCCGAACGCGCTGGCACCAAGGCGTTGGCAATAGACTACACCGTACCGATGACCGAACGCAAGCGGCGAAACGACCAGTTGCGCCAACTTTCCGACCAGAAATTGACCGAATTTTACCGCTCGCAATATGGTCGCCAAGCGTTTGTACTTTGGGAAGCCGCCAAAACAGGTGACCAGATGCACGGCTTCACCGAAAACTATGTGCGCCTGCAAACGCCTTACGACAAAGCCAAAATCAATACCATCGAGCAAATCACCATTTCGGAAGCGAACATCGCACGCTAAAAACATCGCTCCGTTTGGAAAATTCACTTTTTGTGCTTATCTTTGCCTGAACTTATGGCAAACTTTCGCAAAATAGCCGCCATCGCATTGGTCTGCGCAGTTGTTGTTTCGACTACAAGTTGCAAACATGGGCTGCCCGCCGACGACCGCGACCTGCCACAAATCGTCGAAAAAGGCGAATTGCGCGTGATTACGATGGAAAATTCGCAGTCCTATTTTGTGTCGGGCGACGAGGATATGGGCTACGAATACGACCTTGTGCGCAACTACGCCGACCACATCGGGGTGCAGGTGCGGCTGATTGTGGCGCAAAGCATCGAAGAGATGAAAACGCTGCTGCTCGACGGACAAGGCGATGTGATTGCCTACCGCTACGCCTGCTCGAAAGAGAACCGCCAAGAGATGGATTTTGTGCGCCGCACTGTGCAGTCGTATCCCGTGCTGGTGCAGCGCCACACAACCAACATGGCGCACGATGTTACCGATTTGGCAGGGCGCACCGTCTATTCGAAGCGGGACAACAAATACTGGCTGCGGCTGCACCATTTGAACGCCGAAATTGGCGGTGGCATCACCATCGAAGCCGCACCCGACAGCCTGACCATCGACCAACTGGTGCTGATGGTGTCGAAAGGCGAAATTCCCGCCACTGTGGCCGACATCGACTTGGCAAAGCAGAGCCGCACGACGCTGCGCAACCTCGATATTTCGCTGCAAATAGGGCTGCCACAAGAGATGGCGTGGGCGGTGCGCAAAACCTCGCCCGAACTGCTGGCGTCGCTCAATGCGTGGGGCGACAAGGTGGTGCTGTCGAATTTTTACAAACAGACCTACCAAAAATACGCCAAAAGCCACTACTACAAAAACATTCGCGCCTCGATTCCACGCGGTGCATTGTCGCCCTACGATGCGCAATTCAAACACTATGCGCCGCAAATCGGCTGGGATTGGCGCATGTTGGCGTCGTTGGCGTTCAACGAGTCGCACTTCGACACCAACGCCATCTCGTCGGCGGGCGCGCTCGGGCTGATGCAGATGATGCCTGGCACTGGCGCAAAATACGGACTCGACTCGTCCACCATCTTTCAAGCCGAACCCGCCATTGCCGCATCGACAAAATACATTGCGTGGCTCGACAAAATTTTCTACCAAGTGGACAGTCTGATGGAGCGCACCAAATTCGTACTCGCCTCGTACAATGCAGGTCCAGCACACATACTCGATGCACGCGCATTGGCAGCAAAATACGGCGAAAACCCCAACCAATGGGCGGTTGCCGAAAAATATCTGATGCTAAAATCGGAACCCGAATACTACAACGACACAGTCTGCACATTTGGCTATTTCAGAGGCAATCACACGGTGCGCTATGTCAAAGATGTGTTCGACACCTACAACAGTTACTTAGAAAAAACCACTCCGCAAAAATGACGAAACGCAAAATCATCAACGACCCCGTGTTCGGGTTCATCGCCATACCCAACGAACTGCTTTTTCAGATTGTTCAACACCCTTATTTTCAGCGACTTCAGCGCATAAAACAACTTGGATTGTCGGCGGTGGTCTATCCCGGCGCGCAGCACACACGGCTACTCCACTCGCTCGGGGCGATGTTTCTGACCAAAGAGGCCATCAAGCAGTTGCGGCAAAAAGGCAACGACATCACTGCCGACGAAGCCGACGGGCTGCTGGCCGCCATTTTGATGCACGACCTTGGGCATGGACCATTTTCGCATGTACTCGAAAGCACGCTCACGCAGGGCATTTCGCACGAAGAGATTTCGCTGCGCTTGATGCAAAAAATGAACGCCGAAATGGGCGGACGGCTCGATTTGGCCATACGCATTTTCACCGACGACTACCACAAACATTTTCTGCACCAACTCATCAGCAGCCAACTCGATATGGACCGCATGGACTACCTGCAACGCGACTGTTTTTTCACAGGCGTGGCCGAAGGGCGCATCGGTTCGGCGCGCATCATCAAAATGCTGAATGTGCACAACGATAAATTGGCAGTCGAAGCCAACGGCATCTACTCCATCGAGAACTTCCTGATAGCCAGACGGTTTATGTACTGGCAGGTCTATCTGCACAAAACTTCGGTGGCGGCCGAAAAGATGCTTATCCAGATTTTGCGTCGCGCCAAAGAGCTGGCCGCACAAGGTCACCAACTCGAAGCCACGCCTGCGCTGCGTTTTTTCATCGAAAATCAGATCGACCGAAGCAAATTCGACGACACTGCGCTGCAAAATTTTGTCAAACTCGACGATTCGGACATCATTTCGGCGATAAAAGTTTGGGCCGACACGAGCGACACCGTGCTTTCGACGCTCGCCACGGCGTTCATCAACCGCCATCTGTTCAAAACCACCATCGGGCAGCCGCTCACCGACGACGAACGCAATGCACTGCTGCAACAATACGCCCAGCGGTTTGGTGTGTCGCTCCACGAAGCACGCTATTTCTTTGAAGAACAGACAGTTACGACACGCACCTACGACAACCGCGACGCACAAATTCTCATTCTCTACCCCGATGGCTCCGTGCGCGACATTGCCGATGTTTCGGACATCATCGACCAGCAATTTCTCGAAAAACATGTCAAGAAAAACTACATTTGCCGCCTACCGTTGTAACGCATTCGCCGATTCCACATTTTTTTGTACCTTTGCAGTTTGTGGTGGCGCGCACATTTGCGCCGTCGCTACGCAAAAACGATGAAGGCGATGAAGAAAAAACACATACTCATTTGGTCGTTTGTGGCGGTGCTTCTGCTGCTCGACCAAGCCCTGAAAATCTACATCAAAACGCACTTTACGCTGGGCGAATCGGTGCATCTGTTCGATTGGTTTCAAATTGTTTTCATCGAAAATCCGGGCATGGCTTTCGGCATGAGTTTCGGCCCGAAAATTGCGCTCACGCTGTTTCGCATCGTGCTGTCGGCGTTCATCGTGTGGTACATCGTCAAACTGGTGCGCGACAACTACCGCTGGGGTTACCTTTTTTGCGTTGCGCTGATTTTGGCGGGCGCCATCGGCAACATCATCGATTGTATGTTCTACGGCATCTGCTTCGGCGAAAGCACCTACACGCAAGTGGCCGAATTTCTGCCCGCAGCGGGCGGTTATGCGCCATTCATGCAGGGCAAAGTGGTGGATATGTTCTATTTTCCGCTCTTCACATTTCCAAATTGGGTGCCACTGCTCGGCGGTGAGATTTTTTTCAGTCCCGTGTTCAACATCGCCGACTCGGCCATAACGGTTGGCATCATCGTGCTGATTCTCTTTTTCTCGAAAGATTTCAACACCTCGTTCGACCGCTATTTCAGTCGAAAAAAATCGAAATCAGCAACCGAAGAACCAGAAAAATGAGGCGAAATTGGCTATATGGTGCGATTTTGTCGGTGGCGATGCTGCTGCTGACCGCTTGCGAAGTGCCGCTCGGAATTGCCAACCGCAAAGAGATGGCGCAAATACTGGCCGATGTGCATCTGGCCGAAGCCACAGTGGGACAAAAATATGCCTACAACGACCACTCGACCAAACGCGCCTATTTCGAAAGCGTGTTCGAAAAGCACGGCATCACGCGCGACGAGTTCAACGAATCGCTCGAATGGTATGCGCGCCACCCACGCATTTTTGCCGAAGTGTATGCCGATGCCGTGGATATTTTGGAGGAGAAACACGCCGATGTCGATAACTACAAATTTCACCCCGAAGAGAATCCCGAATTTCGCCATGTTATCGACAGTCTGAACATCTGGCTGCGCCCGCAATCGCTGCGAACGACGGCAACAAGGCACGATTCGCTCCGCTTCGAACTGACCGACACCACGCTTTTTGGCATTGGCGAAAAATACATTTGGCAGTTCCGCCAGCGTGCCGAACGCGACTCAACCACGCCTGCCGCCTATCTCAAACTCGTTGTCGATTACGAGAGCGGCGCCGCCGACAGCATTGTCTATCGCCTGAACGACAGCACCGCCACCTACGCCTACCGCGTGCGCTTAGAAACCAATGACTCGCTAAAAATCAGCAAGTTACACGGCATTTTCTTCGATACGGGCAGCGACACTGTGCCGCCGATAAAAATCGACAGCGTGCGTTTGTGGCGTTACTACAACACCGAAAAGGTGCAAATCGACAGCCTGTTTCGCGCACGGTTAGACTCGATACGCGGCGACACAACGACCATCGAAATCGCCAAAAAACCAGTCGAAACGGTCAAAAAAACACCGATAGAAACTTTGCAAATGCAAAGAAAAGCGCATCACATGCCCGCCTCGTTCCGAAAAATGGAGTTGAGCGGCAAAACCGACAACCATGAGAAGAATAGCGGCAAATAGAGTTTTGATAAACGCCGACCGCCTGCTGCTCAACGCCGTGGTCGAAATCGACGACAACGATACCGTGCAACAAGTTTTCGAGTTGAGCCACTGCGCCTCAGAGCCAGCCAACACGCTGTTTTTCAACGGGTTGATAACAACATTCGTCCCAAAAGAGCGGCGCATTGTGGGGCAATTCATCGCTGCATTGGCCACCGACGAACTGGTGGCGGGCTATTGCGGCAAACTCCTGCTTTGGCAAGGCATGGCGAGCGCAACTTTTCAGATAACACAACATACAAAATCGACTGAAATTTAACAACTTACAAGCAATATGGCAGAACTGAAAAACTTAACAAAACGCAGCGAAAACTATTCGCAGTGGTACAACGAACTCGTCGTAAAGGCCGATTTGGCCGAACAATCGGCGGTGCGTGGCTGCATGGTCATCAAACCTTACGGCTACGCCATTTGGGAAAAAATGCAACGCCTGATGGACGATATGTTCAAACAGACGGGCGTGCAGAACGCCTATTTTCCGCTGCTGATACCGAAATCGTTTCTCTGCCGCGAGGCCGAACATGTCGAAGGATTCGCCAAAGAGTGCGCCGTGGTAACGCACTACCGCCTGAAAAACGACCCGAACGGCAACGGCGTGGTGGTCGATCCCGAGGCAAAATTGGAAGAAGAACTCATCGTGCGCCCCACATCGGAAACCATCATCTGGAACACCTACAAAAACTGGATAAAATCGTGGCGCGACCTACCGCTGCTCTGCAACCAATGGTGCAATGTGATGCGCTGGGAGATGCGCACACGCCTGTTTTTGCGCACCAGCGAATTTTTGTGGCAAGAGGGACACACGGCGCACGCCACGCGCGAAGAGGCCGAACAAAAAGCCATGCAAATGCTCAATGTTTATGCCAATTTCGCCGAAAAGTATATGGCCGTTCCCGTGGTGAAAGGCGTGAAAACCGCCAACGAACGCTTTGCGGGCGCACTCGACACCTACACCATCGAAGCCATGATGCAGGACGGAAAAGCCTTGCAATCAGGCACTTCGCACTTCTTGGGACAAAATTTTGCGAAAGCATTCGATGTGCAGTTTGTAAACAAAGAGAACCAACTGGAATATGTTTGGGCCACCTCGTGGGGCTGTTCCACACGACTGATGGGCGCGCTCATCATGACCCACAGCGACGACAACGGACTTGTGCTGCCGCCGCGTTTGGCGCCAATTCAAGTCGTCATTGTGCCGATATACAAAAACGAGGAGCAACTCCACCAAATCGATGCGAAAGTAGAAGGCATTGTAGAAAAACTGCGCAACCGTGGCATTTCGGTGAAGTACGATAACGCCGACAACAAACGCCCCGGCTTCAAATTTGCCGACTACGAACTGAAAGGCGTGCCTGTGCGCTTGGCTATGGGCGGTCGCGATTTAGAAAACAACACCGTGGAACTGATGCGCCGCGACACGCTCGAAAAAGCGACACTCTCGTGCGACGGCATCGACGAATATATCGCTCGTCTGCTCGACGAAATACAGGAAAATATCTACCAAAAAGCACTGAAAATGCGCCAATCGATGACACGCGAAGTCAATTCGTACGACGAATTCAAGGAGGAGATCGAAAAAGGCGGATTCCTGCTCTGCCACTGGGACGGCACACCCGAAACCGAAGAGAAAATCAAGGAAGAGACCAAGGCGACAATCCGCTGCATTCCGCTCGATGGCGACAAAACGCCGGGCAAATGTATGGTTACTGGCCGTCCGTCGGCTTGCCGCGTGGTCATCGCACGCAGTTACTAATACGCTGATTATCAGAAAAATAGAAGCGAGCAGCCGCTGTGGTTGCTCGCTTTTGTTGTTTATGCCAACAGGGCGTCGGTCATCGTGTGGGATTTGTAATCCCGCACTCGCTGTATTATAAGGATTTGTAATCCGTTTTTTCGTTTTTTCGTTCATTTCTTTTGACGACCAAAAGAAACGAACCAAAGAAAAGTCGCGGCAGGGGCGCGAGCGTTGCCAAAAATTGGCGGTTTTGGTTTCGGCGTCGTTAAACTCGCTACGCTCAAACAGTAACGCCGCTTTTTCGAAACACAAAACCTGATTTTTGACACTCGCTGCCCAATGCCGTG
>CAVGYO010000040.1:0-12802 GCA_963633255.1 Erysipelotrichaceae bacterium
TTACAATGCCACCGCATTGCGTTTTCGCTCAAGTAAAACATCTGCTAACCCAAAAATTCAAAAATCACTACAAAGAAATTTATAGAAATCCACTAAACAAAATCGAAAAAAAATTGTCGAACAATAAAAATTTTGTATATTTGCACACTCTATTTTTATTAACAAACCACAAAAAATACCGAATATGAAACACGCCATCAGAATCACACTCGTGATTGCCATCGCCTTTTTGGCCTACATCTGCGTGATGAGCATCGTTACGCCCATTCGCTTCGACAACACACGCGCCGCACGCGAAAAAGCCGTCATTGCGCGACTGATAAACATACGCAAAGCGCAAGTCGAGTTCAAAAACCAAAACGGTCGATACACCGCCAGTTGCGACACGCTTGTCGATTTTATCAAAAATGGCAAAATGCCTGTTGTGCTGAAAGAAGGCACGCTCACCGACGAGCAACTGCAAAACGGACTCACCGAAGCCAAAGCCCTGAAAATTATAAAATCGGGCAACAAAAAAGAGATTGCCGACAATGGGCTCGAAGGTTTCCGCCGCGACACATCGTATGTGAGCGTGTACGAAAGCCTCTTTGCCAACGAATTGACCGAGGAACAAATCGACCAAATTGTGATTGTGCCTTTCTCGAACGGACAAAAATTCGAGATGGAAACGGCCTCGCATACCAACGCAGCGTCGGGCATTGCCATTCCGCTGTTCGAAGCGCGCGCCCCATACGACATGTATCTGAGCGACCTCGACCGCCAAGAACTGATAAACCTGAAAGACGAGAAAAAACAACTCGAAAAATATCCAGGTTTGAAAGTAGGCTCGATACAAGAACCGAACAACAACGCTGGCAACTGGGAGTAATCTCTCGGCGAACATAAACAAAAAGTGCCGATTGCCAGACGCAATCAGCGCTTTTTTTGTTAGTAGCAAACCGCAAGATTTTGATAATGCGGTAGAATAAAAGGGTGTAAAAAAAGCATTTTATTCAGTTGGTTGTGGCTACAGTTCTTAATTCTAAATTCGTAATTTGCTGTATTTCAGCGCCAACCAACCGTAGCACTTTTATTGTTCATCATTCATTGTTCATCATTCATTTCGGAATATGCGGATTGTTAGCGGAAAATTCAGAGGGCGACATTTGACACCGCCAAGCAACATCACAGCGCGCCCTACTACCGATTTTGCCAAGGAGAGCCTGTTCAATGTGCTGGCGGGCTACCTCGACTTGACCGATGCCACGGCACTCGACCTATTTTCGGGAACAGGCAGCATCAGTTTCGAGTGCGTGTCGCGCGGTTGCAGCCATGTGAGCGGCGTCGAGATGAGCGAACGCCACATTGCCTTTATCAAAAAAACGGCCGCCGAACTTCACATCGACAATCTGCGCATCTACCGCAGCGATGTGTTCCGATTTCTCGATGTGAACGCCGAAATGTTCGACTTTATCTTTGCCGACCCGCCTTACCAAATGCCCGAAATCGCCACTATTCCCGACCGCATTTTTGCTAAAAACCGACTGCGTACCGACGGCGTTTTCGTACTCGAACACGGCAAAAACAATAGTTTCGACACACATCCGCACTTTGTCGAGCACCGTAACTATGGCAATGTGCATTTTAGTTTTTTTAAGTAAACGAATGCCAATGGGCAAAAAAACATTTTTTATGAAAAAAATTATCGTTTTGGCAATCATGGGCTTGATGGCTTGTGGTCTGCAAGCACGGCAACTGGGTTCACTGCCTGCAAAATTCAAAGTGGCCGACGGAAAATATGTCTATTTTTCGCAGGGCAACCTGCAATACGCCCGAAATAGCAGCACATGGTCGTTTGCCGACCGACAATACGACGCCATCGGCGATGCCAACATCAGCGATGGCGCACTGGCCGATAAGATAGACCTTTTCGGCTGGAGTAGCGATGGCAGCACCGTTGTGCAATGGGGCGCAAGCGTATCGACCGACAACACGCTATTCAGCGGCAACTTTTCGGAATGGGGCAACAACGCCATTAGCAATGGCGGAAACACCGCCAAACGCTGGCGCACGCTCACATCTGACGAGTGGCAATATCTGTTCAAGCACACCCGCTGGACGGTAGGATATGTGGCTGGCACGCTCGGATTCATTTTGCTTCCCGACGAATTTTCGGCGCCATCGGGCATTACCGTAAATATCATCGGCAATGGGAACCTAACCGAAAGTACGAAAACATATACGCTTGACAATGCGAACAATTACACCGAGTCTGTTTTTGCGCAACTGCAAAAACTGGGCGTTGTGTTCCTGCCGTGCGGCTACCGCAACGGCACGACCGTAACCACATCGGGCAACGGCTACTATTGGTCGACCAGTGCACAAGGCACCACCCAAGCCAAACACATTCAATTCGGCACAACAAGCGCGAACTTTGGCGCATCGGCCAACCGCTGTATGGGCTACTATGTGCGGCTCGTACAAGACGACCAAGCCAACATGAAACCACTTCCTGCCAAATTTGAGTTGAGCGACGGAACAAAAATCGCTTTTGCAACGGGCAACCTAACCTACGACCCCACAACAAACATCTATGCGCCAGCCAAAAATCAATACGATTACCTTGGCGTGGCAACAGGAAAACGCGATTTGCTGCGCGGCGATTTGGGCGAACTCAATTTTTGCGAATACAAATGGCGCATACCATCTATCAGCGAGTGGCAATATCTATTTCAACACTACCCTTGGACCATGGCCAAAGTAAACGGAGTTTATGGTTTCATGCTGCTGCCAAAAAACTTTCAGACACCGACAGGACTTTCTGTAACGCTAATCAGCCAAGGCGGCTATACCGGCAGCACGGCAACATTTCAAGCCAGCGTGTACGCTAGCAACACCTACTCCGCCACCCAATTTGCGCAACTGCAAACCGCTGGAGCCGTGTTCCTGCCTTTTGCGGGCAAATCGTACGACAGTACCTACCCCTCGGTAGAAAGTGTGGGTAGCAGTGGTTTTTACTGGTCATCAACCTCCTACACATCTGAGATGCATTATTGTTGCGACTTCCAAAAAGAGTCGGTAAATTTGACACAATTTCGTCTCAATCAACATCTTCAATCCATTCGGAACATTGTAACATGTGGTTCGGTTCACATCGGTCAAACTACCCACGGCACAGTGTCGGCATCGGGAACCGAGTTCCCCGCTGGCGAAACCGTTACATTGGACATAAAACCCGAAGACGGCTACAAGGCAGGAATCATCTCGCTGAAAAACGGCAACCAAACAACTGTCATCACAAGCAACGAATTTACCATGCCTAGTGGCGATGTTACCGTGTCGGTGCTATTTGTGCCAACCGATGCGTCCGAGACTATGAATTTAATAACCATTGTTACCGAAGACGATAATGTACTCTACAAATACTGGACTGCCACAGAGACGGCCAAAATCACAGTGCACCACGGCTCGTATGACAATTTATGGATTCATAACATGGGCCTCGGTATAAGGGATTATTATTCTGGAACCCTCTCTATCCGCCACGACGACAACTACAGAGTGATCAAAACAGAGGTCGAGACTATCGATGGTTCGCAAATTTCCACACACGGGAGCGAAAAGTTCGAATTCACCATGCCAGCCTCGCCTGTGGTTATCAAAGTTGCCTGCCAACGCTTGTACAAAATCGACACAAACATCGAAGGGAAAGGCGACCTGCGCACTAATAACACAGCCATCGAAGGCGAAACCGTTACACTCAACGCCACACCAGACACAGGCTACCAATTTAGCCAATTTTCGGCAGAGCAGCACGACGGCACGCCCATCGAAATAGACAATTCGCAACTGACGATGCCGGCAAGCGACATAAAGGTTACCGCCGTTTTCGAACCAATCGACTACAACATCAACATCGAATCGGACGAGGCGAAAGGTAGCGTTTCGGCAAGTAAGCTCATAGCCCACATCGGCGACAGCATAAAAATAACCGTCGCTCCACAAACGGGCTATGCTGCCACAGAGATACATGTTTGGCAAGAGACTAATGAGATTCCACTGACCGACAGCACATTCGTCATGCCAGCGGGCGATGTTACCATATCGATAGTTTGGGCAAGAATCTTCATCATCACCGTCAATCCATCGGTGCACGGCACGGTTTCGGCGCTGCCAACCGCCAACGAAGGCGATAGCGTGACAATAGAAATCGAACCCGACTTGGGCTACGAACTCGACAATTTGATAGTGCTGAACGGCGGTTCGCGCCTTGCGGTTACAAACGGACGGTTCAAGATGCCTGCAGGCGATGTATCCATCTACGCCAAATTCCGCCCGATATATTACACCATCACCATCGAGCCGACCGACAATGGAACCGTCGTTGCCACTCCAACGCAAGCCAAAATCAACGACCTCGTAGTGTTGGAAATCCAGCCCGAACAAGGTTTTGTTTTGAGCCAATTGTTCGTTTTCAATGGCGACGAGTTGGTAGAAGTAACCAACAACCAATTTGTCATGCCTGCTGGCAATATCAGTGTTACAGCATGGTTCGACGAAGGCACAACCACAGCGTTAGACTCTAGCGAGCCAGACGCCAGCAACACCACCGTGCAAAAAATAATTCGTAACGGTCAAGTGCTGATAGTGCGCGACGGGAAAACATACACTCTCTTTGGAATAGAGATTAAGGACTAATCCGCACTTTGCTGCACATCTGCGGCACCTGTTGAAAAAAATAAGCCGAAGCGATTACTCGTTTTCGGCTTTTTTTCGTACCTTTGCACATTGGAAAATGCACAAACATTTCCGCATTCTGGGGCTGTTTTTGGTTTTGACAGCGAGCAGAAGAGGTATGTAAGCACGCAGTGCGACGCCGGATAGCACTCAAATCTTCGACGGCAAAACTTTAACTGGCGAAACAAATTACGCTCTCGCTGCCTAAACGAAGTTTAGTACTTTGGGCTTAATTCTGGCACAGGTGTCGGAACGAGACATCTCTCGAATGCCACTCCCTGAAGCGGTTCGGTCAAAGAGGTGTAGGAAAATCGGGGATAGTCGGTTGTGGCCGCGCACGGCTGGCGAAACTCTCTGCGGATAAGGCGACGGTTGGTGGCTTCGGTCTTGCCGCCGCACGAAAACCAAGGCGAAGATAAGCGTGTAGAAAGCATATTGCTTCCTCGTTTGGACGCGGGTTCGACTCCCGTCAGCTCCACAATCTTTTTGCGCTGTGGCGCAAGTAATTTTAGTAGCAAGATGTGAGTAGCAAGTAGCAAGAAAGTGAGCAGTTAGCAGTGAGAAGTGAGCAGTGTTCTTGAGTTAGGAGTGAGGAATGAGGAATGAGGAATGAGGAGTTTTTTTTAGTGTGAAAGTGTGAAAGTGAGAATGTAGGGGCGCGGCATGCCACGCCCGAAAAAAATAACCAAATCCACAACTCACCAAATAACCAGAAATTAGAAATCTAGAAATTAGAAATAATAATCGATTCAACGATTCAACAGTTCAACAAAACCACCTCATTATAAATCATGGCCGAAGAAGAGATTATCACCACCAAAAGCGACTATACCGACGACAATATCCGCACGCTCGAAGGGCTTGAGCATGTGCGCTTGCGCCCGGGTATGTACATCGGCAAACTCGGCGATGGCAACGCCGCCGACGACGGCATTTATGTGCTGCTGAAAGAGGTTATCGATAACTCTATCGACGAATTTCGAATGCACTTCGGCACAACTATCGAGATTACGCTCGCCGACCGCACACTGACAGTGCGCGACTATGGGCGCGGCATTCCGCAGGGCAAAATGGTGGCGGCCGTTTCGATAATGAACACGGGCGGCAAATACGACACCAAAGCCTTCCAAAAATCGGTCGGACTCAATGGCGTCGGCACCAAAGCCGTCAATGCGCTGTCGTCGGCTTTCACGGTGAAATCGTTCCGCGATGGGCAGGTGAAACAGGCCGATTTCGAGTGCGGCAAACTGACAAAAGAGTACGACCTTGCGCCAACCACCGAAAAAGATGGCACGCTCGTGGTCTTCACACCCGACGAATCGATATTCGGCAAATACGCCTTCCACGAGGATTTTATCGAAACGATGCTCCGCAACTATAGTTATCTCAATTCGGGGCTGACGATGATTTTCAACGGGCGTAAATTTGTGTCGCGCAACGGTCTGCTCGACCTGCTGCAAGAGCGCAGCACCTCCGAACCGCTCTATCCGATTGTGCATCTCAAAGGCGACGACATCGAAATCGCTTTCACGCACAGCGACCAATACGGCGAAGAGTACTACTCGTTTGTCAACGGACAGAATACCACGCAGGGCGGCACGCACCAAAGCGCATTGCGCGAACATCTGGCGCGTACCATCAAGGAATATTACAACAAAAACTTCGAGTTGGCCGACATTCGCAGCGGCATCGTGGCGGCCATCGCCATCAATGTGATAGAACCAACATTCGAAAGTCAGACCAAAATCAAACTCGGTTCGGCAAATATGGCACCCGAAAAAGATAGCGACGGACACCCATATCCGCTTTCGGGCATCAGTGTGAACAAGTTTGTGGGCGATTTTGTGAAACGCGAAGTCGATAATTTTCTGCACAAAAATCCGCAGGTGGCCGAAACGCTCTTGAAAAAAATCGTCGAATCGGAAAAAGAGCGCAAAGCCATTGCTGGCGTGTCGAAATTAGCGCGCGAGCGTGCCAAAAAGGTGAGCCTGCACAACAAAAAACTGCGCGATTGCCACATTCATTACAACGATGCCAAAGGCGACCTGCGCGAAGAGAGTTGCATTTTCATCACCGAGGGCGATTCGGCATCGGGTTCCATCACCAAAAGCCGCGATGTGAATACACAAGCGGTGTTTAGTCTGCGCGGAAAACCGCACAACTGCTATGGCGAAACCAAAAAAGTGGTCTACGAAAACGAGGAATTGAACTACCTGCAAGCCGCGCTCAACATCGAAGATGGCCTCGAAGGGCTGCGCTACAACAAGGTGATTATCGCTACCGATGCCGATGTCGATGGTATGCACATTCGCCTGCTGATGATGACCTATTTTCTGCAATTTTTCCCCGATTTGGTGCGCAAAGGGCATGTCTATATTCTGCAAACGCCGCTTTTCCGTGTGCGCAACAAGAAAGAGACGCGCTACTGCTACACCGACGAGGAACGCCTTGCCGCCATCGACGAACTGAAGCCAACGCCCGAAATCACACGATTCAAAGGACTTGGCGAAATCTCGCCCGACGAGTTCAAACACTTTATCGGCAAAGATATGCGCCTCGACCAGATACTGCTTCGCAAAGAGGACGCTGTGGCCGAACTGTTGGCATTCTACATGGGCAAAAACACGCCCGAACGGCAAGATTTCATCGTCGAAAATCTCGTCGTCGATCTGGACGAACCGTAAGTTTTTCTTTTGTGGATAGCAAAAAAAAACGAGAAACTTGTTTCAGTTTCTCGTTGGTGCGGAGAGAGAGGGATTCGAACCCCCGGTACCTCTCGGTACGGCGGTTTTCAAGACCGCTGTAATCGACCACTCTACCATCTCTCCGAAAGGTGCTGCAAAGGTACGCTTTTTTTTCGATTTGACAAAAAATCTGTCAGCATTTTGCATCGGCGCGCCGCTTTTTCCACAGTTGCCACGCATTGAACGAGTTTTGCCACACCACATAACTCCCTGGTCCCAACGACGACACAGGGTCTAAGTAGGCGCACGCCATCCACACAGCCAGTACCGTGTTTTTCTGCCCAAGGGCTTGACCGCCGCTAATGCGGTCGTTGTAGCGGCTGCCAACATTTTTGCCGACCCAAAATTGCACCACACACGCCAGCAAACCGCCCACGGCTATCAGAATTTTTGTGCCAACGCTCGCAGGACTTACAATGAGCGACTGTGTGGTTTGTGCTATTACTATCACCAACGCCACCGCCCACAGATAAAACGCCAACCAACTGTACGACAGCAAAAAACGATGCACACGCGGCAGCCATTGGCGAAAAATCAGTGCCAAAAAGAAGGGGAGTAGTAGCAGCGGAAAAACCTTGCTCAAAATTTTCAGGCAGGCACCTACAAAATCCAATCCAGCGTGCGGCTCAACCAGCGGAAAGGCAATCGGCACCAACACCGCCGCCAGCAAGTTCGACAGCAGTGTGTAGGTGGCCAAACTCGATGTGTTGCCGCCCAACTTTCCTGTGATGACAACGCCTGCCGTGGCTGTCGGGCAGATGAGGCAGACCATTGCGCCTTCCAAAATTATTCGTGCAGCGTGGCTCATCGGCCAAATGGTGAGTACCGCCGCAATGGCGCAACACATCGCGGCTTGGAACAGCAGCAACCAACCATGCCAGCCGCGCGGTAGCAGTTCTTTCGGCTCAATTTTGCAAAACGACAGCAGCAACTGCGCAAAAATGAGCGTCGGCGTGAGAAAACCGACCACTGTCTTCACCAACGGCTTGGCAGGAGCAAGTAGCGGCACATCGGCCAACAAAAAATAGCCCGCCACACCGCACGCCATCGCAATCGGCAAAGTCCAGTTTTTCAAAAATCGCAACATATTTATAGTAGCAAGATATGAGTAGCAAGTAGCAAGTCGCAAGACTTTTTTATTTGAAAATTTGAAAATTTGAAGATTATTGCGGCATTGTTGGATGCGTAGCGTTCCCCCTTCGGGGGAAACGGGAAAGGGGGCTACGAGATCAATTAACAATGAATAATGAATAATTATTGTGGCGTTGTTGATACCAATCAACCGATCAACCAAAAAACAATTCAACGATTCAACGATTCAACAATTCAACAATTCAACAAAAAATATTTAAACCGACAATCAAATTCTCAATTCTTAATTAGCAAAGAACTGTCGCCGTAACTCAAAAAGCGAAAGTCGTGGCTGAGTGCGTAATTGTAGATGGTGCGCCAGTGGTCGTCGCCTACAAACGCCGAAACGAGCAGCAGCAGCGTGCTTTTGGGTTGGTGAAAATTAGTAATCATCTTGTCCACCAGCCGAAATTGGAATCCTGGCACAATCATTATTTGTGTGGCTGCTTCGAGCGCAGGCAGATGGTGCGCCGTCAAGTAGTCGCAAATGGCTTGCAACGCCTCGTCGGTGGTCAGCGTATAGTTGTTTTCGTAAGGCTCCCATTGCGCCACATTCAGGTCGGGATTTTCGGGATTGGCACAGATTTTGCACCCCAAATAGTAGAGGCTTTCGATGGTGCGTACCGATGTAGTGCCTACAGCCACAATGTGTCCGCGGTAGCGCAGCAGGTCGGCAATGGTCGAGCGGTTCACCGATATTATTTCGCGGTGCATCGGGTGGTCGCCAATCGCGTCCGATTTCACAGGCTGAAAAGTGCCCGCCCCGACATGCAGCGTAACTTCGTCCTCGCGCACCCCTTTGAGCGTCAGTTGGCGCAGCACATCTTTGGTAAAATGCAGTCCCGCAGTTGGCGCAGCCACCGAGCCGTCAATCTTCGAATAGACGGTTTGATAGGTCGTTTTGTCGCTCTCTTCGGTGGCGCGATTGAGGTAGGGCGGAATGGGCAGTTCGCCAAAATGTTTCAGAATATCGGCAAAGGTGATGGCGTTGTTGTTCCAACTGAAACGAATGTCGTGCGTCATGCCTTCGTCGGCCGACAGGCGTTC
Source organism: Erysipelotrichaceae bacterium (assembly GCA_963633255.1). Classification (GTDB taxonomy): domain Bacteria; phylum Bacteroidota; class Bacteroidia; order Bacteroidales; family Paludibacteraceae; genus W0P28-013. The sequence continues at coordinate 9,639 of CAVGYO010000040.1, forward strand.
GGCGCATACCGCCACAAACTCTCCGTCGATGAGCAGCGTTTGCGACAGTTCGCCCTCTTTCCACTTTTTCAGATTGCCCACCAAACATTTCCACACGCAACTCTCCGTCGCTTCGAACGCTTGCAGATAGTCGGCTGGCGTGCGTGGTTCGAGGCAAAAAATCTCGATTTGTGCGCCCGTCTCTTTCTGAAAATGCAGGCGTGCCTGAATCACACGCGTGTTGTTGTAAATCATCAAATCGCCCTGTTCCAAATGGTCGGGCAGGTCGTAAAAATGGTTTTCGGCTATGGTGCCGTTGTGCCAAACGAGCAGTTTGCTGTGGTCGCGCTCCTCGAGCGGATATTTGGCGATGCGTTCGTCGGTAAGAGGGTAGTCGTAGTCGGCAATGCGAATCTGTTTTGGTGTGTTCATCGTAGTGTGAAAAATGCCTTTTTTTTGGAACGCAAAAGTACAATAATTTTGCCAATCGACAACGCATTTTTGTCCATTTGTGTGCCAGCGGATTTTTCACTATTTTTGCCAAAATGTTTTTCGCTAGCATGGACAAAAATTTTGCGTGGCATTGGCTTCGTCGGCACGGCTGGACTTTGGTGTGCAGCACGCCGCTTCCGCCGAAGGCGGTTGTTTGCATTGCGCCCCACACAAGCAACTGGGATTTTGTCTATGGAATGTTGTTCAAATGGGCTTTGCGGCTGAAAATCAGTTTTTTGATGAAAAAAGAGTGGTTCTTCTTCCCTCTGGGTGGTCTGATGCGCAGTCTTGGCGGCATTCCTGTCGATCGGTCGAAACACGCTCTGCTCACCGACATCATTGCTGACGAGTTTGCACGCCGCAACGAGTTCTATTTGGCCATCACGCCCGAAGGCACACGCAGCCTCTGCCATCGTTGGAAACGCGGATTTTATTTCATTGCACAAAAAGCGCAAGTACCCATCGTGCTGGGCTACATCGATTATGATCGCAAAGAGGTCGGCTACACACGCCTATTCGTCCCCACAGGCGATGTCGAAGCCGATATGGTCGCCATCAAAAATTTCTACAAGACAATCGGCGCAAAATTCCCCGAAAAATTTGGGATATAAATTTTAGAGGTCGATTGATTGGAGAACCCTCTAATTTCTAAAATTTCTCGCTCACTTCACCGCTTTGAAACTCATGTCGAGGCTTTTGACGGAGTGGGTGAGCGCACCGACGGAGATGAAATCGACACCACATTCGGCGTAGTTGCGCAGAGTGTCGAAGGTGATGCCGCCCGACGATTCGGTTTCGTAGCGACCACCGATGAGTTGCACGGCTTGGCGCGTGGCTTCGGGCGTAAAGTTGTCGAGCATGATGCGATCGACACCGCCCACGGTCAGCACTTGGTTCAGTTCGTCGAAGTTGCGCACCTCAATCTCTATTTTCAGGTCTTTGCCCTTGGCGCGGCAGTACTCTTTGGCGCGTGCGATGGCTTTGTCGATGCCGCCTGCAAAATCGACATGGTTGTCTTTCAGCAAAATCATATCGTACAGACCGATGCGGTGGTTGCAGCCGCCGCCAATTTTCACGGCCTCTTTTTCAAGCAATCGTAGTCCAGGCGTGGTTTTGCGTGTGTCGAGTACGCGTGTGTGCGTGCCTTCGAGGCGTTTCACATATTCGGCGGTGCGTGTGGCGATGCCGCTCATGCGTTGCATCACATTCAGCATCAGGCGTTCGGTTTGCAGCAGCGACTGCACACGCCCTTCGACTACAAAAGCGATGTCGCCACGCTTCACACGGTCGCCGTCGTGCAGCAGTTGCGTCATTTTCAGGTCGGGGTCGAATGCGTGAAAAATGCGTTTGGCAACCTCGACGCCAGCCAGCACGCCATCTTCTTTGATGATGAGTTGCGACTTGCCGCGCGCATCGGCTGGAATGCACGAAAGGGTAGTGTGGTCGCCATCGCCGATGTCCTCGGCAAACCACAGAGCAATCTGTTTGTCTAAAGTGTCGGTCATTTGCTTGTTTCGATTCTAAGTTGTTGTATTAGGTTGTTTTTGGTCATGAAATAGATGCGAAAAGTGCCGTTTTGCGTTTCCAATTTTCCGAGTGCGAACTGTTTGCCGTCGCGTTCGCCTTGGTCGCTCACGGTGAACTCTTTCACGGGGTTTTTCTTAAAAAAGTCGTTGAGTATCGTTTCGGTCTGCTGGCGTGTGAACACATTGTTGGCGTTTTTGATAAATAGTTCGACATTTGCGTTCAGGTATTGTGCTATTCCTTCGGCATCACCTTCGCTGAAATGTGTGGCTACTTTGTCGATGACGGTGGCGTATAGGTTTGGCAGACAGACGATTAGCGTTGCTATCAAGAGGCATTTTTTCATGGTGTGCAGTTCTTTTCTTGTTTTACTTTTCTTTCAGCAAATTTTGTGCCAAAATCTGTTTGTAGTGCGCCATTTGCCGATTTGAGCGAAAAATGCGATATTTGCAACGAATTTTTGTGCGAAGATAGTCATTTTATTTGAAAGAGTGTGCCTTGGCACGGATTTTGTGCTTTTTGCTCTTGGATTGCATCTGTTAGTCCAAAATTCAAAAATCACTACAAAGCAATTTATAGAACTCCCCTTATGAAAATTGCACTTTTGTGGATAGGAAAGACTGCGGCGCCCTATTTGGTCGATGCGATTGGCGAATATGTCAAGCGGCTGCAGTTTTACACTCCATTTGAGGTGGTGGAGGCCGCTGGACTGAAAAATACGAAGTCGCTCACGCAGGCACAGCAGCGCGATAGAGAGGGCGAGCAGTTGCTCCGCCTGTTGGAACCGACCGATTTTGTGGTGCTGCTCGACGACAAGGGGCGGCAGCAGACCTCGTTGGAGTTTGCGGCTTGGCTCGAACGCCGCCGACAGGCTGCCGATAAGCGTTTGGTGTTTGTTGTGGGCGGCGCGTATGGCTTTTCGCAAGCGGTTTATGACCGTGCGAATGGCTTGTTGTCGCTCTCGAAGATGACCTATTCGCACCAGATGGTCCGCTTGATTTTCGTGGAGCAACTCTACCGTGCGCACACCATTGTCGCAGGCGAACCGTATCATCACGAGGAGAGCCTTTTGAAAAAGTGAGCAGTGAGAAGTGAGCAGTGAGAAGTGTTTTTGAGTGAGGAGTTAGGAATTAGGAGTGAGGAGTGATGCGGCAGAGCCGCAATTTCAA
>CAVGYO010000041.1:0-12345 GCA_963633255.1 Erysipelotrichaceae bacterium
ACTTTGAAATGCAAAATTGAGCATCGCAACCTCTCTATGGGTCAAATTGACCTATGCGCCTGAATTTTGGAACGGTTAGCCAGATTTAGTATCTGGAGGTATTGCGGCTGTCCGCTAAAAGTTGTAATTTTGCGCATCGTTGTAGGTTTTTATTTAGATACACAAAATTACAACGAGCGGCTGATTCTACCAAAAGAACCAGCCGTTTTTTTTTGCCCCAATAGAGGCTCGGAAAAATATTTTTAGCGGACAGTAATAAAAATAATTCAATAACTTAATAACTCAATAATTTAATTGGCTTTTCCCCCTTCGGGGGAAACGGGAAAGGGGGCTACGAGCAAGACAATGTAGAATTTTGAATTTTGAATTTAGAATTTTTGCGCCCCTACATTCACACACCCACACTTTTTTACATACTCAGCACGCAGACGATTTTTTGGCGGATTTTGTCGCCATCGGGGCGTACGGCTTCGACAAAGATGACATACACGCCTACGCCGCAGAGTGCGTCGCTGTCGTTGCGGCCGTTCCAATAGATGGTGCCTTCGGTGCCCGTGAGTTCGCCGCCGAGCAGCCGCCGCATACGCGTGCCTGTAGGGTTGTAGATGGTGATGGTGGCGGTGAATCCGTCGTGCGGCAGGCGGTAGTTGATGGGCAGCAGGTCGCGAAAACCGTCGTTGTCGGGCGTGAAGGTTTCGTATTCTAACCAGAAATTCTGCTTCTGCTCGTCGCTTGCCGATTCCAGATACTGCGAATTTTGTCGCGCTGGCGTGGCGTAGCCCACCTCAAACGAGGCCGACTGCCAGTTGTCGGCTTGCTGTGTGGGCGCGTGCGGATTCACACGCTCGAGCGACACGCCTTCGGGATTGCTCACAAATGCGTGGTGCATCTTGTCGGTGTAACTCATCTCGTCTATCACTGTGCCGTCGTTCAGCACGATGATGATATTGCCCTCGTCGTCGTTGAGCGATGGCAGTTTCACCGTGGCAAAATGGCCGTCGTCGGGGCAATCGTATTGAGCGCACACCTTGTCGCGGTCGCTGGTCAGCACCAGATAGGCGTGCGGTGCCACCAAGCGCGGCTCGTTGCAGACAACGGTGCGACTGTCGAGTTCGCCGTTGCGGCGGCGTGTTACAAGCAGTTGCCCAAGGTCGAGCGTCTTGTCCGAAATGTTCCACAACTCCACAAAATCGACGCCATCGTCTTTCGGGTTGAACAGAATTTCGTTCAACACAATGTCGCCCACTTCGGGAGTTACGGGCAGCGCAATTTCGCACTCCACAGTGCCGAGCGGCAGACTATCGACACAAAAGAGATTTTCGACGACGAATGTTTCTAATTCGCTGGCAGTCAGTTTGTTGCGTAATTTCAACTGTGCCACATTGGCGTGCGGTTGCGCTATTATTATGGTGTCGATGCCGAGCGACAGGCGGTAGTTGCTTTTGTCGGTCAGCTCGGCTTCGTCCATCGTTTTCAAAAAACAGAGCGTAATGGTGTCGCTTGTGGCGGCGATGTATTCGAGCCGTGGCGGGCGTTCGTCGGGCAGTTCGGCAGCCACAGAGTTGGGCTGTCCGGGCGTGCCGCCGCTAGCATCTTCCGACGGCTTCCAGTTTTCGGCGTGATTGTCGAGATAGTTGCAGTCGATGCGCTCGAGCGACCACCCGCCGTCCTTTTTGAACGCAGCATTGCCGTACCATTTATCGGTGAAATCGACCCACGCAACGAGGTTTTTCTGGTTGTCGAAAAGTTGCACCACTGCGCCCGCATTTGGAATCAGTTGCCACGGTGCAGCGACCACTGTCTGCCCGTACGACTTAAATTCTGCCGCTGCATTTTCGGCACAGAGAATGGCGTAACTGCGTGGTTGCAGCGTGCCTTCGGCTATTGTCGCCCATTTGTTGTTGATGGCGAGCGTCCAGCCCGCAAGGTCGATGGCGGTGTCGGTGCGGTTGTATATCTCGACAAATTCGTGCAGCGGCAGTTGGTTTTGCGGCTCGGGGTCGGCCATTATTTCGCTGAAAACGATGTCGTATTTACGCACCGTTTGTTCGGGTTTGATGTAGGGATTGCCCGCCGCCGAAATGCTGTTGCAGAGGTATTTGTCGCGTCCGTTGGTTTTCGAGTAGCAAAATAGCAGCCCCGTGTATCGTGCAGTCAGGTTGGTGCGGTCGAGCACTGCGCCTTCGTGCGTGAAATCGCTCTCGCCAGCGAGCCGCGAGTAGAGTTGCCACAGCCCCACCGAGTCGCGCGTCAGTTTCAGGTCGATGCCTGTGCAGCCAGCGGTTCGGCCGTCGCTGCCATCGATTATTTTTGTGGTTTTCGTGCCGTTTTGGCGGTAGAGAGCCACCTCTTTGCCGCTGTTGCCAACCCACACAAAATAGCCGTTGAGTGCGCCATCGAGCGTGGTGGTGTCGGCCACCACATAGAAACGCGCATAGTTGTAGTTGGTCAGTTCTACATCGGCGAATGTGAGCGAAATCTGCCATTCGGCGCCCAAAATCGCCTGCGATGGTCGGCTCAAATAGGCGTAGTTTCTGGTGCTGTTTGCTATGGTGTCGTTCAGCACGAGTTGGTTGGTGGTGGCATCTTTTCCCTTGATGTAAAATTTGTCGCGCGTGCCTTGCCACACCGTGTCGAGTTCTGTGCCGTTGTCGAGAAAATCGTCGTAGAATTGCGCCGAAACGCCTATCGACGAGCAGACTGCCAAAATCGTCAAAATTTGTTTGAGTGCCATATATTTTCTGATAATTTTTGTACCTTTGCCTTTCGAAATTTCAACAAAATTACGCAAAAAAAATCAGACTCGCAAATCTTTTTTTAGTTTGAAAGTGTGAAAGTTTATCAAGTTCATAAAGTTATAAAGTTGAAAGTTTTTTCATTTGAAGATTTGAAGATTTGAAGATTATTTTTGCCTCACGAGCCAACACTAATGCGATTCTGTCCCTCTGCTTGGAGCGGAGCGGAAAGATAGGGGGACGAGGAGCGACAGCGACGGAGGGGGTTGAGAACAATTAACAATTAAGAATGAATAATTAAGAATTGTTCGGTAACCACAGCCAACTGCAAATAACTTTTTAATTGATAATTGACAATTATTTGAAAATTTGAAGATTGCTAGTGTCCAAAATCATTTGCACAATAATCAACCAGAAATCTAGAAATTAGAAATCTAGAAATAATAATCGCTTCAACGCTTCAACAAATCCACAACTAGAAATTAGAAAAAAACACAATATGAAAGTAGCAATTGTAGGCGCGAGTGGCGCCGTGGGACAGGAATTTTTGCGGGTGCTGGCCGAGCGTCAGTTCCCTATCGACGATTTGGTGCTGTTTGGCTCGTCGCGGAGCGCAGGTCGTGAATACGAATTTTGTGGCAAGCACTATCGGGTGCAGGAGTTGCGCCATGGCGACGATTTCAAGGGCGTTGGCATCGCTTTTGTGTCGGCTGGAGCGTCGGTGTCGCGCGAGTTTGCCGCCGACATCACCAAGTTTGGCACGGTGATGATCGACAATTCGAGCGCATTTCGCATGGACGAAAATGTGCCGCTGGTGGTGCCCGAGGTGAACGCTGCCGATGCCAAAATGTGTCCGCGCGGCATCATTGCCAATCCCAACTGCACAACGATACAAATGGTTGTGGCTCTGCGAGTTATCGAGGAGTTGTCGCACATTCGGCGCGTGCATGTGGCCACCTATCAGGCAGCGAGCGGCGCAGGCGCATCGGCCATGGCCGAACTGGAACAGCAGTACCGCGAAATGCTCGACGGCAAGCCTGTTACGGTGAATAAATTTGCCTACCAACTGGCCTACAACCTGATCCCGCACATCGATCAGTTTACCGACAATGGCTATACCAAAGAGGAGATGAAAATGTATAACGAGACGCGCAAAATCATGCATTCCGACATCGAAGTGAGTGCTACTTGCGTGCGTGTACCCGCCCTTCGCGCCCACAGCGAAAGCATTTGGGTGGAGACCGAAGACCCGCTGAAACTCGACGATGTGCGCGAGGCGTTTTCGGCTGCCGATGGTATCGTTTTGCAGGACAATCCCGACCAGCGCGACTACCCGATGCCGCTCTTTGTGTCGGGCAAAGATGCTGTGTATGTCGGTCGATTGCGCAAGGATTTGGCGAACCCGAACGGGCTGGCTTTTTGGTGCGTGGGCGACCAAATACGCAAAGGCGCGGCTCTGAACGCTGTGCAGATTGGCGAGTTGCTCATTCGCAACAAATAAATGTAATGTGCTGTTTATGAGGAGATTAACAGTTTTTTCGACCATACTTTGTCTGCTTGTGGCTTGCTCGGCTGCGGGATTTGAATCGCTCGACAACGATGCGTTCGAACGCTTGATTGCGACCGACGGCGTGCAACTGGTCGATGTGCGCACTGCCGACGAGTTTGCTACCAAACCGCACATTGCTGGCGCGATAAATATCGATGTGAAGGTCGCCAATTTTGCCGAACAGGCGCAGGCGTTGCTCGACAAAGAGAAAAAGGTGGCGGTCTATTGCCAGCGCGGTCGCCGCAGCAAGATGGTGGCAGCACAACTGACCGAACTCGGCTACACGGTTTATGAGTTGAACACAGGCATCGAAAATTGGCAAAAGGCCGAAAAACCAGTGGAATAGACGATGAAACGCACCGCCACAGCACTGATTTTTGCATTTTTGGCTTGTTGCGCATGGGCGCAGGACACGCTGCGTTTGCACACGATCGAAAATGTGCTGACGGTGAGTCTTGGCGCAACTTTCGCTACCGACGAATATCTGTCGGTGTTGCCCTATTCGGGGGTCAGTTTTGGGCTCGACAACGAGTGGTGGCAGACTTTTCGCCGCCACAGCGCATGGACGCATGTGGGCGAGGTGCGTTTGACGGGCGGCACGCTCAACAATGCGCGCGGCAGCAATACGATGGTTGGTTTTGGCGTGCGTGGCGGCTGGGGAGCGCACTACAACTACACGCCTGTTGCCAATCTCACCATTCTGGCGGGCGCACTGGCCGATGTCGATTATTATGGCCGCGTGCTGGTCAAATCGGTCAATAAACCCTACTCGATGGATTTGGCGATGGCACTGAATTTGTCGGCTGGCGTGTCGTATATATTCAACGCCAAACGCAGCGCATACCGCTTGCGCTATATGGTGCGCACACCATTTTTGGGCTGTATGTTTGCTCCCGAAATGGGGCAGTCGTACTACGAGTTGGCGTCGTCGCTCGATGGTACAGCGCACTTTGCGTCGTTCCACAACCGCCTGTCGCTGTTGCACGAACTGACGCTCGATATGCGTTTTCGCCGCAGCACTTGGCGCATTGGCGTGGCACACGATTTTTTGCGCGTGTCGGTCAATCACCTCACTTTCAGTCGCGAACAGGTGCGCTTTGTTGTTGGCACGGTGTTCGACAAATGTGTGTTCGGTGGGCGCCATCGCCCCGAACTGATCGATTCGGTTTGGTAGTGCGCGAATAGTGTACTTCTGATTAAGAAAATAATGCCATTCGCAGATAGGTGTAAGTTAGTTCAATTTTGATAAATATGCGAATAGGGTATTTGTTTTAGTGAGATATATACCATTCGCAAAAAAAATAGAGAGCAATATGCAGTTTTTGAAAAAGAGATATGCACTGATGGGGTTGCTGCTGCTGGCATTGGTGGCGTGCAACAAAGATTCTGTCAGTTCGGTTACGCTCGACCGCAACGATTTGTCGCTGCAGGTGGGCGAACAGTACCAGTTGGAAGTGGTTGTCAATCCGCTGTCGGCGGCGATGAACAACAGTGTGTCGTGGGAGTCGAGCGACGAGGCGGTGGCTTCGGTGGCGAGCGATGGCACGGTTACGGCCGTCTATACGGGCGAGTGCGTCATCACGGCCAAGGCGGGCGGTAAATCGGCTTCGTGTATGGTTACGGTTGGCAAACTCGACTACGATTTTGAGTTCGACCACGCCACGGCACTCTACTATGGCGATGCCTACGAAATAGGTACAAACAGTTTGACGCTCAGGCTTTTAGGCGATGGTATCACGCTCGACGACGAGGGCGCGCTTGTGGGCGAAGGGCTATTTTTCAATATCGATATGAATGTGCCGCTCGGTCAGCGCACGGTGCCAGCGCATACTTTCGAGTTGGACAGCAGCCGTGCGGAATACACTTTTGTTGCGGGACAATCGGAAACGATCGACGGCACGCAATATGCCACAGGCACTTTTGTGGGGCAGCGCACCGCCCAAGGTTTGACGGTGGTTTTCGTCAAGTCGGGGGCGTTTTGGGTGAAGGAATCGGGCGGCACTTACACGCTCGAAGGGCGTTTCGAGGGCCAAAATCAGGAGACGATTGTTGTCGCATTTTCGGGCAAAATTGCCACTATCGACAGGAGCGGCGAAACGCCTTTGGCAACTTACAATTTTGCCACCGCTGCGCTGCAACAGACTGTTTTGACAAACACAGCGAGCGGACTCAATCAGTTCCAATTCACAGCCACCGATGCCGATACAACGCTCATTTTCACGCTCTATGCACCGTTGAGTGTAACCGACAAATGTCCCATTGGTTCGTACGATTTTTCGGGCGCGCGTGCCTATTCCATCGCTTCGGCGGCGTTCAAAATGGGTACCAGCGCATTCGCTGTTGCGCGCGGCGAGGTTTCGGTTGCCGAAAGTGGTGATAAACAGACCATTTCGTGCCGATTTGTGGACGAAACGGGACGCGTTGTGAGCGGCATTTTCACCGACATTCGCACCGATTGATTTTCGGAATTTCCTATTTTGCGAGCAGCAGTTCGACGGCTTTTTCTATGATGTCGTCCTTGCCTTGCGCTGCCAGTTCGTCGGTGAGGTCGATGGGCAAATCGGGTGCTACGCCAGCCTCTATCGAGTGTTTGTCGCGGTCGTACATCGGCACACTCGACAGGCGCACCATCCAACCATTGGGCAGTTCGTACGAGAGTGGCATGCCGCCGCCGCCGCCCGTTGTGCCGCCCACCAGCGTGGCGTTGGGCACATAGCGCATGGCGTTGGCAAAACTGTTTGTTGCACTGTAGGCGCGGCAGTTGATGAGCACCGCCACCGATTTTTTCCACTTATACGGCATACTCGCTGCATCGATTTCGATGGGTTGCATCGCCGAAAAATCGTTGTGTCCAACTCCTGTTTTGTGCCGCCAATAGCCCACAGTGGTGCTGTTTTCGAAAAATGTCGAGGCCAATTTGTAGGCGTTGTCCAAATCGCCGCCGCCGTTGCTGCGCACATCGACAATCAGCCCTTGGCAGTCGGCAAAATAGGCCAACACATACCACATGTTTTTTGCCGAAAAACTGTTTTCGAACGAACTGTAGCGCAGATAGCCGATTTTGTCGTCGGCAATGCGTTGGTAGTAGAGTCCGCCAGCAATGTTGTATCGATCGATGTAGTTGTCAATCAGTGCGGCATCGTAGTTGGTTGGCAGCGAGTCGTACCAAGCGGTGTTGCGCGACACATCGAAATCGGAGTAGAGATTGACATGCCCATCGCGCAACGAGTCGAGCATACTCGACAGCAGACCAAATAGCGCGCGTTCGCCGCCCGAAAGCGTATCTACTTTGGCGCGATATTCGTCGTGAATGGCTTGCCAATCGATCCCTTTTTCGTCGAAATAGCAATACTTTTCGTCGATTATCTGCCACAACGCCTCGAAATTGCCCACGGGCGTGTTGGGGCGCAGACTGTCCGAAGGCTTGGAGCAGCCCACCAGCGTGGCGGCACAAATGGTTGCGATACAGAGCCTGATGTTCATGTTGCTATCTTTTTTGGGCGGTTACAAAACGCTTTTTGCCGAACGAATCGTCGCTCAATGCGACTTGCGCAAAACCTTTGGCGCGCACCAAATCGGCAGTTTCGTCGGCCAACCGATGGTTTATCTCGAAAAAAAGTTTGCCGCCGTGGTTGAGGTGCGCTGCAGCGAAATCGGCTATTTTGTCGTAAAACAGCAGCGGATTTTCGTCGGGAACGAAGAGCGCCAACGCTGGTTCGTAGTCCGTAACATTGCGCTCCATGGCGGCGCGCTCCTTGTTCAGCACATAGGGCGGGTTGCTCACAATGGCGTCGTAGGTGCGGTGTATGGCGGGCGGTTGCAGTATGTTGCACTGCGCAAAATCGATCTGTACGCCGTTGTTGTTTGCGTTTTTTTCGGCCACTGCCAACGCCTCGTGCGACACATCGCAAGCCGCAATGTGCGCTTGTGGCAACTGTTTGGCTAGCGCAATGGCAATGCAGCCGCTCCCTGTGCCGATGTCGAGAATCTGCGCATCGGCAGCCACATTTCGGCTTACAAGTTGCACCAATTCGGCGGTTTCGGGGCGCGGAATCAGCACATTTTTGTTTACTGTCAAACGCACACCGCAAAAATCAGTGTAGCCAAAAATGTACTGTATCGGCTCCTGCTTTTTCAGTCGGGCGATGGCAGCACGCACCGTGGCTTGTTGCTCGGCGGTCAAAGTCAAATTGTCGCGTGTGAGCAGGTCGGTGAGCGACCAGCCCGCCACTTCGGCAAGCAACAAACGAACAAGAGCCTTCAGTTCTCCTTGCGGATAAAAGGCTGAAAGCTCCGATTCTATCTCTTTGGCTACCGACATCGGCTTATTCCGACAGCAACATCGGCATGAGCAGCATCAGCAGGTCTTCGTCCTTTTCGTTTTCGAAAGGCACGATGATGCCCGCACGCGACGGGTCGGCCAGCGCAATGGTAACATCGCTGCTGTCGATATTGCCCAAAATGTCGATGAGGAACGGTGCTTTGAAACCGATGGCAATGTCTTCGCCCTCGTATTGGCACGCCAGCGTCTCTTCGGCCGAGGTCGAAAAGTCGATGTCTTGCGCCGAAATCACCAGTTTGCCCGCTGTGATAGAGAGTTTGATAAGCCCAGTGCCTTGGTTCGAGAAAGCGAACACGCGTTTGGCAGCGTTCATCAGCAACAGGCGGTCGATAATCAGTTTGTACGGATTGTTTTGCGGAATCACGCCGTTGTAGTTCGGGAAACGCCCTTCGATTTGGCGGCAAACCATTGTGTAGGTTGGCAGACGGAATGCGATATTTTTGCTGTCGAAACTGACTTCGACCTCGCCTTCTTCCTTACCGATAACGGCTTTCAGCACATTGGCAGGTTTTTTTGGCAGAATAAATGTTGCCTCGAATCCGCTCTTCACGCCCGTGTTGATGTAGCGCACCAGTTTGTGTGCGTCGGTGGCCACAAAGGTGATGTTTTCGGGTTTGATGTCGACCAGCACGCCAGTCATTGTTGGGCGCAGGTCGTCGTCGGCGGTGGCAAAAACGGTCTTCGAAACGCCGTTTTCCAGCACATTGACGGGCATTTTCAGTGTCGATGCGTCGTCGCCGAGAGCGGGCAGTTGTGGGTACTCTTCGCCGCGCAAACCGACGAAATTGTAGTTGCCGTTTTCGGTTTTCACTACCACCGAAAGGTTCTCCTCGTCGATGTCGAATTGCAGCGGTTGCTCCGAAAACTCTTTCAGCGCGTCCATCAGCAGTTTGGCGTTCACTGCCAAGCAGATGTCGCCCGAGGCGTTGGCAATTTCGAGCGATGTAACGAGCGTCGTTTCCAAGTCGGACGCTGTGAGCGACAGGCGGTTACCTTCGACTTTCAGCAAGAAATTATCGAGGATTTGCAGCGAGTTTTTGGTGCTGATAACGCGACCAATCGATTGCAGATGGCTTAACAAAGCCGTGCTTGATACTGTGAAATTCATATCTGTGTTGTTTTTTTTGTTATTGACAAATGGTGTTGCCTCTGTAATTTGCAAAGATAGGAAAAATAATTGGAAAATCAAAAAAAATCGGCATATTTTTTTCGCAAGGCGTTATGGGTTGGGTGCGAAGGCGAATTTTGCCTTGCAAAACGACTGTCCAGCGTCCGATTTCAGGTCGAAATGGTAGCCTTCGGCAGTGCTGTTGCGCAGAATGTTCACCGTCTCGCCAAAGCGTGCCTCGTGCGCATAGTTGATGTCGAATGTGGCGATGTGCTGCCCGTCGAACTGCGCCAAATCGAGCGTATCGAGCATCCATTGAATGTATTTCATGCTGTTGGTGTGCGCATTGAAATCGATGTCGCTGTAGCGCACGGTGTGCGTGGCGAGTGGGGCAGTGTGCAGTTCGTCGATGCGCTTGGGAGCGGCGGCGGCAATATCTTGTTCGGTGCAGAACGGGCGCAAATCGACCTGCTCGAGCAGATTGACGGGGTGGCGTGTGTCGTAGTTTAGCACCGACCAGAGCGATGTGGCTTCGCCGATGAGGCTGCCAGCGTGGTCGAAAATGCGGAAGTAGCGCGCCGACGCCAAACGGTTGCAGTCGCGCGGCCAAGTTTCAATCTCGATGTCGTCGTTCACATGGGGGTAGCGCACCATTTCGAGATGGAGCCGCGAAATTACCCACGACAATCGGCGTTTGGTGAACGCTTCGATGCCAAAACCGAACGCGGTGGCCGACTGGCAAGCCGCATCGAGCAGGCAGTTGCCCAACGCTGTGAGCGTCTGTTGCTGCGCAAAATCGACATCTTGCGGCATTATGTGATATTTTATCCGAAGAATAGCCATCGTCTATTTGTGTTTTGGACCGACGAGCTGTTGCAGCGACTGCTGTTGCCAACGCTGCGGATAGCGGTAGTAGAAAAATGCGGTGAGTAGCGTGGCAAGCACGCCCACAGCGGCACCTGCGCACACATCTTCGGCAAAATGTTGCGACAGATAGATGCGCGAGTAGGCGCCAATCATCGCCAGCACAAAGAATAGCGGTGCCGTCCACGCTTTTTTGATGCAGATGAATGTGAGGCAGAGCATGAGCGAAAAGACCGCCGCCGTATGCCCCGACGGAAAACTATACATCTGGTGCAGGCGTACGCCATCGACATGGTGCAGCATCACATCGGGAAAATGTTCGGCAAAGAAACGGCTCGGTCGTGGCGCAGCAATCAGCACTTTTATCGGATAGACCACTAGTGCCGTAACGCCTTGCGAGAGCAGCACCAGCAGCCCTGCGCCCACGCGGTAGAAGAGCAGCAGTCCGCCTACCACAAATGGCACAGACGCGCCCAGTTCGGTGGCGTAGCGAAAAAATGCGTCGTTTAGCCGCACACCGATGCTATTGTAGTTCGACAGGTAGCCGAGCGTGAGCGTTTTGTGTAGCGCGCCTTGGTCGGTGCAGAGAATAGCCACCAGCAGGGCAATCACAAACAGAGCCCAGCACGACAGAAAAATGATGACTGACAGATTTTTTTTCATTTTTTCAAATCAAATTTTTTGGAGCCAATCAGGTTGCCATCGGCAAAGAGGTCGGCGCGGTAAGTGCCTTCGAGCAGTGTTTCGTTCACCGTCCAATACATGGTAACGGGCAGGTCTTCGCCGCCGTATTCCACCGAGCGTTTGCTCGAATAGGCGATGTCGCGGTTTTCGTAGCGAAAAGTGTTTGCTGCCGATTTTTGCAGCACGGCCTCGTTGGGCGCAGTGATGCGCAGGTAGATGGTTTTCATGCCCGGCTCGGCGGTATTGTTTTTGGCGATGACAAAGTTGAATTGCAAAAGTGCGATTTTCGACAGGCGTGTGGTCTTTTTTTCGCGCTGATTGAGCGTGGTTACTGTGATGTCGCGCGCATCGAGTTGTGCCGCTATCGACACCTTGGCGGTGAGTTGCTGCTTCTCTTTTTCGAGTTGTGCCGCCGTTTGCGACACTTCGCGGTATTTGGTCGAAACCACACGATTTTCCTCTTTCAGGCTGCTATTCACCGTGTTGAGCGAATCGACCTGCGCAATGTAGTAAACCAGCACTTTGCGCACCGAGGCGAGTTCTTTTTTCAGTTCGGCAATGCGTCGTGCGTTGGTGGCTTTCACCGTGCGCAACTCTTCGAGCAGCAGTTGCACATGTTTCTGCTCTTGGTCGAGCAGTCGCAGCAGCGAGTCGTTGTCGGTGCGGTACGAGAAGCCCTCCATTTCGAGCGACAAATCCTGATATTCGGCTTCGAGTTGCTCTTTTTCGTAGGTCATCTGTTCCACCATTTCGGCCATTTCGGCTTCGGCGTTTTTCGATTTTTGCCAGAAGAAAAAGACCGCTGCTCCCAAGCAGAGTATAAGCAAGATGGCGGCGAAAATCCATGCTGCACCCGATGATTCGTTTTTGGACATATAGTTTTAGTTTGAAAGTAATTTCTGATTTCTAATTTCGTTTCACGCATTTTTTCTCCGCTCGGCATAGTTCAAACAAGTTTGGCTCTGCTCTCGCTTGTCGAAAAAATTCTAATTTCTGGTTGATTGGTTGTTCGGTTGATTGGTTGATTATTGTGCAAATGATTTTGGACACCGACAATCTTCAA
>CAVGYO010000042.1:0-12312 GCA_963633255.1 Erysipelotrichaceae bacterium
TTCAACAATTCAACAATTCAACAAAACTTTCACACTTTATAAACTTTCTAACTTTATAAACTGATTATGACACAACCATTTGCAAGCATTCACCCAAGCGCAAAAATCGCCGACAGTGTAGTCATTGAGCCGTTTTGCGTGATAGAAAAAAATGTAACCATCGGTGCAGGGACGCACATTGGCCCCAATGTAACCATCTACGAAAACACCACCATCGGCGAAAACTGCCGCATTTTTCCGGGAGCAGTCGTTGGTGCCATTCCGCAAGATTTGAAATTCAAAGGCGAAGAGACATACACCATCATCGGCAACAACACCACGCTGCGCGAGTGTGTAACCGTGCACCGCGGCACCGCCTCGAAAGGCAAAACCGTGATTGGCAACAACTGCTTGGTGATGGCCTACTGCCATGTGGCACACGACTGCCGTTTAGCCAACAACATCATCATGTCGAACTGCACGCAACTGGCTGGCGAGGTGGTAGTCGACGACTACGCCGTGATTGGCGGTGGCACGCTCGTTCACCAGTTCTCGCACATCGGCAAACATGTGATGGTGCAAGGCGGTTCGCGCGTCAACAAAGACATTCCGCCCTTTGTAATCGCCGCCCGCGACCCAATTTCGTACGCTGGCATCAACTCCATCGGGCTGCGCCGGCGCGGCTTCACCAGCGAACAAGTGCAGAACATTCAGGATATGTACCGCACCATTTTCCAGTCGGACATGAATGTAACGCAAGCCATCGAAACCATCGAAACTACGCTGCCCGCCACCACCGAAAGGGACGAAATAATTCTGTTTGTACGCAGTTCGCCACGCGGCATTTTGCGCGGCTACACCCGCTAAAAACAGCGACAAACAACACCAAAAGCGCAGAACTTAACCAGTTTTGCGCTTTTTTTGCGTCAAAAATTTTGCGCATCGAAAAAAAAGCCGTAACTTTGTAGTTGCGACTGCCGCAAAGCAGAAATCAAAAAAAACAACTAAAAAATCTAATACTATGGGAGAGAACACACCAACCCCACACATCGGGGCAAAGTACGGCGAAATTGCCGAAACCGTCATCATGGCGGGCGACCCGCTGCGCGCCAAACTGATGGCCGAACGCTTTTTGGAAAATCCAGTGCAATTCAACAATGTGCGCGGAATGCTCGGTTTCACTGGCATGTACAAAGGCAAACGCATTTCGGTGATGGGACACGGCATGGGCATTCCGTCGATCGGCATCTACACCTACGAACTGTACAACTTCTACGGCGTTAAAACCATTATCCGCGTTGGCTCGTGTGGCGCACGCCAAATGAATATCCATGTGGGCGACATCGTTATCGCTATGGGCGCCTGCACCGACAGCAACTACGCCAGCCAATACGAACTGCCAGGCACATACGCACCGATTGCGTCGTTCGACCTGCTGCGCGCTGCCGCCGACGCCTGCGAAAAATTTGGCTACACCTATCATGTAGGCAATGTTTTTGCTGCCGACATATTCTACAACCAGCACAGCAAGCGTGGCAACTGGACAAAAATGGGCGTGCTTGCCGACGAAATGGAGAGCCCTGCACTCTACATGAACGCCGCTGTTACAGGCAACAGAGCACTCTGCATCTGCACCGTGAGCGACCACATACTGACGGGCGAAGCCACCACCGCCGAAGAGCGTCAAACCACATTTACAAAAATGATGGATGTGGCATTCAGCATTATTTGACGATTACACCCTAAATAATAAGAAATCGGGCTTCAAAAAAATTTGAAGTCCGATTCTTTTATTGCTCGAAACAGGTTGCTCGGTGCAATTACTTTTTGTTTTCGGGAGCGGCGTGCCCCATATCGCAAGTGCCAGTAAAAATGGCATTCTGCTCTATCATCAGCGTTTTGGTTTTTATTTCGCCAAGCACGCGCGCCGTCTGTTTGAGCGACAGCAACTCCGCCACAACGATTTTGCCGTCCAAACGCCCCATAATTTCGGCATTTTGGCACATCAAATTGCCTTTCAGCACGCCTTGCGGCCCAATCACCACCTTACCTTTGCAGTTCAGGTCGCCTTCCACCTCGCCATCGATGCGAAAATCGCCATCGGCCGACACAACGCCCTTCACTTTAGTACCAAAAGCCAGCACATTGTGCGTTATTCCCGTATTTACAACCTCTTTTCCCATAACCTTACATTTTTTTCAGGCGACAAAGTTACAAAAATAATTTGTTTCTTCAAAAAAATGCAAAACAAAAACGCATCGCATAAGTTTGGCACAATTTTTGCAGCCGCATTTGTAGAGAATGCGGAAACTTGAAAACTTTTTTATTTTCCAATGTTTCCTAAAAACAAAAAAATCCAGTCGGTATCGAAACAGAGAACGGAGTAGCAATTTTTAGACTTACGCCCCTATGGAAATGCAGAAAAAGATAGTAGAAACAGCCTCGGAACTCTTTTTGAAATATGGTTTGCGCAGCGTTACGATAGACGATGTTTGCAGCCAACTGCACATTTCGAAGAAGACATTTTACCAGCATTTCAAGCAAAAAGAGGAGTTGATAGAGGTGTTGCTCGAAAACATGCGCCGCCGCAAAGCCGAGCGCGATGCACACATCGGCGAAAACCAGAATGTAATCGACGAGATGATCGACGACATCAAAGAGTTGAAGCGCACCGACCTGTACGAGCAGCACATCAATTTTTTCTACGACCTGCAAAAATACTACCCCGCCATCATGGAGAGCCACAACCAAAAAGTGCAGAAGCAGGCTTGGGAGCACACCTGCAACTGGATTCGCATCGGCATAAAACAGGGGCTTTTCCGCAACGATATGGACATCGAAGCCATGTCGGTTTATCTGAACACAAAGATGTGGGAAATTTTCAGCATAATACGCAACAATGTGAAACGCACACAACTGCAAACCATCGGTTTTATGATGGACTGCACGCTGCGGTTGCTGACCAACCAAAAAGGTTGGGAATACTACCAAACGCACAAAAACAAAATTATTCAACCATACGCTTGATGGGATTTTTCGGTAAAACTCCCATTTTTTGAACAACAAATCGACAATGAAGATGAGAAAAACAATTCTGACTTTGGCCATTACGGTCGCCTGCATGAGTTTGTCGGCGCAAGACCATCTGTCGCTGACGCTCGAACAGGCGCAACAGTACGCCATCGAGAACAACAAAAGTCTGCAAAACGCCTCGCTCGAAGTGCAGCAAGCCTACGCACAACGCTGGCAAACCATAGCGGCCATGCTGCCGCAAGTGGACGGCACTGTGGGCTACACCAATATGTTGGGCTACGAGATTGACTTTGGCGGTATGTCGCGCGCAATGTTGCCGTACCTAAACACCAACATCACCGCCTCTATCGGGCTGAACGGCCAAGCAATAATGGGCGCACTGCTCAACAATTTGGCCATCGAAATGCAGGACATTTCGCAGAAAAAGACAGAAAGCACGCTGCGCGCCAATGTCAGCACCTCGTATATGAGCGTTTTGGTACTCGAAGACATTGTAACGCTGCTCGATTCGAGCCTGACCAACATCGAGCGATTGGCCGAAATGACACAACGCTCGGTAGAAGTGGGCGCTGCCGAACAGACCTCGGCCGACCAGATAGTGGTGAAAGTGAATGCATTGAAAAACTCCATCAACTCGAACAAACGCAATGTAGAGTTGGCGCGCAACTCGCTGAAAGTGCTGCTCGGACTGAATGCCGAAACAGAATTGACGCTGTCGCAAACACTCGACGAACTGCTGTCGGCCGAGAGTGCGCTAGCACTATTGAACGAAGGTTTCGACATCGACCGCAACTACGACTACCAACTGCTGCAGAAAAATGTAGAGTTGGCCAAGAAAAATGTAACCATGGCAGGATTGGCCTACACGCCAACGCTTTCGGCCTACTACCAGTACTCGTACCGCAAAGATTTCGGTGATGGCGGTTTTTCGATGTCGCCACCGCACACCATCGGTGTATCGCTGGCCGTGCCTATTTGGTCGAGCGGCAAGCGCGCGGCAGCCGTAACCGAGAAAAAACTGGCCTACCAAGCCGCCGTAAACACCTTCGAAGAGACCACCGACAACCTCGGCATACAAGACCAGCAGTTGCGTTTCAACCTATCGAACGCCTACGAAACCTACATGAACGAGCGCGACAACATCGAAGTAACCAAGCGCGTATTCAACAGCACCGCCAACAAATTTGAACATGGTGTTGCCTCGTCGCTCGACCTGACCAACGCCAGCAACGACCTGATTTCGGCGCAATCGACCTATGTGCAGGCCATTTTGACCCTTGTAAACGCCCAAGTGGAACTCACAAAATTCTTGAACAAATAATCAGCAAACAAAAAACAAGAAAATAATGAAAACGACAAAACTTTTGACATTGGTTTGCGTCGCCGTGGCGACAGCAAGTTGCGGCACCGCCGACAAAACCGCCCAAACCACCGAGCAGCGTGTGGAACAAGTGAAAACGCAGCCCGTAGAAAAGCGTGAAATCACGCGGCAACTGAACATT
Organism: Erysipelotrichaceae bacterium; assembly: GCA_963633255.1. GTDB lineage: Bacteria > Bacteroidota > Bacteroidia > Bacteroidales > Paludibacteraceae > W0P28-013. The sequence continues at coordinate 4,515 of CAVGYO010000042.1, forward strand.
TCGACCACCCTGCAAGGCTACGAAACGGTGAACATTGCGCCATCGCTAACAGGCAAGATAGAACACATCTATGTAGAAGTGGGCGACAAAGTGAAAAAAGGCGATATGCTGGTGCGCATGGACCAAAATCAATACAACACCACAAAACTCTCGTTTGCCAATTTAGGCGTAGAGTTGGCGCGTATGGACGCTTTGAAAGAGACAGGAAGCATCTCGCAGCAGACCTACGACCAGACAAAATTGGCCTACGACCAAACAAAAGAGAGCATCGACTTTTTGGAAACGAACACCTTTGTCAAAGCGCGGCTTTCGGGCGTGATTTCGGCCAAAAACTACGAAGATGGCGAACTGTACGGCGGTCAAGCAATACTGACTTTGACCCAGATAGACCAGTTGAAAGCCCTTATTGCCATTCCAGAGCAGTATTACCGCAATGTAAAAGCGGGTCAAAAGGTGCTGTTGCGCTCCGAAATCTATCCCGAGCAGACCTTTGAATCGGTTATCGAAGTGATTTATCCGACCATCGACCCAGCCACGCACACCTTCCAAGCCAAACTGCGCATACCAAACAAGCGGGAACTTTTGCGTCCGGGAATGTTTGTGCGCACCACCGTCGAAGTGGGCAAAGCCGATGCGCTGATTGTGCCATACCAAGCCGTGTTGAAACTGATTGGCGCCAACGACCGCTATGTGTTTATCAACGAAAATGGGACGGCTAAGCGCGTAGGCGTAACGCTCGGACAGCGTTTCGACGAACTGACCGAAATTTTCTCGGACGAGATTTCCGAAGGCGACGAACTCGTTACCATAGGACAAGCCAAACTTGTGGACGGCACCAAACTGAATGTGGTAAAATAAGTCCACCGACGACCCAACCAACAGACAAAAAGAGAGAATCATGAGCATTTACAAAACCGCTATCAACAAGCCCGTTACGACGATTTTGATTTTCGTAGCGGTGGTGATTATTGGCATATTTTGCTTTTTGCGGCTGCCAATCGACCAGTTCCCCGAAATGGATCCGCCCTATGTTACGGTACTGACAACCTATGCGGGCGCCAGTTCGAGCGAGGTAGAAACCAATGTGTCGAAACTGCTCGAAAACAGCCTTAACTCGGTGGACGGCTTGAAAACCATCACCTCGTCGTCGAAGGACAATATGTCGCTGATACTGATGGAATTTGAGTGGGGAACCAACCTCGACGAAGTGATAAACGATGTGCGTTCGTACATCGATATGACCAAGGACAACTTGCCGAGCGGCTGCAGCAATCCGTTCATTTTCAAATTCAGTTCGAGTTCGATGCCAATCATTCAGTATGCCATCACGGCCGACGAGAGTTATGCTGGCCTCGACAAGTTGCTCAACGACGAAGTGATGCCGCAGATAAACCGTGTGGACGGCATCGGCAACATTTCGCTGTCGGGTTCGCCCGAACGCTATGTCTATGTCGATTTGGATCAGGAGAAACTCGATGCCTACAATCTGACCGTAGAAGCCGTCGGATCGGCCGTCAGTGCAAACAACCTGAACCTGTCGTCGGGCACAGTGAAGATGGAAAAAGAGCAGTACCAACTGCAAGTGCGCAGCGAGTACATCGAGAGTTCCGAAATCAACGACATTCCCGTGATGACCACGGCCGACGGCAAGCAGATTTTTGTGCGCGACATCGCCACCGTGCGCGACACCATCAAAGACCTTTCGCTCGACGAAAAAACCAATGGTCGCGAATGTGTGCGTATGATTATCACCAAACAGACGGGCGGAAACACGGTGCAAGTGTGCCGCGATGTGCAGAAAGAGATGGCCAAAATACAGAAAATGCTGCCATCGGATGTAAAAATAGAGGTGATTTACGACTCGTCGGACAACATCAAAAACTCCATCAGTTCGCTGGAAGAATCCATCTTGTATGCGCTGCTGTTTGTGGTGTTGGTGGTGCTGTTTTTCCTTGGCAAATGGCGCGCGTCGCTCATCATCAGCCTCACCATACCAATATCGCTCATTGTGGCGTTCATCTACCTGAAATTTGTAGACAGTTCGCTCAATATCATTTCGCTCTGTTCGCTCTCGATCGCCATCGGTATGGTGGTGGACGATGCCATTGTGGTGTTGGAAAATATCACCAAGCACATCGACCGTGGTTCGCGTCCGCGCGAGGCCGCCATCTACGCCACCAACGAGGTGTGGGTTTCGGTTATCGCCACCACGCTGGTGTTGGTAGCCGTGTTTGTGCCACTCACCATGTTGAGCGGACAGGCGGGCATTCTGTTCAAAGAGTTGGGCTGGATTGTTACCATCGTCTGCTGCACTTCGACGCTTATCGCCATTTCGCTCACGCCGATGCTCTGCTCCAAAATGTTGAAATCGAAAAAAGTAAAGGTCGATGAGGCTGGAAATCTTATCGAAGTCGAAAACAAAGAGGGCTGGTATCAGCGGTATATCGTCGGATTTTTGAACAAAGTGGACATTTGGTACGCCAAGGCGTTGCGTGCTTGCTTGAATCATAAAGCACTGACAATCATCGTATTGATGCTGTTTTTCGTAGCATCGTTATTACCAATGATATTTGGAAAAATCGGCACCGACTTTATGCAGCAGCAGGACAACGGCCGCCTCAGCGTAACCGTGAAACTGCAGCAAGGAACGCGTATCGAAGAGACGCTGAAAACGGCGCGTATGCTCGAAGCGCGATTCACCGAACTGGTGCCAGAAATCATACTTATCAGCACCTCGGCTGGCTCGAACGACGACGCAGGCGTAGCAGCCATATTCTCGTCGACCACCAACAACAAAATTTCGATGACCATACGCTGCTCGAAAAAATGGGAACGCGAACGCTCTATCTTCGAAATTGCCGAAGTGATGCGTAAAGAACTCGACCGCTACCCCGAAATTATCGACTACACCTGTAATGTTTCGAGCGGCATGGGCGGCAGTGGCGGTGCTTCGACCGTCGATGTCGAAATCTACGGCTACGACTTCAACACCACATCGCGCTTGGCCGAAGACCTGAAACACATTGTGAAAGACAGCGTTCCTGGCGCACGCGACATCAACATCGACCGCGACGACGACCGCGCCGAACTGAAAATTGTTGTCGATAAAGAGAAAATTGCCCGCCACGGACTCACTTCGGCCACCATATCGACCTATGTGCGCAACCGCGTGAACGGCATGGCTTCGGGCTATCTGAAAGAGGACGGCGACGAATACGACATTGTGGTGCGCCTGAAAGAGGAGAACCGCAATTCGCTCGACGACATACGCAACCTCAGCATTCCAACGGCCACAGGCGGCAAAGTAAAACTGAGCGAAATTGCCGATGTGCAAGAGTATTGGGGACCGCCTACCATTGCACGCAAAAGCCGTCAGCGTATCATAACCATGAAAGTTACGCCCTACAACACTTCGCTTGGCGAACTGGCCACCAACATCGAACGCGTGCTGACGCATGTCGATATTCCGCAAGGCGTTACCGTGCGTTTGGCTGGCGACTACGAGGATCAACAAGAGACTTTTGCCGACATGGGCATGTTGCTCGCACTGATTGTCATGCTGGTTTATATTGTCATGGCATCGCAGTTCGAGTCGTTCTCGAAACCCGCCATCATCATGATGTCTGTGCCGTTTGCCTTGTCGGGCGTGGTGCTTGCGCTGTGGATAACCAACACATCGCTCGATATGATTGGCGCACTCGGCGTGGTAATGTTGGTCGGCATTGTGGTGAAAAACGGTATTGTGTTGGTGGACTACACCAACCTGATGCGCGACCGCGGCTACGAACTGAACGAAGCCATCGCCTTGTCGGGAGCGTCGCGTCTGCGCCCTGTGCTGATGACGGCATTCACCACCATTCTCGGCATGGTGCCAATGGCATTGAGTTCGGGCGAAGGCTCCGAAATGTGGCGACCAATGGGCATTGTCGTTATCGGCGGCCTGACCGTTTCCACCTTCATCACACTGTTTATCGTGCCTGTGCTTTATGGCGCCATGAGCCGCCACGGCGAGCGCGACAAAGCCGAAAAAGAGCAACGCGAATACATCTTTATGCAGTTAAACGATAAATAAAATTCAGCAACCATGAAATCGGTAATGATAGTTTTCAACCAAGCAAACACAGAGCGTGTCGAATACATGCTCGACCAACTGCACATCACGGGTTTCACCTTTTTCGAGCAAGTGCAAGGGCGCGGCACCAACGGCGGCGAACCGCGGCGCGGCACACACACATGGCCAGAAATGAATTCGGCCGTCATCACGGTAGTGAACGACGAACAGGTGGCAGACCTGCTCAGCACGGTGAAAAAACTCGACAACCGCAACAAGGAGGTCGGTGTGCGCGCATTCGTTTGGAACATCGAGGCGACCGTGTAACAAACGGTTTGCCACATACAAAAATCGAGGGGAACGCACCGACGCTCCCCTCTTTTTTTCTCAAAAATTCCGATGGCGATTACTGCCCGTTCACGCTCGTAGTACGCAACAGGTTAATATCACCACTCTTCTTGTACTGAATAGGATTGCCATTTTCGTCCAAATCGGTACCAGTGGCTTGTATGATGTAGTAATACGCCCCTTGCGCCGCAGGCTTGCCGTTGATAGTGCCGTCCCAACCTTTGGCGGGGTCGGTGCTGTGAAAAACCTGCCGCCCCCAACGGTTATAAACATAGCAACTGTAGGTGAGCAACGAACGGTACGCCACACGAAATTCGTCGTTTTTGCCATCGCCATTTGGCGTGAACACATTTGGGACATCCAACTTCGACTCCAAAACCTTCACATCTATCGAATCGGTATATTCGCACTCGGTCGACATCACCGTAAGCCGCACGCGGTATTCGCCCGACTCGGAGAAAGTGTAGCGCACATCTTTGTCGCTGTAGCGCGTATAGTCCGACGGCTTCTCCTTCGGAAAAATGCGCCAATCGTAATAGACGCCATCGATGGGATTTACGCGGCTCTCGAAAAAGACAACCAGCGGTCCCGAACCCGAAATTTCGCCACTTTTTGCGCGATCAACTTCGTTTTTGGCAGCGCGCTCCTCGATGGTCGCTTTCAAATGCGCCTCTACTGCAATCGCCTTGTAGAGCACCGATGTAGCCGACTGTCCAATACCAAACTCCTGCGCCCAGTTGTCGCCAGCGAAGGTAAATTGCGTGTCGCAAAGCGGTGCTTCCAACGGTATTTCGGTGAAAGGTGTTTGTAGTTTGTCCATTTTCGGAGTCGGTGCGCTCCACTCTTCGTTGCTGAATGTTATATTGTCGTACGACAGCGTGAATGTGCGCGGCAAGCGGTGTATTGCGCCATTTTTGTCCTTGTAGAGCAAATCGGGTGCCAAAAATATCGGCACTATTTTGATATTCCGACACTTGTCGTCGCCCTCCAGCACATCGACAGCCGAAATAGTTACGGGATATTTGGCGTAATCGAGCACCCAAATGTAGAGCGAATCGCGCCCATCGACTTTCAAGATATAGCCTTCGCTGTCGTCGGGCGAAAATTCGGGCTGATTGCTCACAAAATCGCCAGCAAAAGTACGCCACTCCACATTGGTTTCCGTGCCTGTGTAGCGCACTTCGGAAGCCGATGTGATGCCGTTGAACAGAAAAAGCGCGTCCAAGCCCGTCAAATCGTCCTTCGCCACCTGCACACACGGATATGTGGCCGACAACTGCGCCATCAGCGGCAAACTACACGCCGCCACCAATACCAAAAGTAGGATTTTTTTCATATAATAGATTGTTTTTCAATTTTGGTTGATGAGAACCTGTGAGGCTTTATTTTTAATTTCTGGTTGATCAGTTGATTGGTTGATTAGTTGATTGGTCGTTGAAAAGTTGATGAGTTGAAAAGTTGAAAAGTTTAATGCGTTAGTGTTGGTCTGTGTGGCAAAATAATTTTCAAATCTTCAAATCTTCAAATCTTCAAATGAAAAAACTTTCTAACTTTACAAACTTGATAAACTTGATAAACTTTCACACTCTTTTTAATTAAACGCCCAAATTCGCCTTTTATTTTTTGTGGCGGAACAAAAAAAGGGAAAAAACGGTGCGTTTTTCCCTTTTCGGCGGACTATCTTTTGCCATTTATGGTCTGAAAATTCCAAAATGTTTGGCACAAACCGCTTGTCGGCGCAAGTTGGCGGGAATCGCCACATCGGTATGGGCCTCGGCACCATCGAAAGTGCGATATTTCACACGCAAATAAGCCACGCCGGCCGTATCCAACGCAAGCGGCGCAAGGTCGAACGAGGCAACCTCGCTCAACAACGCTTTCGGGGCATCGCCATTCAAATTGTGCCGAAGTTCTACCGTCAGCATCGAATCGAGCGGAGCAGCCGCACGCACATCGTGCGCCAGCGAAAACCGATGTTCGGTGAGGCTTGTGCCGTAATAGTCGAACAGCACATTCAGATAATGCCCCGAAACCCACATCCAAACGGGACTCAAGGACGCATCGCCAAGGGCTGCCATCGCTGCATCAGAATCTACCAGCACAATTTTCGATTCGCAAACAATATGCGCGTAAGTCAAATTCATCGTGTAGGTATAGCCAGCCGCTGCCGACAAATACAAATACTCCACATAGCAACGCCGCCCCATCAGCGAGTCGTGCAGCACAAGCGCAGGCGACGGAAGGTAGGTTGTCGTCGTGTCGTCGTCGAGAAAATAAACCGTGCCAGAAGCGTTTTTGCAGACGGTCAGCACCATCGCCTGAACAGCGTCATCTTCGGTACTCCTTTCGGTGCAAGCACAAAAGCCAACCACGGCGAAAACCGCTGAAAACCAGATAAATAGAATTTTTATGCGTCTCATAAATCAGTAGCAAAAAGCAAGTAGTCGGTCGCAAAAAAACGGCGTTCATACGAGCGCATTACTCGCTGTTGTTCTATTAAAATGACGAAAAAAACGACCATTCCGTTGCACACTATCAAAAAATACCTGCAAAAAAAATATTAAGAAATCAAAATAATTTCATAACTTTGCAGATTCACACCAACGACCATGACAAACACACTACACCAAATAAAAGCCCGTGCCGAACATTTCCGACACGCACACCATCGCGGTGGCTACGGCATACATTCGCCCTACGCCTTTCGCTGGCTCAACAGCGTGCTGTACGAAAAAACGCCATTTTATGCGTTTGCGCGTCTGCGGACTTTGCGGCGCAAACTGCAAAACGACTGCACGCCCATTGCGCTGCAAGGATTCGGCACTGGCAAAGCGCGCCAAACCAACATCAAAGCCATTGCACGAAACGCCAGCGCACGCCGCAAATACGCCGAACTGCTCTTTCGCATAGCCAACGACTGCCAAGCGCGAAACATACTCGAACTCGGCACAAATTTGGGGCTGACTACGCTCCATTTGGCCAAAACCGATACGCGCGCCAATGTGGTAACACTCGAAGGCGAACCTGCGCTCCACGCCTTTGCACAGCGACTTTTCGAGTGCGAACACGCCCACAACATACGCCAAATCGAGGGCGACATCGACCACACGCTGCCCGTTGCGCTGAAAGAGATGCCCACCATCGACCTCGCATTTTTCGACGCCAACCACACCTACGATGCCACCATGCGCTACCTCAATCAGTGCCTGTCGCACGCACACGCCCACACCATTTTTGTATTCGACGACATACACCGCTCTGCCGACATGGAGCGCGCTTGGAACGCCATAAAAGCCATTCCGCAAATTCGCATAACCATCGACACTTTCCAAATGGGCATCGCCTTTTTCAACACCGATTTACAAAAGGAAAATTATATTGTAGCGTATTAGTAGCAAG
>CAVGYO010000043.1:0-12114 GCA_963633255.1 Erysipelotrichaceae bacterium
AGGAGTGAGGAGTGATGCGGCGAAGCCGCAGACAATTGATAATTGACAATTGACAATTGATAATTATTTGAAAATTTGAAGATTGCTGGTGTCCAAAATCATTTGCACAATAATCAACCAATCAACCAATCAACCAATCAACCGATCAACCGATCAACCGATCAACCGATCAACCAAAAATCAGTTCAACAATTCAACAATTCAACGATTCAACGATTCAACAATTCAACAGTTCAACGACTTATCAGCATTTCACGCCGCGATAGAGTGTGGCGATGCCGAGTGTGAGCGGTTGGTAGGTTACTTGTGCAAAGCCTGCTTGGCGCATCTGTTCGCAAAAATTGTCGCCCCAGATGAACTCTTTCACCGATCGGTTCAGGTAGCGATAGGCCTGTTTGTCGTGGCTCATCAGTGCGCCGATGTGTGGCAAAATGTGGCAGAAATAGAGGTCGTAGCACCACGCAACAAGGCGATTTTTTGGGTACGAAAATTCGAGAATCAGCACCTCGCCATTGGTGTGTAGTACGCGGTACATTTCGTGCAGGCCTTGGCTCAAATCCGAAAAATTGCGGCAGCCAAAACTGCATGTTACCGTGTCGAAAGTGTCGGCAGCGAACGGCATGGCAAGTGCCGATCCTTCGCAAAACTCGATGTCGAGTCCCTGCGTTTTTTGCTCACCGATGTGCATCATTTCGGTCGAAAGGTCGATGCCGACAATGTGCTGCGCCTTGTGTTGCCGCGCAATTTCGAGGCTCAAATCGCCCGTGCCAATGGCCACATCGAGTACTTCGGCGCAGGGTTTCATCGTCTGTGCCAAGCGGCGGCGCCAGCGGCGGTCGATATTGAACGACAGCAGGTGGTTGAGTGTGTCGTAGGTGCTGGCAATGCGGTCGAAAAGGCCGCCAATATGTTGTTTTTGTTCCGTTTTGTCCATTTTCGGAAAGTTTCAAATTGTCGGCAAAGATACGAAAAATGTGGCTTATGCGTGCTGTTCATAAAATTGCTGCAAACTGTTTCGTCGTTTGGCAGAAAAAAACTATTTTTGCAGATTGATGTCGAAGCCGATAATCACAGAAAACAACATAAAAAAAGATCTGAAACTATGGCAAAAGAAAAGAAATTCATGACATGTGATGGCAATGCTGCCGCTGCGCACATAGCGTACATGTTTACGGAGGTTGCCGCTATCTACCCGATTACGCCGTCGTCGCCGATGGCTGAAAATGTGGACGAATGGGCAGCCAAAGGTCGCAAAAACATGTTTGGCGAAACGGTAACCGTGCAGGAGATGCAGTCGGAGGCTGGTGCCGCTGGTGCCGTTCACGGCTCGTTGCAGGCGGGCGCACTCACCACTACATTCACTGCGTCGCAGGGCTTGCTGCTGATGATTCCGAACATGTACAAAATTGCTGGCGAACTGCTGCCAACGGTTTTCCATGTGTCGGCGCGCACGCTGGCGAGTCATGTGCTCTGCATTTTTGGCGACCATCAAGATGTGATGGCTTGCCGCCAAACGGGCTTCGCCATGCTGGCCGAAGGTTCGGTGCAAGAGGTGATGGATTTGGCTGGTGTGGCGCACTTGGCTACACTCAAATCGCGCGTGCCGTTCCTCAACTTTTTCGACGGATTCCGCACTTCGCACGAATATCAGAAAATTGAGGTTATCGACCAAGAAGAGTTGCGTCCGCTGGTCGATGTAGAGGCGCTGCAAGCGTTCCGCAACCGCGCGCTCTGCCCACAACGCCCCGAAATGCGCGGTATGGCCGAAAATCCAGATGTGTTCTTTGCACACCGCGAGAGCAGCAATCCGTACTACGACGGCGTGGCCGACATTGTGTCGGATTATATGGACAAAATCAGCGAAATCACAGGCCGCAAATACCGCCCATTCACCTACTATGGCGCACCCGATGCCGAAAATATCGTTGTCTGCATGGGTTCGGCGTGTGAGGCGTTGCGCGAAGTGATCGACTATCGCAAAGGCGAAAAAATCGGTATGATAAATGTGCATCTCTACCGTCCTTTCTCGCTGAAATATCTGAGAGAGGCGATTCCTGCCACCGCCAAACGCATCTGCGTACTCGACCGCACCAAAGAACCTGGTGCCAACGGCGAACCGCTCTATCTCGATGTGAAAGACGCGCTGCAAGAACTCGGTCTCGGCCACATCGAAGTGGTTGGCGGCCGCTACGGCTTGGGCAGCAACGACACCACGCCAGCGCAAATGATGGCTGTGTACGACAATTTGGCACTGCCACAACCGAAAAACCATTTCACGCTCGGCATCAACGACGATGTAACATTTACCTCGCTGCCGCTGGGCGAAGAGATTGCCATGGGCGGCAAAGGCATGTTCCAAGCCAAATTCTACGGTCTGGGAGCCGACGGCACCGTGGGCGCAAACAAAAATTCGGTGAAAATCATTGGCGACACCACCGACAAGTATTGCCAAGCCTATTTCTCGTACGACTCGAAAAAATCGGGCGGTTTCACCTGCTCGCACCTGCGCTTTGGCGATGAGCCGATTCACTCGACCTACTTGGTTACTACACCGAACTTTGTGGCGTGCCATGTTCAGGCCTATCTGCACATGTACGATGTAACGCGCGGCTTGCAGAAAAACGGCACTTTCCTGCTCAATACCATTTGGGACGGCGACGAACTGAAACGCAATCTGCCTAACAAAGTCAAAAAGTATTTTGCCGACAACAATATCACCGTTTATTATATCAACGCCACAAAAATTGCGCAAGAGATTGGGCTCGGCAACCGCACGAACACCATTCTGCAATCGGCTTTCTTCCGCATCACTGGCGTGATTCCAGTAGAAAAAGCGGTGGAAGAGATGAAACATTTCATCGTGAAATCGTATGGCAACAAGGGCGAAGATGTGGTGAACAAAAACTATGCGGCTGTCGATCGGGGTGGCGAGTATCACCAACTCGACATCGACCCTGCGTGGGCGAATTTGGACATCAATGCCGATGTGGTGAAACCAACCGACGGCGACGATTTCATCAACAAAGTGGTGCGCCCCATCAATGCGCAAGACGGCGATTTGCTGCCTGTTTCTGCCTTCAAAGGCATCGAAGATGGCACTTGGCGCGCAGGCACAGCCAAATACGAAAAACGCGGTGTGAGTGCCTTCGTTCCCGTTTGGAACGCCGAAAATTGCATTCAGTGCAACAAGTGCGCTTATGTTTGTCCGCACGCTTGCATTCGCCCGTTCGTTCTCGACGAAGCAGAACACAATGGTCTGCACGCCGATATGATCGAAATGAAAGCACCAGCCGCCATGAAAGGTATGTATTTCCGCATACAAGTGGGCGTGATGGACTGCCTCGGCTGCGGCAACTGTGTTGATGTATGTCCGGGCAACCCGAAATTGGGCAAAGCGTTGGCCATGACCGACCTCGAAAGTCAAATGGTGGAAGCCGAAAACTGGAACTATTGCGTCGAAAATGTGAAGACGAAGCAGGAGTTGGTCGATATCAAATCGAATGTGAAAAACAGCCAATTTGCTACGCCGCTGTTCGAGTTCTCGGGCGCATGTTCGGGTTGCGGCGAAACGCCTTATCTGAAACTGATTTCGCAACTTTTTGGCGACCGCGAAATAGCCGCCAACGCTACGGGTTGCACCTCGATTTATTCGGGTTCGGTGCCTTCGACGCCATACACTACCAACGAAAAAGGACACGGTCCTGCGTGGTCGAACTCGCTCTTCGAAGATTTCTGCGAATATGGTCTCGGTATGCAGATTGCGCACAAAAAGATGAAAGAACGCTTGGCACGCCTCATGGCCGAAGCACAAACCTGCGACTGCTGCTCCGACGAACTGAAAGCCATGTTCCGCGAGTGGAGCGACAACCGCAACGATGCCGACATCACCAAACGCCTCTACGAACCGATTGTGGCGGCGTGCGAAGCCTGCAATTGCGAAAAATGCCGCGAAATTCTGAAATACAAAGACCATCTCGTTAAACGCAGTCAGTGGATTATCGGTGGCGACGGCGCCAGTTACGACATCGGCTACGGCGGTCTCGACCATGTCATTGCATCGGGCGAAGATGTGAACATTCTTGTACTCGACACCGAAGTCTATTCCAACACGGGCGGTCAAGCCTCGAAATCGACGCCGCTTGGCGCTATCGCCAAATTTGCAGCGGCAGGCAAGCGCGTGCGCAAAAAAGACCTTGGCATGATTGCCACCACCTACGGCTATGTCTATGTGGCGCAGATTGCCATGGGAGCCGACCAAGCGCAGACGCTCAAAGCCATACGCGAGGCGGAAGCCTACCACGGACCATCGCTCATCATCGCATACGCACCGTGCATCAACCATGGTTTGAAAGCGGGCATGGGCAAGAGCCAAGCCGAAGAGGCCAAGGCTGTGGAGTGCGGCTACTGGCACTTGTGGCGCTACAACCCGACGCTCGAAGCCGAAGGCAAAAATCCGTTCACGCTCGACTCGAAAGAGCCGCAGTGGGACAAGTTTGCCGACTTCCTGAAAGGCGAGGTGCGCTTTGCCAGCGTGATGAAGCAGTACCCCACCGAAGCCGCCGACCTGTTCAAGGCCGCCGAAGACAACGCACGGTGGCGCTACCGCAGTTACCTGCGCATGCAGAGCGAAAATTGGGGCGAATAATTCGCTGCCAATAAGCACAATAAACAGAGCAGAGATGTCGCATTGCGGCATCTCTGCTTGGTTGTTTATGGCTTGGCGGATTTTGGTGCTTGCCTTACTCTATCGGTTTGATGTAGGCGCGGCGGCGTTTGTGTTGCAGCGTGTCGAAATACTCCCAATTCGCCAGATTTTTATGGTTGGTTTCGAGTATCGAGGTGGTTTCGGCGTATTTGATGCCGTATTTTTGGAAATAGTGCACTTGGTCGTAGAAAAACAGGGCGTTGATACCGCGGTTTTGCCAGTCGGGACGCACCGCAATGAGCAGTAGGTCGAACACCTCCATCTGCTTGGCTTTCAGCATCTTGAGTATGTGATACCAGCCGAAAGGAAAAAGTTTTCCACGGCAGCGGCGCAGTGCTGGCGATATGTCGGGCATACCTACGCCTACGCCCACAATTTCGTCCTGCGCATTGGTGATGATGGTTACAAAATCGTAGTTCAGCAGCGGAAAATACATCTTGGCGTAGTAGCGTTTTTGGCGTTCGCTCATCGGCTGGTAGTTGTAGAGCGGTGTGTAGGCATCGTTCAGCACATCCATGTATTCGTAGTTCGGAAACCGCCGCATCAGTTGGCGCGCCGAGCGGAATTTTTCCACTTTTACGCCGTAGCGTTCGATGGTGAGTTTGGCCACGCGTTCCATTTTTTCGGGAATTTCGGTGGGAATGAACACGCGAAATTCTATCCAATCGGCCTCTTTTTTCAGCCCAAAAGCCTCGAAATGTTTTTCGTAGTAAGGGTAATTGAACAGGCTTGCCATGGGCGAATCGTACTCGAAACCTTCGATGAGACAGCCCTCTTTGTCCCAATCGGTGAAGCCCACAGGACCGTTGATTGCCTCCATGCCTTTGGCTTTGCCCCAATCGCACACCGTTTGCAGCAGCGCATGCGACACTTCGAGATTGTCCACAAAATCGATCCAGCCAAAGCGCGCGTGTTTGTGTCCCCAGCGTTCGTTGGCGCGGTGGTTGATTATCGCCGCCACACGCCCAACGATTTTGCCTGCGTCGTAGGCCAAAAAGAGCGCAAATTCGCACAGTTCCAACGCAGGATTTTTCTTGGTGTCGAACGAATTTATCTCGTCGAACACCAGCGGCGGACAGTAGTTCGGCTCACCATCGTACAGGTCGATGCCAAACTGCACAAAACGGCGCAAATCGCGTTTGCTTTTTACCTCTCGTATCTCAATCATTTTAGTAGCAAAAGAGTGTGAAAGTGTGAAAGTGTGAAGGTGCGAAAGTGTGAAGGTGTGAAAGTTTATAAAGTTGAAAGTCCGAACATTTTAACATTCAATGACTCAATAATTCAATAATTCGATGATTATCACCCGTAGGGGCGCGGCATGCCACGCCCGAAACAATCAATTCAACGCTTCAACAACCAATCAACTCAACTCAACATCAAATTTACGCTTTCAGTTTGGCAATGGTTTCGACCATATTGTCAGCACCAAACACGGCGTTGCCAGCCACCAGACAGTCGGCGCCGGCGGCGTAGAGTTTGTGCGCATTTTCGAGGTTCACGCCGCCATCGACCTGAATGAGTGCGTGTGCGTGATGCCGCTCGATCATAGCACGAAGCCGCGCTATTTTGGCGTAGGTATTTTCGATAAATTTCTGCCCACCAAAGCCCGGATTTACCGACATCAGCAACACCATCTCCACATCGTCGATAATGTCTTCGAGCAGTTCCACAGGCGTGTGCGGATTGAGCGTAACGGCGGCCCGCATGTCGGCGGCGTGTATGCGTTGCACAGTGCGGTGCAGGTGCGTGCAGGCTTCGTAATGCACATTCATGGTCATGGCGCCAGTGGCTTTTACCTCGTTCACAAATTTGTCGGGCTCCACAATCATCAGATGCACATCGAGCGGCTTTTGGCTGAGTTCTTTTACAAACTTCAGCACTGGGAATCCGAACGAAATGTTTGGCACAAACACGCCGTCCATCACATCGATGTGCAGCCAGTCGGCCTCGCTGCGGTTGATAAGGGCGATGTCGCGCTCCAAATTGCCAAAATTGGCCGACAAAAGCGATGGTGCAAGCAATTTCTCCATTTTGCAATTAACAATAAAAAATTAACAATGAATAATACCTCGGTAACAGAAACCAACTGCTATTGGTCGTGGAAAACCACAATTTTCAAATTTTCAAATCCTCAAATAATTCAAAAGTTTATCTTCTTAAAATTTTTTCTTGCGACTAAAATTTCAATCCAACTTCAGCACTGCGAGAAATGCTTTTTGCGGCACTTCTACATTGCCAATCTGTTTCATGCGTTTTTTGCCGCGTTTCTGTTTTTCGAGCAGTTTGCGTTTGCGCGACACATCGCCGCCGTAACATTTGGCGGTAACATCTTTGCGCACCTGTTTCACCGTTTCGCGTGCGATGATTTTTGCGCCGATGGCGGCCTGAATGGCGATGTCGAACTGCTGGCGCGGCAACAAATCTTTCAGTTTTTCGCACATACGCCGCCCAAAATCGACTGCATTGTCCTGATGCGTGAGCGTCGAAAGCGCATCGACCTGCTCACCATTGAGCAGAATGTCGAGTTTCACCAATTTCGACGGACGGAAGCCGTTGGCGTGGTAGTCGAACGAGGCGTAACCTTTCGAAATCGATTTCAGTTTGTCGTAAAAATCTATCACAATTTCGCCCAACGGCAGGTCGAACTGAATCTCGACGCGGTTGCCCGAGATGAACTCCTGTTTTACCAACTCGCCGCGTTTGCCAAGACAGAGTGTCATTATCGGCCCTATGTAGTTGGTGGCGGTGATGATGGAGGCGCGAATATACGGCTCTTCGATGTGGTCGATAACCGCCACATCGGGCATTCCCGCTGGATTATGCACCTCAATCTCTTTGCCGTGCTTGTCGTAAACCAGATAAGAAACATTCGGCACGGTGGTTATCACATCCATATCAAATTCGCGGTCGAGCCGCTCCTGCACAATCTCCATGTGGAGCAGTCCAAGAAATCCGCAGCGAAATCCGAAGCCGAGTGCTACCGAACTTTCGGGCGTAAAGGTGAGCGAAGCGTCGTTCAGTTGCAGTTTTTCGAGGCTCGAGCGCAGGTTCTCGTAATCTTCCGTCTCGATCGGATAGACACCAGCAAAAACCATCGGTTTCACCTCCTCAAATCCCGCAATGGCTTCGGCACAAGGTCTGCCGACATGCGTGATGGTGTCGCCCACCTTTACTTCGCTCGATGTTTTGATACCGCTGATGATGTAGCCCACATTGCCTGCTTTCAGTTCGCGGCAGGGCTGCATTTCCAGTTTCAGCACGCCAATTTCGTCGGCATCGTACTGGCGTCCTGTGTTGAAAAATTTCACATCGTCGCCCGTGCGCAGCGTGCCGTTCACCACTTTGAAATAGGCGATAATGCCGCGAAAACTGTTGAACACCGAATCGAAAATAAGGCATTGCAACGGTGCGTCGGGGTCGCCTTGTGGCGCAGGAATGCGTTCTACTATGGCATCGAGAATTGCCTCAACGCCCAAGCCCGTTTTGCCGCTGGCACGAATTATCTCTTCGCGTTTGCAGCCGAGCAAGTCCACAATTTCGTCCTCCACTGTGTCGGGCATTGCGCTCTCCATGTCGCATTTGTTCATCACGGGAATTATCTCGAGATTATGCTCGATGGCCATGTAGAGGTTGCTGATGGTCTGCGCCTGCACGCCTTGCGATGCGTCTACCACCAGCAGTGCGCCCTCGCAAGCGGCTATGGAGCGGCTCACCTCGTACGAAAAATCGACATGCCCCGGCGTATCAATCAGATTCAGCGTGTATTCTTCGCCGTTGTGGGTGTATTTCATCTGTATGGCGTGGCTTTTGATGGTGATGCCGCGCTCACGCTCGAGGTCCATATCGTCCAGCACCTGCGCTTGTAAGTCCTTGGCTGCCACCGTTTTAGTGTATTCGAGCAGGCGGTCGGCCAGCGTGCTTTTGCCGTGGTCGATGTGCGCAATGATGCAAAAGTTGCGTATTCGTTTCATGTAGCGAATTATCTGCTAATTTGGTGTGCAAAGTTACGAAAAAGTTTGCAAAGTTGGTGTTTGTCCGATAAATCCATTTTCGCACGCTCACTCTTTTTGCACCATTATTGTCGGTTCAAAAAAAAGTTGTATCTTTGCAGCGTCGAAGTAAGACAAGCAAAATTTTCCTTTGCAGAAATCCTTTTAACAAACTTTACCCATAGGCGACCCATCGGCTTTCGCTGTGTCGTGGCGGGTTTCTACACAACAACAATTTTCCCCTTTTTTATGTACAACATTTTGCAATTAGAAGAAAAATCGCAAGACGAACTGTTGTCGATTGCGAAAGGCCTTGGTATCAAAAAAGCCGATTCGCTCGACCTACAAGCACTCAAATACGCCATTCTCGACCAGCAGGCGATTACAAAAGCGGCACAAATGCCCGAAAAACCGCAACCGCGGCGGCGGCAACGCATTGGCGGGCAAAAAAAAGTGGCAACAACCGAAATGGTGGCGCAAGGCGACAAATCGAGCGATGTGAAAATAGTGATGAACGACGCAGCAAAGCCGAACAAGCACAAAGCCAAACAAAAACAACTGCCCAAACAGCAGCCGCAACCCATCACGGCGAAAAAAGCCGAACCCGCTCCAATTCCCAAAGAAAAACCTGCCGAAAAACCGATTGAAAAACCTGCCGAACAGCAACCTGTCGCTCCCATCGAACCGAAAAAAGAGCCAGAACAGGTTGTCGCTGCACCGCACGAAGAGGTAGCAGCCACCGCCGAAAAGTCGCAAAAACAGAAAAAGAACGACAAGCAAGAAAAACAAGAAAAGCAGGACAAACAAGAGAAGCAGAAAAATCAGAACAACAAGAATAGTGCGCTCGAGAATGGCGAAAAACCGTACGAGTTCGACGATATTTTGATTGGCACAGGCGCGCTCGAAATTATGCCCGACGGTTACGGATTTTTGCGCTCGCCCGACTACAACTACCTCTCGTCGCCCGACGATATTTATGTTTCGCAGTCGCAGATAAAACTGTTCGGACTCAAAACTGGCGACACGGTCGAAGGGCCGATCCGTCCGCCGAAAGAGGGCGAAAAGTATTTCCCATTGGTGCGCGTTACAAAAATCAACGGTTATGCGCCCGAATTGGTGCGCGACCGTGTGCCTTTCGAGCATCTGACGCCGCTTTTCCCCGACGAAAAATTCAAACTGACCACAGGCAAAAACGACTCGTTGTCGGTGCGCGTGGTCGATATGTTTGCGCCTATCGGCAAAGGGCAACGCGGTCTGATTGTAGCCCAGCCAAAAACTGGTAAAACGGTGTTACTCAAAGAGTTAGCAAACGCCATTCTTACCAACAATCCCGAAGTTTACATGATAATTCTGCTCATCGACGAGCGTCCCGAAGAGGTTACCGACATGGCGCGCAGCGTCGATGCCGAGGTGGTGGCTTCTACTTTCGACGAGTCGGCCGACCACCATGTGAAAGTGTCGAGTATGGTACACGAAAAAGCCAAACGCTTGGCCGAATGTGGGCACGATGTGGTGATTCTGCTCGACTCGATAACCCGTTTGGCGCGCGCCTACAACACGGCACAACCCGCTTCGGGCAAGGTGCTTTCGGGCGGTGTCGATGCCAATGCACTGCACAAACCAAAACGCTTTTTTGGCGCAGCACGCAATATCGAAAATGGTGGCTCGCTCACTATCATCGCCACGGCTTTGACCGACACTGGCTCGAAAATGGACGATGTGATTTTCGAAGAGTTCAAAGGCACGGGCAATATGGAGTTGCAACTCGACCGCAAACTGGCCAACAAACGCGTATTCCCAGCGGTGGACATTATGGCGTCGAGTACGCGCCGCGACGACCTACTGCAAGACGAATTTACGCTGAACAAAATGTGGATTTTGCGCAACTATTTGGCCGATATGAACTCCACCGAAGCCATGGAATTTCTGAAAGAACGCCTCGAACGCACCGAAAACAACGAGGAGTTCCTCATCTCGATGGGCGATAAATAAGTCTTTTTGGGCGATTCTCGTCCCCATTTCGGAGCGAGAATCGTCTTTTTTTTGCCAAACGCTTGCTTTTTACGAAAAAACGCCTTAACTTTGCGTATCATTTAGTGACAAGTAGCAAGTAGCAAGACGAGTTAGGAGTTAGGAATGAGGAGTGAGGCGGCGTTGTTGGGCGCGTGGCGTTCCCCCTTCGGGGGAAACGGGAAAGGGGGCTACGAGCAAGGCAATAAATAATGAACAATTAACAATGAATAATAATTAAGGCGTTTCGGCTACCGAAAATTAGAAACAGAACCAATCAACCAACTTAAAACACATTGACTATGAAAAAACTTTACACCGTCCTTTTGACCATTTTATTGGCGTTGCCGCTCTTCGCGGTTGATTATCAGGCACCTGTAACCGTTTGGGAGGGGACAAGTACCTATGTTTATTACTCTGCATACAATTTGATTGTCCCCAAAGCGACCTTTGATTGGAGTTCTGTTCCCGAGAATACGCGTGTTACAATAAAATTTTCCCAATCTTTAATTTCCGATAGTTACCTGTATTTGTATGCTTGCCCTGATTTAACAACTTACGAAAAGATGGATGATGCACTACTCCCATTGGGAACAGACAATGGTGGAACTTATGAGGTTTTGGCGGGCGAAAGTCAGTATCAATTTGTTTTGACAGGCGATGATGTCGCTGCGTTTGAACTTGTTCCAAGTCTTTTTGCTTTGTTTTATGCCGATGTTGATATGACTAAGGTTTTAATTGAATATCCCGCTTCGGCTACGGCGTTGCAGGGCGTGGCGGCGGCGAGCATTTATGCCCACGAAGGTACGATAGTTGCGCCCGAAACGGCACAAATCTACAGCATCACGGGCCAGAATGTTACCACTCACAATGGCAACCTTACACACGGCATCTATGTAGTGCGCCACGGCAGCCAAACCACAAAAGTGGTGGTGAAATAGTGCTATCGCATTCGAAAAACTGAAAATTCTTTTTGCCGAATCGACAATTTTGGCAAAAAAACGAACAGCAGCACGGAATTTCCAGTGCTGCTGTTGCTTTTTGCAGTTTTACAATCGGTGTCTATAGTTGGTTTGGTGCGTTGTGTTTTTTTTGTCTGCTCGGGCGTGGCATGCTGCGCCCCTACGGGTGATAATCATCGAATTATTGAATTATTGAGTCATTGAATGTTAAAATGTTCGGACCTTCAACTTTATAAACTTTACGAACTTTATAAACTTGATAAACTTTATAAACTTGATAAACTTTCACACTTTCACACCTTCGCACCTTCGCACCTTCACACTGATCATATTGCTTTGGTCTTGTCGCGCAGCCACGCCTTTTCGGCCGTGTCGAGGTGTGGCGACAGCCGTTCGTAAACCGTTTGATGGTAGTGGTTCAACCACGCAATTTCGTCGGCGGTCATCA
>CAVGYO010000044.1:0-11694 GCA_963633255.1 Erysipelotrichaceae bacterium
GCCGCTACCGCCGCCATGTGGTGGTGGCTATCCTTGTCGTCGCCGCCATCATCACACCTACCACCGATGTCTTCACCCTGCTGCTGACGGCTGTGCCTATATATCTGCTGTACGAGGTGAGTATCCTGCTTGTTCCGAAAGGGTAGGGATATTTCAAACCTCTAACAGCGTCAGGGTCAAATATGCCATTACCGAAGCTATCTCGCAGGAGGCAATCGACATGCTCCGTGGGGCGGGCAGTTGGAGAATATCGAATAATGGTATGGTTTGGGTTGGTATGGTTTGGTATGATATGGTTTAGTTACCTTTTGTTGGCGTTGGTGAGGTCGTTGTAACGGCGGAGGCAGACACGATAGGAGATGTAGGCGTCGGACAATTCGTTCTCGGCTTTGAGCAGCGTGGTTTGCGCCATCAGCAAATCGGAGATAGTTGCCGTGCCAGCACGGTACTGCACTTCGCTCAAACGATAGTTTTCTTGCGCCGTAGATAAGGCTCGCCGATTGTTTTGCCACAGCAGATAGGCCTCTTGCAGTTTGTCGTAAGTCTGCTGATTGCGCAGCGATAGTAGTTCGTCTGTGTGGTCGCGCTCCAGTTCGGCTTGTTCAACCGAAATGGAATGTTCGCGAATTTTATGGCTCATCTCCCACCACGATGTGATAGGCACTTTGAGCACAGCGAACACTATTCCGTTGCCAGCGTCGTTGCCCCACATTCCGCCTTTGAGCAGGTTGGCTTGTGCGCGGCTAAATCCGTAGTGCGCTCCTACGGCTACGCTTGGCAGTGCGTCGGCAATGGTCATACGGCGGCGTAGTTTCTCCGCTTCCACTTGCATATCGAGCAAGGTATATTCTGGTGTGGTTGTTGCGCCATCGACATAAAGCGGCGGCAGACTGTCCGATAGTGCTACGGCCATATCGACCGACGGCACACGCACGCTGTCGCACACCGACTGCGGCAAACCCACCGACTGCACTAGCGCACGGGTTGCCAGCCGAATACCATTCGACAACTGAATTTGCGTGCGTTCCATCTCGGAACGGCGCAGTTCGACCTGCATCAAATCGGTACGCAACACAAGTCCCGCATCGACGGCCGTTTGGGCAATATGCTGAATGGTATCGATCAACGCCAGCGCGGCATCGACTGTGGCTTGTTTCTCTTGCAAGCCAACCAGCAGCCAATAACTTTCCTCAACTTGCTCTAGCAAGTCGCGGTTGCTCATCTCTGCCTGTTTCTCGGCGGCCTCGACACCCAACTGCGCCAAGCGGTTGCCCGCCACAATTTTACCGCCCATATAGACAGGTTGCAGAGCCGTTGCGCCCACCATGTAGCCGTATTGACACATGGCAATGGTATTGTGCAGTCCAAGAGCCGCTCCATAGTTGCCATAGAGCGTGGTCAGCAGGTCGCGCACCGACGCATTGCCGATGTCGTTGATGTCGAATTCCAGCAATGGATCGAACGCATAGTAGCCGCCTGCTTGGGCATGCACCTGTGGAAAATACTTGGTAAACGCCTGCGCTTTGACTTCTTTCGCTTTTTCGATAGCCAATTCCGACTTACGGATATTGCGGTTGTTTTGCACCGCCAGCGAAAGACACGAATCGAGCGTCAGGTAGGTGGCTGTGCTGTCGGCCATCTGCGCCCAAGCAGGGCAGGAGAGGCAGATACAAAGAGTTGTACTTATTATACAGAAAAAGAGATGTTTCATTATTGTTTCTTGATTAGTTCTGCTAATTTGGCTTGACGCTTCTCTTTGCGCTCGTAGATTTTCCAGTAGGCTATGGGCAGCACGGTGATGGTGAGCGGCAGTGTGAGCAGCGAACCGAAACAGATGACCACGCCCATCGGCATCCAGAGGCTAGTTTTAGCAATAATCATCGGAATGACACCCAACGCTGTGGTGGCTGTGGTGAGGAAAATTGGGCGCATACGCCGAATCCCCGACTCGAAGGCGGCTTCGCGTAGAGGCACATGGCGCGTGCGCAACTCTTCGGCATACTCGTACATCATAATGGCGTTACGCACAATGACACCAATCAGACTGATTATGCCCAACACCGCTGTGATAGACACATCTAAATCGAATAGATACAGTCCCGTGAAAGCGCCAAAAAGGCAGAGTACACTGCTCGACAGCGTAATCAGCGAGAGCGAGAGTTGCCCGAAGTGATAGAGAAGCAAACCAAGCATAACCAGCAGAGCGGCAACCACCGAGATGGCTATCTGCGGAATCATTTCGCCATTGACGGCCGACAAACCGCCATACGAGATGCTGACACCATCGGGCAGGTCGTTCATATTTTCTTTGATCCACTGTTTTATCTTCTTATCTGCCACCACTTGGCTCACATCTCCCTGCAGGTCGCTTGCCACTGTTACACAGCGCACCGAGTTGCGGTGTTCGATGCGGGTATGATGCCACTCTGGCTCGAGTGTAGCCACTTGGCGCAGCGGCACCCAAACCGACGGATAGATGGTCGGCACCATCACATCTTGCAGTTCGTCGATGGTCATATCTTTTGCACCAGCGGTGTAGAGCATTACGGGAATGGAATAATCTCCCTCCCAAACGGTGGTGAGTTTTGCTCCTTTGGTGAGCGTGCGCAGATAGAGCGAGAGCGTGGTCTCGGTAATGCCCAAACGGCTTGCTTCCTCCTCGTTGAGCGTGATTCGAGTTTGGCAGGCAATGTTGTCGTAGTCGGAATGTACCCAGCGAAACTCTGGCTCTCCCGCCATAAACTGCTTCAAACTATCGGCATAGAGTGCCAACTGGTCGAGGTCGTCGCCACGGAAGCGTACCTGAATAGGATTGATAACTGCCTGATAATCTAACTGTTTGAAGCGGATATAGGCATTGGGGAAATAGTTTTCGTAGCGCGGCGTATATTCTTCGAGCAGTTGCGCTGTTGCCTCTTTCGATGCGGTATTGACGATGAACTGCGCATAACTCGAGCGTGGCATTTGCGGCGTATAGGTAGCATGGAAGCGGGGACTCGATTGTCCGACAAACGAGGTGATGGAGGTGATGCGCTTGTCCACGCGCAGCATACGCGCCAAACTGTCGGCCAGCAGCGTGGTCTCTTCGATAGACGAGCCTTCGTTGAGGTGAATCTCGACAGCAAAACATTCCCGTTCTGCCTTTGGCAAGAGTTGCAAATTGAGGCGTGTATAGAGAAAACAGCCCAACACGATACACCCCACGCAGGTTGCGATAGTCCCCCACGGGTGGCGGAAACAGAATGTCAGCAATTTGTGGTAACCTGTTTGCAGCATTCCGAAGAAATCGTGCTGACGCCGCTCGAACCAGTTGAGTTTATCGATTTTGCGAGGACGAATAAACTGTGTCGCCATATAGGGCGTAACCCATGTGGCATAGAATATACTGGCACTCAATGCAAACAGTATCGCCCACGGAAAATACTTGACAAAGTCGCCCAAAGGTCCTTTGACAATCATCGCCATTGGGAAGAACATGCCCGATATAGAGCAGGTTGCCACCGACATTGGCACAAAAAGTTCCTTGGTGCTGACCGCTGCCGAATACCAACGACTGTGTCCATGCTCGAGCAGGTCGGTGTAGCCGTCGATAACGATGACCGAGTCGTCTACTATCATACCAAGAACGACTATCAATGCTGCCAGCGTTACTGTATTCAGTTCGATGCCCGTCAAGTACATAAGACCCACCGCCACAGCAGTGCAGACTGGCACACCAGTGCTGGCCACCAACGCTGTGCGCAGCGGAAACAGCACCAACATTACGGCTATCACCACGATAATAGACAGTACAATGTCGTGCATAAACGATTCGACCGAATCGTCCACCACTTTGGGTTGATCGGTGATGCGATGGAAATGAATGTCTGGAGGCAGTTGCGCGCTTATCTCGTCCATCTCCTTGTCTATCTTCTGCCCAAACGCCACGATATTATTGCCTGGCACCATCTCCATATTCACAATCAGGCACGATCGATTGGCGGATATGTCCACCGCCGCATCTCCAGTGTAGTATTGCACCGAACGGCTCGGCTCGGGATAGTGGCGCTCGATGGTGGCAATGTCTTTCAGGCGAATGGTTGCTCCTGTAATCGGATTGAACCACACTATTTGCTCGGCCACCTCCTGCTCGCTCTTGAATGGGATAGCCACTTGCAGTTTCTGTGTGCCTTCCGAGCCATCGATAGAGCCGCCTATGGTGCGGAAGCCCTGCAACAGAAGCGAGGCTTGCAGTACTTTTTGGTCGATGCCGTAAGCCGATAGGCGCGCAGGATCTACCGTAACGGAAATTTCCTCGTTTTGCGTACCCATAATGCGAATTTTTCCCATTTCGGGAATGGTACGCAGTCGGCGGCAGAGTTGGCGCGTGTAGGCTTCCATTTCGCGTGGGCTGCGGTCGTCGCTCTCCACTGCAAGCAGCAACGACGATGTATTGCCAAAATCGTCGATCACTACGGTTTGCAACACGCCCGCTGGCATGTATAGTTTTCGGTACAAATCGAGCCCTGCCCGAATTGCAGTCCATGCATCGCTGCTCGATTCTACATCGTTGCGCAGCCAAACAAAGACATATACCAACCCATCTTCGGTAACCGAACTGGTTTTCTCTTTGTTTACCTCGGCGAACCCATTCAGGTAGTCTTCCAATGGGCGGGTTACCTGCTCTTCTATCTCTTGTGCCGTTGCGCCGGGATAGACCGCAGCCACAATACCCTGACGGATAGTGAATTGCGGGAACTCGTCTTTGTTCATTCGGGGCAAAGACCATATACCCAAAATGGTCAATACAAACACAGTGGCATAGACCAAATTGTGGTTGCGCATAGCGCGCTCTATGTGATTACGCTTTTTCACGATTCGTTCTCGCTCCTTATTCTATCACCACAGCGGCATCGGTATATAACTTCTGCTGCCCTTTGACAACCAGCGTATCACCAGCATTTAACCCATTGGTAACCAGCACACGGCCTTGTGTGTGCATACCTATTTCGACCGCGCGGCGTTTGGCTTTTCCGCCTTCGACCACCCAAACGCTATGCCCCGATTGCAGAATCTGGACACATTGAGTTGGCACAGCATAGCCGCTCGTAATTTGTGTTTGCAGCCAAACTTTGCTTATCATACCTGGCAGCAGCACTTTTTTCTGTGCTTCCGTTGCCCGCACCTCTGCTTTGAGCGTGTAGGTGTGCGCAATGGCATTGGCAACAAGACTTTTTTCGATAATGCGTACAGGAATGGTATCTTGCCCGATGGCGGCAATCTGTATTCCTCCTTTGTCGCCCACAGCGAGATGCGGAATATCGGTCTCCGCCACATCGAAAACCACATTGAATCCGTCGGTGTGTAGCAGCGTGGCAACGGGCAGCACAGGGCTGACCACCTGACCGATATGCACATCGCAGTTGCCTATCACGCCATCGCTCGGCGCACGCAGCACGCAGTCGTCTACCGATTTTTTCGATATGTTCACCATCGAACGGGCTTGCTGCAGTTTGGTCTGCAGTTCCACCATTTTCTGCTCCGTTACGCCGCCTTCGGCAAACACTTTCTGTGCCCGCGCGTAGCCGTCTTCTATCTCTTTGAGCGAGGCACTGGCGGCTTGCAGGGCATCTTGGGCGCGGGTGTTGTCTATGCGCAGTATCTCTTGTCCAGCCTTTACACGGTCGCCCTTGCGAACATATACTTGCAGCACCTGTCCTGCCGACTGCATGGTGAGCGGAATGCTTGCTGCGCTCTCTATCTTGCCCACATAGGTGTGCGTATAGGTACTTGTGGTGTTGGCAATAACTTCGGTATGCACTTTGAGCGGAGTGTCGGCGTTTTTCTTTTTCGCATTGGAATTGCACCCCACAAGCAGCACACACGCCAATCCGACAATGGCTATTTTTGCTTTCATCTTAATTCTGTTTTGCTACGCAAACAATGTTTTCTCCGTGAATTTTACGCCCCGATTGAACGCCCTCGCCATCGTAGGTGAGCAGAAAATGTATGGTGCCGTTGTAAACCTTGCCTGCGCCAAACACTTCGATAACAAAATCGTCGGTCGCTGTTTGCTCGACGAATGTCAATGGCTCTTCCTCGTACTCGTAGGTATAGGAGAGCGGAATGGTGCGGGTGCATTGCTTGATAAAAAGCGAGTCGCCACTGACTGTGCCGTTGGCCGTATATACACCGCCCATAAATACATTCATGGTGAGCAGCACATCTTTGCCTTTCTGGCTGACAATCTGCATAGCCCCCTGCTCATCGGTCAGCAGAAGGGGTATTGTGTCGTCGATAGCAGCCGTTCCGCTTATCTTGTAACTGTAATCTCCCAACACATCTTTGACGGAGTTGTCGCAAGCATTGAGTACGCAGAGTAGCAACCCTGCAAGGGCAATAGATGCCCATTGTTTTGTCCTTTTCATACCTTAAATTATTGTGGTTTTGTTAGTTTATTCGTGTTATGCTGTTCCTTGGTTGTGAACGCCCAAAAGAGTGTGAATGTAGCGAATGTTGGCTTCCAATCGGCTTTGCAGCACTTTTTCGTGGTCGGTGTCGCTTTCGGGCAGCAGATTTTCGATGGCTGGCATCACCAACACCGCCATGATGTTGAGCGAACAGATTGTCAGCATCAGATGTTCGGCGTTGGTTGGTGCTATATTGCCTGCCTCGGCCTCTATATCCAACGACTGTTGAAACTTTTTCAGATAGTCGCCATAGCGTTTGTGCGCAATATCGCGAAGCATTTCGGGACATTCGCCCATTTCGTTCACCAGCAGCCGCGCCAACATGGCATTTTTTGCCATAATGTCGAAATTCTGCACTATCAGATTGTCGATATTCTGTATAAAATAGAGATTTTCCGTCCCCTCGGGCGGCAGCACCGACTGGATAAACTCCTCGATTTTGCGCTGCAAGACCTCGGTAAAAAGGTTCTCTTTGCTATGAAAATGGTAGTAAAGCAACACATGCGTTACGCCCACACGCTTGGCAATGCGACAAATGTTCGCCCCTTCGTAGCCGTTGCGGGCAAACTCTTCTTCGGCGGCCGCCAAAATTTCTTCGCGTTTGTTTTTCATATCAGTCGCCTCAAAATCGCGCTGCAAAGGTAACGCAATAATTTTGATAAAACTAAAAAAATTACAAAAAAATGTAAGAGAAAAAATTTACAAAATACTGTTTTTTAGCACTATTTTTTACGAAAAAAGTCAGTTTCAGGCTAATTGAGCCTTTTGTTTTTGGTCGTACATTTTCCAATAGGTGATTGGCAGTATGGTGAGCGTAAGCGGCAGTGTGAGCAGCGAACCGAAACAGATAACCACGCCCATCGGCATCCACAGACTGGTTTGAGCAATAATCATCGGCAACACGCCCAACGCTGTGGTGGCTGTGGTGAGAAAAATGGGGCGCATGCGCCGCATGCCAGCCTCGAACGAGGCTTCGCGGACAGAAATAGTGCCTTTGTGGCACAACTCTTCGGCGTATTCAAACATCATAATCGCATTACGCACAATTACGCCAATCAGGCTGATAATGCCCAACACTGCCGTGATAGAAATGTCCAATCCAAAGAGATACAGTCCAACGAATGCGCCAAACATGCACAGTGCCGAACTCGACAGTGTGAGCAATGCCAACGAGATTTTGCCAAAATGGTAGAGCAGCAGCACAAACATCACCAGTAGGGCAGCCGCCACGCTCCAAATAATTTGCGGAATCATCTCGCTGTTGATGGCACTCAAACCGCCGTACGAGATGCTGACACCTTCGGGCAAATTTTGCAGGTTGTCGTGCATCCACGCTTTTACTTTCTTTTCGGCGGCTACTTGACTGGTTTTTCCGCGCAGGTCGCAACCCACAGTGATAGTGCGCACCGCATTGCGCCGCTCGATAGACGCTCTGTGCCATTCGGGCGTGAGTGTTGCCACCTGCCGCAGCGGCACCCAAACGGTCGGATAAGCAGTTGGAATCATCAGATCTTCCAATTCGTTTACCGACATATCGTCGGCGCCAGCGGTATAGAGCAGAACGGGAATGTCGTAGTCCTCCTCCCAGATGGTCGTGAGTTTGGTGCCGTTGGTCAAACTGCTGAGGTAGAGCGAGAGCGTGGTTTGGGTAATGCCCAAGCGCATGGCTTCGTCTTCGCGGAGCGTGATGCGGGTCTGCTGCGCAAAATTGTCGTAGTCGGAATGTACCCACGCCAATTCGGGCTGCTGCGCCATAAACTGTTTCAGACTATCGGCATACAGCGCCATCGCTTCGAGGTCGTCGCCCGTGAAGCGCACTTCGAGCGGGTTTTTTGCTGCTTGATAGTCGAGTTGTTTGAAGCGAATATAGGCGTTGGGAAAATAGTTTTCGTAGCGCGGCGCATACTCGCGTAGCAGGTCGGCAGTGGCTTGCGTCGAGGTGGTATTGACGATGAACTGCGCATAACTCGGTTTGGCCATCTGCGGGGTGTAGGTGGCGTGAAAGCGTGGGCTCGCCTGTCCCACAAACGAGGTGATGGAGGTGATGCGCTTGTCCATGCGGAGCATTCGCGCCAACGAATCCGCCACCTGCGCCGTCTGTTCCACCGAAGAACCTTCGCGCAAATGAATTTCGACCGCAAAACACTCGCGTTCCGCTTTTGGAAGCAGTTGCAAATTGAGTTGCGCCACCATCAGGTAGCCACCCACCGCCAAACACAGCACGAGAACGATGTAGGCTATCCATGGGCGGCGGAAGCAGTCTTCCAACAGGCGTTGATACCCGCGTTGCAGGGCGGCAAAGAAGCGATTTTGACCACGCTCGAACCAACCCATCTCCTCGGGACGGCGGCGGCGAATAAATCGTGTGGACATATAGGGCGTAACCCATGTGGCGTAAAAAATGCTTGCCGTGAGGGCAAACAATATCGCCCACGGAAAGAGTTGCACAAAGTCGCCCAACGGTCCCGTGATAATCTTGGTCATGGGGAAGAACATACCCGAGATAGAGCAGGTGGCAAGCGCCATCGGTACAAAGAGTTGCTCGGTGCTGACGGCCGCCGAATACCAACGACTGTACCCGCGGTCGAGCAGGTCGGTGTAGCCGTCGATAACGATCACCGAGTCATCGACAATCATTCCCAACACGACAATCAGCGCGGCAAGGGTAACGGTGTTGAGTTCGATGCCCGTGAGGTACATCAGCCCGATGGCGATGGCGGTGCAGACTGGCACGCCCGTACTGGCAACCAACGCCGTGCGCAGGGGAAAGAGAATGAGCATGACGGCTATCACCACGATAATCGAGAGGACGATGTCGTGCATGAACGAGCGCACCGAGTCGTCCACCACTTTGGGTTGGTCGGTGATGCGGTGAAAATGCACATCGGGCGGCAGTTGCTGGCGCGCACGCTCCAGTTCTTGCTCTACCTTATTGCCAAAGGCGACAATGTTATTGCCCGGCACCATCTCCATATTCAGAATGAGGCACGAGCGGTCGGGCGAGATAGCCGCGTCGGCATCGCCTGTGTAGTATTCTACAAATTTGTCGGCATCGGGATAGCGGCGTTCGATGGTGGCAATGTCTTTCAGTCGAATAGTGGCGTCTGTTACAGGGTCGTACCACACAATTTGCTCGGCAATTTCGCATTCGCTCGTGTATGGAATCGTAACTTGCAGGCTCTGTGCGCCTTTCTGGTCGCCACCGAGCGTGCGGAAGCCTTGCAGCATGAGCGACAGTTGCATGGCTTTTTGGTCGATACCGTAGGCGGACAGGCGGGCAGCGTCGATGGTTACGGCTATCTCTTCGTGCTGTGCGCCGAGTATCTTCAGTTTGCCCATTTCGGGAATAGTGCGCAGTTGCGAACAGAGTTGTTGGGCGTACGATTCCAGTTCGCGAGGGCTGCGTTCGTCGCTCTCCACCGCCAATAGCATCGACGAGGTGTTGCCAAAGTCATCGACCACCACCACTTGCAGCACGCCCGCAGGCAGACTTGTCTTCTTGAACAGATCCAAGCCCGCACGAATGCTCGTCCACGCATCAGGAGCGGATTCCACAGAGTTGCGCAGCGACACATACACATACACAATGCCATCTTCGGTGTTTGAGTAGGTGTTGGCTTTGTCCACTTCCACATAACTGTTCAGAAAATTCTCGAGCGGAATAGTAACCTGCTGTTCCACCTCCTGCGCCGTCGCTCCGGGATAGACGGCCGCCACCACGCCTTGACGAATGGTGAATTGTGGAAACTCGTCTTTGTTCATTTTTGGCAGAGAATAAATGCCTACCGCCGTAAGTACTAGCACAATCAGAAACACAAGGTTGTGATTGCGCATTGCCCCTTCTATATGATTTCGCTTTTTCATCTTTTGCAGTGATGCTTTATCTGTGTTTTTGTTGATTTAATGAGCCTTACATACCAATTAATCAACCACTTTTGCACCGTTATACATTTTTTGAAAACCCTCGCAGATCACTTTGTCGCCCATTTGCAAACCGTTTGTAACGATTACGCCATTGGATACATATTCGCCGATTTCTATGCTACGGCGTTGAGCCAAAGTGTCTTGCACTACCCAAATGCTCCTGCCCGAAGGCAATGTCTGCACGCATTCCGAAGGCACTAAATAGCCCGATACACTTTGCGACTGCAGCCACACTTTGCTCACCATGCCCGGCAAAATCTCTTTGCGGTGTGTGCCGAGTACGACGGCTTTCACGGTGTAGGTGTGTGAAATGTTGTTTGCCAACAGACTCTTTTCTACCACACGAATGGGCAGTGTGTCGTTGCCGATGGCCGCCACTTGTACAGACCCGCTTTCGCCAATGCGAATGACCGCTATATCGGCTTCTGCCACATCGAAAACCACATTGTAGCCGTCCATATTCAACAGTGTGACGACGGAAACGGCAGGGGTAATGGTTTCTCCTGCCTTCACTTTACATTCGCCGATAATGCCATCGGTTGGCGCACGCAATACGCAGTCGTTCAGCGACTTACGCGACATCGATACCTTCGATTGTGCCTGCTCCAACTGACTGCCGAGTTCCACCATTTTTTGCGCTGTTACGCCACCTTCGGCGTACATTTGTTGGGCGCGTTTGTAGGCGTCGTGCGCCTGTTCCAGCGCAGCATTGGCGGCTTGTAGGGCGTGGAGGGCTTGCGTGTCGTCTATGCGCAGCAACTCCTGACCCGCTCGCACATGGTCGCCCACTTTTACCGATACCGACAGCACCTGTCCCGCACTCTGTGTCCCAAGTCGAACGCTCGAAATCTCTTCTATTTTGCCAACATAAGTGTGTGCGTAGGTGTGTGTCTGTTCGCTGATAATCAGCGTTTTGACTTTTATCGGCTGCACCTCGAATTTCTCTTTTTGGCCAATAAAATTGCACGCCGCCAAGAGCGGAAGCAGACAAAACACCATATAAAACGATTTTTTCATTGTTCTAAAACAATTTATAGAAATCCCTTCAACTCACTACAAAACGAGGTTTTTATAGAAATCCGACAAAAATCAAAAATTGCGCTGCAAAGGTAGCGCAATAATTTCGATAAAACCAAAAAATCCTTACAAAAATGTAAGGAAATTTTACAAATCACTGATTTTCAATACTATTATATTCTCCCCCAAAAGCCTTATCGGGGCTGATTTTGCCTCACTTTTGCAGATTTGGTTGTTTGTGTGCTTGTCGTCGTGCGGGATTTGCAATCCCGCACTCGCTGTATTATAAGGATTTGTAATCCGA
>CAVGYO010000045.1:0-11291 GCA_963633255.1 Erysipelotrichaceae bacterium
TCATTATTTATTGCCTTGCTCGTGGCCCCCTTTCCCGTTTCCCCCGAAGGGGGAACGCCAATTAAATCATTGAATCACAGAATCATTGAATTATCGAATGTTTGAACTTTCGCACTTTTATACTTTCACACTTTCTAACTAAAAAAACTCCTAACTCCTCACTCAAGAGCACTTCTCACTTCTCACCACTCACTACTCACTAAAACTTAATTCCCACGCCGACGCCGAAGTTTGGGTTTTGGCTGTTTTCGGTAAGGAAGACGGTGGGGCGCACATGCATCGATAGGTCGGGACTGATGTCGAAATCGGCCAACTGCGCATCGACATACGCTTCGACAATGGTGAGTGCGTAGAACGCCACCGCCCCCACAATGCACAAATCGCGGTAGCGGCGATAGGTGTTGTGTTGGTTTTTGAGCAGATTTTTGGCATAGTCCGAAGTGGGGTCGGTGCCGGGCGGCAGCAGGTTGTCGTAACTGCGCCCCGTGGGGTTACTGCCCATCGCATCGCGGTAGGCGCGCGAGTACTCTTGGTAGTAGCGGTTGTTCCATGTGATGCCATAGACCAATCCGATGGCGCCGCCGTAAACTATCGGCAGTTTCCAATAACTGCGGTTGTAAATCTGCCCCAAACCGGGGAAAATGAACGCATACCAAAGCGATTTTTGCGGGTCGGGCAGCCACACCTCGGTGTAGTTGTGCTTCTCTCTGATGGGGCGCGCCTCGGTGAAAAACACCGCTGCCGTATCGGACAGGGTGAACACCTGCTCGTCGGCTTGCACTGGAGCGGTCAAGTCGCCAGCGGGCGTTTGTGCGTGCAGTCCCACACAAATTGCCGCCAAAAATCCGATTGTCAGAGCGGTGCGTTTGGTCATCGAGCGTTAGTTTGCCAATTTTTGGAGCGTTTCCACAATTTTGTCCAACTCGGCCGTCGAGCCAAATTTGATAGTCAGTTTGCCGCTGCCATTTTCGGCGGTTACCACCTGCGTTGGTGCGCCCACAAGGTGCGCAATGCGTTCGGCCAGTTCGGCGTGCTGCATTGTTTTTGCCGATGGTTTCTTTTTGGTGCCAGCCGCTATCTCGGTCGAATTTTTGACCAACTCTTCCACGGCGCGCACGGACAAGTTTTCGGCCAATATGCGCTCGTAAACGCCTATTTGGTCGGCCGCATTTTCGATGCCAGCCAGCGCACGCGCGTGTCCCATGTCGATTTTGCCGTCTTTCAGGCCGAGTTGCACTTCGGCAGGCAGTTTCAGCAGTCGCACATAGTTTGCTATGGTGGCGCGTTTTTTGCCAACTTGCTGACTCAGAGCCTCTTGCGTCAGGTTGTAGTCGTTCATCAACTTGTGATAACTCAACGCAATTTCGATGGCATTCAGGTCTTCGCGCTGAATGTTTTCGATGAGCGCCATCAGTTGCACTTGCTGTTCGTCGTCGGCAGTTTTGATGTAGGCGGGAATTTTGTCGAGGTCGGCCAGTTTTGCTGCGCGCCAACGGCGTTCGCCAGCGATTATCTGGTAGTGTCCGTCGTCTATTTTGCGCAGTGTGATGGGCGAAATCACGCCAAAAGCGCGTATCGAGTCGGCCAGTTCGGCCAGCGCATCGTCGTCGAATGTGGTGCGTGGCTGGTCGGGATTGGCGTCGATTTTGTCGATGTCGATTTCGCTTATCGACGAGCCGCCTTGCGGTTGTGCATCTATTTCGATGTCTTTGATTAGGGAGCCGAGTCCGCGCCCCAATGCAGGTTGTTTTTTGACCATAAGTTATGCGTTTAATTGCGGTTTATCAGTTCTTTTGCCAAATCGAGGTAGTTTATCGAGCCTTTCGATTCGGAGTCGTATTGTAGCACAGGTTGGCCGTAACTGGCGGCTTCGCTCAATTTCACATTGCGCTGAATGAATGTGTCGAACACCATATCGCCAAAGTGATTTTTCACCTCGGTGGCTACTTGGTTGGCGTGGCGCAAACGCGCGTCGAACATGGTCAGCACAAAACCTTCGATTTTGAGCGACGGATTCAACTTGCTTTTCAGCAGTTTGATGGTGTGCAGCAGTTTGCCGATGCCCTCGAGCGCAAAGTATTCGCTCTGTACAGGTATGATAACCGAATCGGCGGCGGTGAGCGCATTGAGCGTAATCAGTCCGAGCGACGGCGAGCAGTCGATCAGAATGTAGTCGTAGTCGTCTTTCACTTGGCTCAAAGCACGGCGCATATAGAGTTCGCGCTCCTTGTCGTAGACTATCTCCAACTCGAAGCCCACCAGATTGATGTCGGAGGTAACGAGGTCGAGGTTTTCTACTTCGGTGTGGCGCACGGCTTCGCACGTTTCTACTCTGCCGATAAGGCTCTGATAGATAGTTTTGTACTGATTTTCAATGTCGAATCCAAGACCTGTCGATGCGTTGGCCTGTGGGTCGGCATCCACCAGCAGCACTTTTTTGCCGTAGTGTGCAAGCGATGCCGCCAAGTTGATGCTCGTAGTGGTTTTGCCTACACCACCTTTCTGATTGGCAATTGCAATGATTTTACCCATAGTTCTTTATCGTTGATGTTAATTTCTATATTTCTGGTTGATTGGTTGTTGATTCTGATTTCAGATTTCAAATTTCAAATTTCAAATTGTTGAGCTGTTGAATTGGAAAAACAATTTTCAAATCTTCAAATCTTCAAATTTTCAAATTGCGGCTCTGCCGCATCACTACTCACTTTTTTTTAAGACTTTTTCGATGCATTCAATAATTTTGGCCGATGGAATGCTTTCGAGGCAGCGGTAGTCGCCATATTTGCACCGTTTGTTTTCGTGTGCGGTGCAGGGGCGGCACGAAAAATCGACGCCTACTTGGTTTTCGGCGGGCTGCCGCCAACTGCCAAAGCCTGCGTAGGGGTGTGTTGCGCCCCAAATGCTCACCACAGGCGTGGCGGTGAGTGCCGCCAAATGGGCATTGCCCGAATCCATCGTTACCATCACATCTAACTGTTCCATCAGTGCCAACTCTTCGTCGAGTTTGAGCGATGTATGCACGGCATGCACATTAGCAAAAACCGTCTGCCAGTCGCCCAAAAGTTCGTTTTCCATCTCGCCTGCGCCAAACAGAAACAGCGTGGTGTTTGGCTGGCTATCGAAGTAGCGAATGACATTTTTTGTCTTTCTGAAAGGCAATGTTTTGCCGCGTGCTATCGAGAGCGGCGCAATGCCAATCCAGCGTCCCTGTTTTTCGCCGTATATTTCCGCCACTTTTTGCCGTTTTTCGGCCGAAGCGGGCGGAATGCGCACAAATTGGTCGTCGGTTTGCAGCCCTATCTGCGCAAAAGCCTCGCTGTAACGCTCAAAAATCGGCTTCAACGGCTTGTATCGTTGCGCTCCGAGGCGTATCAACTGGCGTCGTTCGGTGCGCTGCTTGTCGACGACCACCACTTTTGTGCCACACAGCCTGAATAGCCGCCGCAATAGGCGTGTGCGCGGCGAATCTTGCAAATCGACCACTACATCGAACCGCTGGCGACGCAATGCACCAAAGAGTTTGAGCGCGCCACGCAGCCCTTTGTGCTTGCGGCGAATGTCGGCCCCCACAAACGCAACATGCGCAAAGTGAGCAAACAACGGCTGCAAAAAGTGCCGACTCAATACCGTAAATTCGTGCTGCGGATACCGTCTGTCGAGCGCATCGAGCGGTGGCACGATAGACGCAACATTGCTGATGCCCGAAAAACAGATGACAAGCACTCTCATAAAA
The DNA here is from genome assembly GCA_963633255.1 of Erysipelotrichaceae bacterium. Classification (GTDB taxonomy): domain Bacteria; phylum Bacteroidota; class Bacteroidia; order Bacteroidales; family Paludibacteraceae; genus W0P28-013. The sequence continues at coordinate 3,734 of CAVGYO010000045.1, forward strand.
TCCAAATTTTACGGCGGCAGCGGTAAAAAAATAGGTTTTCGACCATTTTACCGCATTTTTTCGTCGACCGATTCAAACCACAAATGTAGGCATTTTTTCGGATTGGGAAGCAGGAATGGCGCACTTTTTTTGTTTTTGCACAAATTTTGTACCGACAAATGGGCAAAAAGTGCCGATTAAACCGCCGATTTTTTACTTTTTCGGAAAATCAATTTTGGGCAAGCGTATCGAAGCCGAAACGGGTGGCATATTCGGCCAAATACTCCTGTTCGGTCTGTCCGGGCGTTGGCACTAGCGTGGCGGTGCGTCCGAGCGTGCGCAAGTCCATCAGTGTAGAGTAGCCCGAACGGCAGACAATGCGCGGCGTGGTCTGCAAAAGTCGTTGCATTTCGCTGGTTGTCAGGTGGTTGCCGAAAGTGATGTTGCCAATGGTCGCCCGTGTTTTTGGTTCGTTTGGCAGTCCGCGCACAACGAGGCAGCGCCCTCGTTCGGCAGTAAAGAGCCGCACCAACTGCTCTTCGAAGTGTGTGCGCTGCGGCTCTGGCCCCGAAGTGATGCCGATAGCGTCGAAATCGGCAGGTTTTGAACACTTTTTTTGTGCGTCGAAGCGCGAAATTATGCCGATGAAAACGCCATTTTTTGGCAATTTGTACTTGTGCGCCAAATCGCCAGCAAGTTGCTCGGTTTCGCTGTCGGGAATCCAGCAAAAATCGTATTTGTGAATGATTTTTCGGTGAATTTTCCAGACGGTTTTCTCCAAAAAACGCCATTTCGGCGGCATTTTCACCATCAGTTGGTGCGTGATGTAGATGCACTGCGCGCGGTGTGTCCAGAGTCCGAAACGGTTGTCGGAAACGACGGCGTCGATTTTGTGTAACGCAATGATTTTCTTCAAATTACGGTGTTCGTGCGCTATCTGGAAAAGAAATTTTGGCAACTGCGCCAACATTGCTCCCACTTGCGAGTGTGCAGCGGAATAGCGCACCGTGAGTCCAGCAAAACGGACGAGCGGCAAATCGGGGAACTCTTGCTGCAAAAATTGGTAGGCTGCGCCATCGGCTGCCAAAATCACCTGCTTGTTGGCCGCCAGCAACGCTCTGATTATTGGCACACAGCGCGTGGCGTGTCCCAAACCCCAATCGAGTGGGCAGACCAAAATGCGGTTGCCTTCGACTTGCGCAATGGCTTTCGGCAGCAGCGTGTTCATTTTTGGTGCGTTATTGCGTTACCAGCGTGTCGTAGCTCAACGCTTGCACGCGTGCAGCGATGGCGTCGAGGGTCGCTAGGTCGGCTTTTTTCAGACTTTCGACAGGCGTGGCGCGGTCGAGCGAGTAGATCATCACCTGCCGCGGATTGATTTTGCGCAGTGCATCGAGCCAAGCGGCAATTTCTGTTTCTGTCGTGTTGTCGATATGCTGGTCGTTGTAGTTGCCTGTGAAGAAGAGCGTCTGCACCACCACATTGTCAAAAGTCGCCATTTCATCGACAATTTTTGCTATCGAGAAGTCGGGGTGGCGTGGCTGATTTATCAGTTTTGCGGTGGCTTCGATGGCAGAATCGAGTTTCAGAATGTTGTTGTCCACCTTGAGCAGCGCGGCACGCACCGATGGTCGGTGAATGCGCGTGGCGTTCGACAACACACTCACTTTTGCCGCTGGATAGTAGTGGTTGCGCAGCGCAATGGTATCGTCGATTATTTCGCCGAAATGTGGGTGCAGCGTCGGTTCGCCATTGCCTGCAAAAGTGATGACATCGACGGGCGCATTTTCGGCGGACAACGCGCGCAATTTTGCCTCGAGTTTTTCGGCAATTTCGTGCCGCGACGGAATGCGCGCCTCGCCGTGCGCTGTGGCAAAACCGCATTCGCAGTAGAGGCACTCGAACGAGCAGACTTTGGCGTTTGGCGGGAGCAGATTCACGCCCAACGACGCGCCCAAACGGCGGCTATGTATGGGACCAAAAACGGGTTCAGGGAAGAGCATTGTAATTTCAATTTTTTAGTAGCAAGAAGCAAGATAATTGATAATTGACAATTGATAATTGACAATTGATAATTATTTGAAAATTTGAAGATTGATTTTTCAATTCAACAATTCAACGATTCAACGATTCAACAAAACTTTATGAACTTTATGAACTTGATAAACTTTCGGGCGTGGCATGCCGCGCCCCTACTTTCACACTCTATAACTTCCCACTAAAATATTGTCGCCGAAAAATTCGATTTTGTCTGGTTTCATCGGGAAATAGGGTGCTTTTACGCCGTTGCCGATGGTGATGGGTGCGGTTTCGATGCGGGCTTCGTCCCAAAAACCATCGTCGATAAAGGCTTGCAACAGTTGTCGACCGCCTTCGACAATCAGCGATTGCAGTTCATTTTCGTAGAGATAGGTCAAAATTTGCGGCACGATGTCGTGCGAAAAGTCAATTTTCACAAAAGTGGTATTTTGTCCAATTTTGGCGTTTTTATCGGAGAAAATCACGGTTTTTGTGCTGTCGTCAAGCAGTTTGTAGTCGGCTGGAATGCGTCGCTGGCGGTCGATGGCCATGCGCACAGGATTTCGGGAGTCCCACTTGCGCGATGTGAGGTGCGGATTGTCGAGCAGCGCGGTGTTTGTCCCCACCAAAATAGCCGATTCTACCGAGCGAATTTGATGGTTGAGCGTTTTTGTAATTTGGTTCGAAATGCGGAGCGGCGGCGTGTCGGCATTTTCTCTGATTTTATCGATAAATCCGTCGGCTGTTTGCGCCCATTTGAGCAGAATGTAGGGTCTTTTTTTTGTGTGAAAGGTTACAAAACGGCGGTTCAGCCAGCGACATTCGTCCTCCAAAACATGTTCCGTTACCACAATGCCCGCCTCGCGCAACATAGCGATGCCGCGCCCATTTACCTTGGCGTTGGGGTCGCCCATGCCCACCACCACGCGCGGAATGCCTTTTTCGATGATGAGTTTGGCGCAAGGCGGCGTTTTGCCGTAGTGCGAACAGGGTTCGAGATTGACATAGAGCGTCGATCGCGACAAAAGTTCTTGGTTTTTCACCGAGGCGATGGCGTTCACTTCGGCGTGGGGCAAGCCGCAACGGTGGTGGTAGCCTTCGCCAATAATTTTGCCATCGCACACCACCACAGCCCCAACCATCGGATTGGGAGCGGTATCGCCTTCGGCTTGCTGTGCCAACTGCAAACAGCGGCGCATATAGAGTTCGTCGTCAAGCATTTTTTACGCATGAAAAATCGGACAAAATTACTCAAACTTTTGCGAATAGGCGCACTATTGGCACGAAAAAACAAAAAACTACACACTATATATTGCGTTTTTGACGAAAAAACACGAACTTTGCACCTTAAAAATTAACAAAAAACTAACGAAAAAATGTGTGGAATAGTTGGTTATATCGGTAAGCGCGACGCTTACCAAGTCCTCGTCAAGGGGCTGCACCGCCTCGAATACCGCGGCTACGACAGCGCAGGCGTGGCACTCATCAATCCGCAAGGCAAACTGAATGTGTACAAAACCAAAGGAAAAGTTGCCGAATTGGAGGCTTTCGCCGCCGACAAAGATGTGAGCGGCACCATTGGCATAGCGCACACACGCTGGGCAACACACGGCGAACCAAACACCGTGAATGCGCACCCACACTACTCCGAATCGGAAGAGTTGGCGATAATTCACAATGGCATTATCGAAAACTATGCGGTGCTGAAGCAAGGCTTGATAAAACACGGCTACACTTTCAAAAGCGATACCGACACCGAAGTGCTTGTGCAACTGATAGAATACACCAAACGCACCGACAATGTGAGCCTGAAAACGGCCGTGCAACTCGCTCTGAATCAGGTAATTGGCGCGTATGCTATTGCGGTTCTCGACCGTTCCAATCCCGATGTGATTGTGGCAGCACGCAAAGGCAGTCCGCTGGTAGTTGGCATTGGCGACGACGAGTATTTTCTGGCTTCCGACGCTACGCCCATCGTGGAATATACCAACAAAGTGGTTTATATCGAAGACGAAGAGGTGGTTACCATCGAGCGCAGCAAAGAACTCGACATCACAACCATAGGCAATGTGCAGAAAACGCCCGAAATCAAGCAACTCGAGATGACGCTCTCGCAGTTGGAAAAATGTGGTTATCCGCACTTTATGCTCAAAGAGATTTTTGAGCAGCCAGCCACTTTGGCGGCAAGTATGCGCGGCCGTGTGAATGTGGACCGAAACAATGTAACCATCGCAGGTTTTATCGACAACAAAGAGCGTTTTCTCAACGCCAAACGCATCATCATCACCGCTTGCGGCACTTCGTGGCACGCGGGGCTCATCGGCATGTACGCCCTCGAGGAGTTTGCACGCATTCCAGTGGAAGTGGAGTATTCGTCGGAGTTTCGCTACCGCAAACCCGTCATCAACAAGGACGATGTGGTGATTGCTATCTCGCAGTCGGGCGAAACCGCCGACACGCTGGCCGCCATCGAACTGGCAAAATCGTACGGCGCATTCATTTTTGGCGTTTGCAATGTGGTGGGCTCGAGCATTCCGCGTGCGGCGCACAGTGGTTGCTACACGCATGTCGGTCCCGAAATTGGTGTGGCATCGACCAAGGCATTTACGGCGCAAGTTACGGTGCTTACCATGCTTGCACTGATGATTGGTCGCGCCAAAGGCACGCTCGACGAGGCGCGCTACCTGCAAATTGTGTCGGAACTTGGAAAAATTCCTGATAAAATCGCCGAAATTCTGAAGCAGAACGACCATATCGCCGAGTTTGCAAAAACTTTCACCTATGCGCAAAATTTCATCTATCTCGGGCGCGGCTACAACTATCCCGTGGCGTTGGAAGGCGCACTCAAACTGAAGGAAATCAGTTACATACACGCCGAAGGCTATCCCGCTGCCGAGATGAAACACGGACCTATCGCACTCATTTCGCAAGAGATGCCAGTGGTAGTGATTGCGCCACATTGCGGCACTTACGAAAAAGTGGTGAGCAACATTCAAGAGGTGAAAGCGCGCAAAGGCCGCATCATCTCTATTGTTACCGAAGGCGACGAGATTGTCCGCAAAATGTCGGACTACACCATCACCATACCGCGCACCGAAGAGTGCTTGGCGCCGCTTTTGGCGGTGGTGCCGCTGCAACTGTTGGCCTATCACATTGCGGTGGTGAAAGGCTGCGATGTGGATCAACCGCGCAATTTGGCAAAATCTGTAACCGTAGAATGAGCGCACCGAAAAACATACAGCGCAGTTCCGTGCTGCTGATTTTCACGGGCGGCACCATCAGTATGGGCGAAAACCAATCGACGCAGGCACTCGCACCGCTCGACAGCGACCGTGTGTTGAGCCTGATTCCCGAACTGAAGATGCTGCATGTCGATATTTCGTCGGTGTCGTTCTGCCCACTTATCGACTCGTCGGATATGCAGCCCGAAGCGTGGGTGCGCATTGCCGAAATTATACGCGACAACTACGATCGTTTCGATGGTTTTGTGGTGCTACACGGCACCGACACGATGGCCTATTCGGCTTCGGCATTGAGTTTTATGCTCGAACATTTGGGCAAACCTGTCATTTTCACAGGAGCGCAGTTGCCTGTGGGCGTTTTGCGCAGCGATGCCAAAGAAAATCTGATTACCGCCATCGAACTGGCAGCCGCCAAAGACGAACACGGCCGCACATGCGTGCCAGAGGTCTGCCTCTTTTTCGAAAATAAACTGATGCGCGGCAACCGCACCACTAAGCGCACCACCGAAGAGTTCAACGCTTTTGCTTCGTTCAACTATCCCGAATTGGCCAAAACGGGCGTTCATATCAAATACGCTGCCAATGCCATTCATCGTGCAAGTGCGCCACGCAAATTTGGCATTCAAACCAAGTTGGACACGCACATTGCCATTCTCAAACTTTTCCCCGGCATCGACGAAGCGACCGTCAGAGCAATTTTGTCAATCGACGGTTTGCGTGCCGTGGTACTCGAAAGTTTCGGCGCAGGCAACGCCCCGAGCAGCGAGTGGCTCTACTTGTCGCTCAAAGAGGCAACCGACAAAGGCATTGTGGTGGTCGATATCACGCAATGTCGCGCTGGCAATGTAGAGATGGGGCGCTACGAAACGAGCCTCAATCTGCAACGCGCTGGCGTAGTGAGCGGCAACGACATGACAACCGAAGCTGCCGTAACCAAACTGATGTATCTGCTCGGACAATATACCGACAGCGACCTTATAAAAAAGTTGATGCGCACGCCATTGCGTGGCGAAATGAGTTTGTAAAGAGAGAAAAAAAACGAATGAATAGAAAATTTTTAGCGATTTTGGTGGCGGCACTGCCTTTGTCTGTAACACTTGCCGAAGAGGCGGCTACCGATTCGGTGCTTCTGACCACAATGCAGGACACCGTCACGGTCATTCCTGCCGATTTCGACGAAGATCTCGACGAGATAGTGCATAATTGGTACCTGCAAAATGTGAAAATAGGCGATTGCACCAAAGACACAGGCATGAATTTGGCAACCAACGAAGAGTACATCGCACGGCTGCAAAAACTGCCGTATGTCATGGAGATGCCCTACAACGACATTGTGAAAAAGTTTATCGAACATTACCTGCAACGCCCCGACAAAGTGGGCTATATGCTCGGTTTGGGCGAAACATACTATTTCCCGATATTCGAAAACGCACTCGAACGCTACGGCGTGCCGCTGGAACTGAAATATCTGCCCGTTATCGAATCGGCGTTGAACGCACGCGCCACATCGCGGGCGGGTGCCGCTGGCTTGTGGCAGTTTATGGTGGCAACGGGTCGCCTCTACGGACTCGAAGTGAACAGTCTTGTCGATGAGCGGCGCGACCCACTGAAAGCCTCCGATGCGGCTGCACGCTACCTGCGCGACCTCTACAACATCTACCGCGATTGGCACTTGGTGATTGCCGCCTACAACTGCGGCCCTGGCAATGTGGCCAAAGCCACGCGCTACGCTGGCGGCGGCAAAAAAGACTATTGGCAAATCTATCCCTACCTGCCGCGCGAAACACGCAGTTATGTGCCAATTTTCATCGCTGCCAACTATGTGATGAACTACTACGACCAACACAACATCTGTCCCGTAGAGCCAACTATCACCGTGGCAACCGACACGATTATGGTCGATAAACGCATCAATCTGCAACAGGTGTCCGACATTCTGTCGATACCGATGGAGGAACTGCGTTTTATGAATCCGCAATATCGGCAAGACATCATTCCGGGAAACATCAAACCCTATCCGCTGGTGCTGCCGCTCAACCAAATAGGCGACTACATTGCCAACAGCGACACCATTCCGTTGCACCGTGCCGCCGAATTGGTGGCCAATCGTGCCGAGGTGAAGCCTGCCGCCTACAATCCATCGGGCGATGGGCGACTGATTTACTACAAAGTGCGCTCGGGCGACACGCTGGGCGGCATTGCAGCACGCTACCACTGCACAGTGAACCAAATAAAACGGTGGAACGGCTTGCGTGGCTCGATGATTCGCATCGGACAACGCTTGAAAATTTATAGGTGAGAATTTTAATAGTGAGAAG
>CAVGYO010000046.1:0-11184 GCA_963633255.1 Erysipelotrichaceae bacterium
TGGGCGGCGAGTGTCAAAAATCAGGTTTTGTGTTTCGAAAAAGCGGCGTTACTGTTTGAGCGTAGCGAGTTTAACGACGCCGAAACCAAAACCGCCAATTTTTGGCAACGCTCGCGCCCCTGCCGCGACTTTTCTTTGGTTCGTTTCTTTTGGTCGTCAAAAGAAATGAACGAAAAAAGAAGCAATAAAGAGAAAATTTTTGATTTGAAGATTTGAAAATTTGAAGATTTGAAGATTGCTGGTGTCCAAAATTATTTGCACAATAATCAACCAATCAACCGATCAACCGATCAACCAATCAACCAAAAATCAATTCAACAACAAATGACCATAAAAGTTCTACTTGAAACAGATTGTTCGGGTTGCAAAGCCACGCTCGAAGCCGTGCGTGCAGCAGCGGCCGAAATCGGCGGCATCGAGGTGCTGCCAATAACCGATGTGAAAACCATTCTCGGCTACAAAGTGTGGCGCATGCCAGCCATCGTCATCGACGAAAAGGTGGTGTCCGTCGGCAAAAACCTCAATCTCGAACAAGCGAAAAAGTTGATAGAAAATAGTCGCAAGTAGCAAGTAGCAAGATACAAGTAGCAAGAAAAGTGAGGAGTTAGGAATGAGGAGTGAGGAGTGATGCGGCAAGAACCGATTTCAAATTTCAGATTTCAGATTTCAGATTTCAGATTTCAGATTTCAGATTGTCGGATTAGCCTCAAAAAAACAAATAACCGCTTCAACAATTCAACGCTTCAACAATTAAACTTGTCAACTTATCAACTTATCAACGACCGATCAACCAATCAACCGATCAACCAATCAACCAGAAATCTAGAAATTTGTCATTGCGGCTCTGCCGCATCATTCCTCATTTTTTACACAACAAACATGGATTTTTCGACAATAATAACAAATTTTTCTTCCGCCTCGCCTTGGTGGGTAACTTTTTTGCTGGCGTTGGTGTTTGCCATCGACCCGTGCGCCATTCTCACCAACATTGCCGCCATCGGCTATGTGAGCCGCGACTTGGACAACCCGAAACGCGTCTTTCTCAATGGGTTGTGGTACACGCTTGGCCGCACGCTGGCGTTCGGTATTTTGGGCGCAGCGTTGATGTTGCTCCTGCGCAGCGGTGCCGATATTCTGCACATTCAGGACTTTTTTTCGGAATATGGCGAGTTGATGCTTGCGCCGTTTCTTGTGCTGATGGGCGTGCTGATGTTCGTCGCCGAATTTTTGCCTGCGTTCAAAAGTAGTGCACTGTCGGGCAAGGTCGAAAGCCGCGTCAAACCCAATGCTGTCGGGTCGTTGCTGCTTGGGGCGGTGCTGTCGCTGGCGTTCTGCCCAACCAACGCCGCACTCTTTTTTGGCATGGTGGCGCAACCGAATATCTCCATTTGGCACATCGTCTTTTTTGCCATCGTTGTGGCGTTGCCCGTGCTGGTCATCGCATGGATTTTGGCGTTCAGTTACGACAGCATCAGCCGTTTCTACGACCGTGTGCGGCACATTGGCAAATGGTTTCGTTGGGGCGTGGGTGCGCTGTTTATTGCGCTGGGACTGTTTTTCGTCTTCGAACATCTGTGCGAGGCATAGCCTACGCTTTTCGGCAACGCACAATCACGCGCTGCCCGTCGGCGAGGGTAGTGGCAAACAGATAGATGTCGCCACCTTCGGTGAGGCGCAGTTTTTTGCGCACTTCGGCTACCGAAAGCGGAAAATTGCGCACGGTCAAGTTGGCTTTTGCCACATCGGCCAAGAGCGTTTTGCCGATTTTCTTGTCGAATGGAGCGGTGCCAACAACCTCGAACTGCCGCCCGGGAAAATTGGGCAGAAACTCATCGGAAGTGTATAAGTGGCTGTTGATGTGCAATTTACGCAGGTTGTAGCGCACCGCCACGCTGCGAAACGCGCCCGCTTTGAGCAGAGCAGCGTTTGGTTCGTACAAGTAGTGTTGCAGACTATCCGCCCAAAGGCACGCCGCCTGTTTTTCGTCCGACAAACGGAGTGCAAACGCCTCATTATCAGGCAGATTGACGGCAAAAATTGTCGGTTCGCCCACAAAACAGCGCGCCATCAATGCCAATATCTCTTTGCATTCGTTGCCGACAGCCACAATGTGAACCGCCTTCACGCAGCGCAGTTCGCGCACGAGCTGCGCAATGTCGAGCATTGGCGACAGTTTGACCAGCACTTGCTGCGCTTTTTCGAGCAACAACTCTTGCAAAGCAACCACATTGGGCGTACAGTCGGCCAGCGCAACGGTTTTGCGCCCCGCCATATTGCGCCGCGCAGGGTCGAGATAGATGGCATCGACTGGCGGCATTGTCGGCAAAAAGTCTTCGCAATCGGCTTGATGCACACGAATTTTGTCGCCCAAAACGGCAAAATTCTGCGCCGCCAACGCCGCAAGATGCGGTTCACGCTCTACATAGTCGGTTTGCGCAAAACGCTGCGCCAGAAAATGGCAATCGACACCCAAACCGCCCGTCAAATCGACCAACGAATGCCCCGACAAAAGTCCGCTTTTGTAGCGTGCTGCCGCCTCCGACGAGCACTGTTCGACCGACAAATGCGGCGGAAATTCCACATCGGGACAGCGCGCCCAACTCGGCACTTTGTCGACCAAAATCTGCCGCGCCTCTATCTGCTGCAATGCATAGCGCAAATCCACACCCTCGGGCGCACCACGCAGCGCCAGCGCACGCACATCGTCGCACTGGTGAGCAAAAACAAACTGTCGGGTAGCGTCGTTCATCGACTGCAAAAGTAGCCATATTTGCGCAGAAAAAGAAATTTGCGCAGCGTTTGGAACGATTTTTGCACCGAAAAAGAAAAAAAAGTATCTTTGTCGAAACAAAAACAGACCCTTATGAAAAACTACAAACTATTCGCAGCCGCAGCGGTTTCGCTCTTGTTGGCAGCCTGCACCGCCACCCCCGACGACGGCATGGAGTTGTCAGCCGAAGCCAATTTGATGACCGCCGATATTTCGCCGCGCCAAGGCAAAATGGCGCTTTACAGTGCCGCTGCTGCAACGCCAAATTCGAACGATATTGCGCAAAAACTGACGCGCACCGCCGAAATCACCTTCCAAACCAACGATGTGGAAGCCACCAAAACTTACATCGAAGCGTGCGTGAGCCAGTTTGCAGGTCTCATCGACGATGAAAACACGACCAGTGAGAGCGACCGCAAAAGTTGCCACATCACGGCGCGTGTGCCAGCCGAGCGGCTCGACACATTCATGGCTGTGGTCGAAAGCGGTGCCATGCGTATCGAGAGCAAAAGTGTGTCGCAAGAAGATGTTACCACCAACTACATCGACCTGACAACGCGCCTCGAAAACAAGCGCGAACTCGAAAAACGCTACAAAACGCTGCTGGCCAAAGCCACGGGCGTGAACGATATGCTGTCGATAGAGCGCGAAATGAACCAACTGCGCTCCGAAATTGAATCGACCGAGCGGCAACTGCGCTACCTCGACCGCCAAGTGGCTTACAGCCGTTGCGACATCGACTTTTTCGAACTGCAAAATGTGAATGTCCGTGAGAGCGGCTCGCAAATCGCAAACGCCTTCAAAACGGGAGGGCAGTGGTTTGTCGTCTTTTTGCTCTGGCTTGTGCAGTTGTGGCCGTTCATTGTGCTGGCTGCGGCAATCGCAGTACCGATTGTTTGGCGTGTAGAAAAACGCAAAAACAACAGATAATCAGCATTTTACGCAGAATTTGCAACGATGATAGCAATTGTAATGTTGCTGATAACGGCGTTGATGGCGTGCGCGCTGGTCTGCCTTGTGCCGCACATTGTTTGGTGCGTTTGGCTGCTTGTAGCCGCCATTTTCAAATGGCCGATGCCACCTTATGCGCCTTTCGGTTGGAGCGCACTCGGATTGGTGGGCGTTGTGCTGTTGGCCATAGCATACGGCTTTGTTTGGGGGCGTTTTCGCATTTGGGTGAACCAAACCGACTATGCCAATCCCGACATTCCATCGGAATTTGATGGCTACAAAATCGTGCAAATCAGCGACTTACACCTATCGACTTTCGACGACCGCCCAGCGGCATTGCAGCGCATTATCGACAGCATCAATGCGCAGCAGCCCGACCTGATTTGCTTCACGGGCGACCTTGTAACGATGGGCGTTGCAGAGGCTGCTCCGTATGCCGATATGCTGCGCCAACTGCGTGCCACCGATGGCGTGGTCAGCGTTTTGGGCAATCACGATTTTCTGATTTACGCACAACTATCGGAGGTCGAGCGCGAACACGAAGTGGAGAAATTGGCCAATTTTGAGCGTGAAAAATTGGGGTGGCAACTGCTGCGCAACGACCATATCAGCATCGAACGCAGTGGTGCAACCATTCACATCGTTGGTGTGGACAACTCGTCGTGCGCTGGGCAGGGCTTCAAAACGATTTACAACGGCGATTTGAGCAAAGCATTGGCCGGCACCGACGGTTTTTGCGTGCTGCTGTCGCACGACCCAACGCAGTGGCGCGCCGAAATAGTGGGGCAGACCGCCATTCCGCTCACCTTGAGCGGCCACACGCACGCAGGTCAAGTGCGCCTGTTCGGCAGCGCACTCTCGAGCCTGATGTTTCGCGAATCGGCGGGCTGGTACAAGCAAGGCGACCAATCGCTCTATGTGAACGAAGGCGTGGGTTGCACTGCACCGTTCCGCATCAACTGCCCGTCGGAAATCACGGTCATCACCCTAAAACGCTGATCGGCTCACATCTGAATTAAAATCCGTATCTTTGCACAACAAAAAAACAGAGATATGGCGCGCAAACAGAAACCGCTGCCGCTGTTGCAGCAGGTAACCATTGCCGATGTGGCAGCCGAAGGCAAAGCACTTGCCAAAGTAGACGACATGGTCGTATTCACCCAATACGCCGTGCCTGGCGATGTGGTCGATATTCAGATTTTCAAGAAAAAGAAAAATTACGCCGAAGGGCGTGTGGTGCATTTTCACCATTTGTCGGACAAACGCTGCGAAGCCAAATGTGCGCATTATGGCGTTTGCGGCGGCTGCAAATGGCAGATTTTGCCCTACGACGAGCAACTGCGCTACAAACAGCAGCAGGTGGTCGATAATCTCACGCGTCTCGGACATATCGACTTGCCGCAAGTGCAGCCAATTATCGGCTCGAAAAAGATTTACGAATACCGCAACAAGTTGGAATTTACCTTCTCGAACCGCCGCTGGCTCACCACCGAACAACTGGGCGATGTTGCCGATATCGAGCGTAACGGCGTGGGATTTCACATTCCAAATATGTTCGACAAAGTACTCGACATCGACCGCTGTTGGTTGCAGATTGATGTGTCGAACCAGATTCGCAACGAAATTCGTCGCTATGCGCTGGAGCGGCATTTGGAATTTTTCGACCTGCGCAACCAGACGGGCTTTCTGCGCACGCTGACAATTCGCACCACATCGACGGGCGAACTGATGGTAGTGCTGGTCTTTTTCCGCGACGACCGTGCCGAACGCGAGGCACTGCTCACCCATTTGGCGGAGATGTTTCCGCAAATCACGTCGCTGCTCTATGTCATCAACAGCAAGTGCAACGACACGATTACCGACCAAGAAATCTGCCTGTTCAAAGGCAGCGACGCCATATACGAGGAGATGGAAGGGTTGCGTTTCAAAATCGGTGCGAAATCGTTTTACCAAACCAATAGCGAACAGGCGTACGAACTCTACAAAGTGGTGCGCAATTTTGCGGAACTCACTGGAAATGAGTTGGTTTACGACCTTTATACAGGCACAGGCACCATTGCAAATTTTGTCAGCCGTCGGGCGCGCAAGGTGGTTGGAATCGAGTATGTGCCCGAAGCCATCGAAGACGCCAAGACCAATTCGGCCATCAACAACATCGAAAATACGCTCTTTTTTGCAGGCGATATGAAAGAGGTTCTCACCGACGCATTTATTGCGCAACACGGTCGCCCCGATGTGATAATTACCGACCCGCCGCGTGCGGGAATGCACGAAGATGTGGTGCGTGTATTGCTCAACGCTGCGCCGCGCCGCATTGTGTATGTCAGTTGCAATCCAGCCACGCAAGCACGCGATTTGCAGTTGCTCGATGCAAAATACCGCGTCGAGGCGGTGCAGCCTGTCGATATGTTTCCGCACACGCACCATGTCGAAAATGTGGTGAAACTCGTTTTGAGGCAATAAAAAACTCCCATTTTTCAGCGAAATGGCTGGCTTGTATCTGCACATACCGTTTTGCAAAACGCGCTGTATCTACTGCGCTTTTCACAGCGGCACCGACCTGTCGCAACGCACGCGCTATGTGTCGGCGTTGTGTGGCGAATTGCAGGCACGCAGCGGCTATTTGGGCGGCGAATCCATTGCGACCGTCTATTTTGGCGGTGGCACGCCGTCGCTCTTGCAAGTGGCTGATTTTGAGGCGATTTTCGGCACAATAAATGCCAATTTTGCGCTTGAACCCGATGCCGAAATCACGCTCGAATGCAATTCCGACGATGTTACAGCGGAACGGGCTACTGCGTGGGCGCAACTGCCGTTCAACCGCGTGAGCGTGGGCGTTCAGAGTTTCGACGACGACGAACTGCGCTTTCTCCGCCGTCGCCACACCGCCATGCAAGCCGAAAACGCTGTGCGCACGCTGCAAAAGGCTGGTTTTCGCAATATCAGCATCGATGTGATGTTTGGTTTGCCCACGCAGACGCTCGCCACATGGACGGCCACGCTGCACCGAGCCATTGCGCTTGGTGTGCAGCACATTTCGGCCTACAGCCTGACCTACGAGGGCGACACGCCTTTGGTGCGGCTCTTGCGCGAGCAGAAAATTGCCGAAGCCGACGAAGAGTTGTGTCTTGCACTGTTCAAAACGGCTGTCGATGAACTTGAGCAGGCGGGATTTGAGCAGTACGAAATTTCTAATTTTTGCCAATCGGGATTTCAGTCGCGCCACAACTCGGCCTACTGGAGCGGCGTGCCTTACTTGGGCGTGGGAGCGGCGGCGCATTCGTACAACGGCGACGAGCGGCGGTGGAATGTGGCCGATACCGAAAAATATATGTGCGGCATCGAAAGCGATGCGCCCGCCTTTGGTAGCGAAAAATTGACCTGCGAAGATAGGTATAACGAATTTGTTTTCACATCTCTTCGCACACGAAAAGGCATTGATTTACAAAAACTTAACTCCGACGAGCGTGCCTATTGCCTGCGCAACGCCCAAAAACATATCAACAATGGCACATTGGTGCTAAACGAGGGCTTTTTGCGCCTGACACGCGACGGCATTTTTGTGAGCGACGGCATCACAAGCGACCTTTTTCACACCGATTGAATCACCACAAAATTCTTGAAAAATATGGAACAACAGCAACCGACTTTCCGCGAAAAAGTGAAGACATTTTGGCACGATGTGTGTCAATATATCAAAAGCATTGCCGACATTGCCGCCGACTGCGACCCGCAAGCCACCATCGACAATATCGGGCGCAGCGTAGAGTTTCGCGGTGTGAACATCTGGATTTTGGTCTTTGCCATCGTCATCGCCTCGGTGGGACTCAATGTCAATTCCACGGCTGTGGTGATTGGTGCCATGCTCATCTCGCCGCTGATGAGTCCGATTATGGGCATCGGTTTGGGCGTTGGAATTAGCGATAACGACCTGATACGCAAGTCGATACGGAATTTGATAGCCATGGCAGCCATCAGTCTGTTGGCTTCGACCACCTACTTTCTGCTCACACCATTGAGCGATGCGCAGTCGGAATTGCTGGCGCGCACCAAGCCCACCGCTTTCGATGTGTTAATCGCCTTTTTCGGCGGTTTGGCGGGCATTGTGGCCATGTCGCGCAAGCAGGAGAAAACCACTGTGGTGGCTGGCGTAGCCATCGCCACTGCGCTGATGCCGCCGCTCTGCACGGCAGGTTACGGACTTGGCACAGGGCAATGGATCTACTTTTTCGGCGCATTTTATCTCTTTTTCATCAACTCGTTTTGCATTGCGCTCGCCACATTTTTGATGGTGCGTTACCTCAAATTCCCGCGCAAAAAATTTGTCGATATAGCCCACGAACGCAAAGTGCGTCGCAGCATTCTCATCTTTTCGCTCATCATCATCATTCCCAGCATTTTCATCGGTGTGAATGTGATACGCGAAGCCTCGTTCGACAGTCAAGCCATAAAATTTGTGACCGACATCGAGCGCAGTCCAGCGTGCGAAAATGTGCAGATAGTCGGCACAAAACGCCACTATTCGGCCAAAGAGCAGAGCATCACCATATCGCTTGTGGGGCAGCCGCTCACGCCCGAACAGGTAGAATATCTGCACAAACGCTTGACCGATTTTGGGCTGTCGAAAGCCAAACTGACCATACGCCAAACGGGCGGCACCACGCTCGACCTCGATGCGCAGTCGGAGATGATTCAGCAGATTTTGGAACGCAAAGAGGAGCAGTTGGCGGCGCGCGATGCCACTATCGATGCGCTGCACGCACAGATCGATTCGCTGCAAAATCAGTCGGTCATCACGCCCGAGCAACTGGTGCGCGAGGTGCAGGTGCTATTTCCCGATGTGCTTTCGCTCACCTTTGCCCAAGCCGAAGAGATCGACACACGCACGCAGACCAAGCGCACTGTGCCCGTGGTGAACGCCACTTGGCGCGCCAAGCAGAGCAAACAATACGCCCAGTTCGAAACTTGGCTGCACGCCCGTCTCAACACCACCGACATAAAAATTGTGAACCAAGAAGCACCGCGCAAGTAGGGTAGTGCGAAAAAAATACATCAGAACGGATGTAATTTTTGCAAAATGGGAAAACGCAAAATAGGTCAGTTGGCGCAAACCGTAAAACAGTTGCGCAAAGAGTATGGGCTGACGCAGACAAAGTGAATCAACTGCTCGACCTTTTTAACTACACACTGATTGCCACATCGAAACAGAAATTGCCATGAGAAAAGCCCAGATTTTCAGAAAAAATCGGTTGGTGGCACTACTCACCGCCAGATTAGCCGCACTGCAATAAACCGCACTGCAAAAAGCAGCGAAGCCCCGCAACAATGTGCAGGGCTTCGTTTTTGTCTGTAAAATGTTCGTTTTTAGTCCAAGTTTTTTGCAGAGCAATCGGATTCGTCCGAAGCCTTGACATGTTTTTTGCTAGTTTTCAAGGTACACCCATCTTCTTCTTCTGCTATCTCCTTTGCTTCGTCGATTCTGGAGTTGACATCGTCTCTCGTGCCCCACAAGTAAACAGTTGCTTTTTCTTCGGTGCCATCATCACAAGTAGCAGTAATTTTAATTTCCCAACATCTCTCTTTGTTGCTGCACGAAGTCATGCCAAGCACAGCGGCGGCCACTACGGCCACGGTCAAAAACAGTTTTTTCATCGTTTTTTGTTTTTAGTGGTTATAAAATTTGGTGAATTGATTAAATTAAACCTTCGTTTAATTGCTACACTTTTTTTGTCGGTGGGAAGTCCTCGTTTTTCACTGAGAAAAATCATTGAATCATTGAATCATTGAATCATTGAATTATTGAATCATTGAATTATCGAATTATCGAATTATCGAATCATTGAATGTTAAAATGTTCGGACTTTCAAACTTTACAAACTTTTTGCTCTTTCGTACTTTCAAACTATTTTCGTATCTTTGCAAGATGGTGTGCGCGGGTGCGCCACAGCCGTAAAGTAACGAAAAAACAGAACTTTTTACAAAAATGAACATCGGAATACCCAAGGGAACGCGCGATTTTTCGCCTGTCGAGATGGCAAAACGCAACTATATTTTCGATACGATTCGTGGCGTTTTTGCACGCTACGGATTTCAACAAATCGAGACACCAGCGCTCGAAAACCTATCGACGCTAATGGGAAAATATGGCGACGAGGGCGACAAATTGCTGTTCAAAGTGCTGAATTCGGGCGATTTTGCCGCCAAACTTACCGACGAGGAACTGTTGGCGCGAAACAGCCGCCAACTGACCAATCGCATTGCCGAAAAAGGGCTGCGCTACGACCTCACAGTGCCGTTTGCACGCTATGTGGTGATGCACCGCGACGAGTTGCAATTCCCCTTCAAACGCTTTCAGATACAGCCCGTTTGGCGCGCCGATCGCCCACAAAAAGGGCGTTATCGCGAGTTCTACCAGTGCGATGCCGATGTGGTGGGCTGCAACTCGCTGCTCTGCGAAGCCGAACTCATCGAGATGATCGACGAGGCGTTCAAAGCGTTCAAAATTCCTGTGGCGATTAAACTAAACAACCGTAAAATTTTGGCGGGCATTGCCGAACTTATCGGTGCGGCCGACCAGATAACCGACATCACGGTGGCTATCGACAAGATGGACAAAATCGGTCTCGACAATGTGAACGCCGAACTGCTTGACAAAGGCATTTCTGCCGACGCTGTGGCGAAATTGCAGCCAATTTTGCTGCTCGAAGGCGACAACACGGCCAAACTTGCGCAACTGAAAACGATTTTGGCAGCGTCGGAAGTTGGGCAGAAAGGCATTGCCGAACTGGAAGAGGTGCTTGGCTATGTGCGCGCGGCCGAACTGACCAACCGCGTAGAACTCGACCTGACGCTGGCGCGCGGTTTGAACTACTACACGGGTGCCATTGTCGAGGTGAAGGCCATTGGCGTGGCGATGGGAAGTATTTCGGGCGGCGGTCGCTACGACAATCTGACGGGCGTTTTTGGTCTGCCGAATGTGTCGGGCGTGGGCTTCTCGTTTGGTGCCGACCGCATCTACGATGTGCTGAACCAACTCGACCTGTTTCCGAAAGCGATCGCCAGCGGCGTGCAGTTGCTTTTTGCCGCTTTCGATGCGGCGGGACTGAACTACTGTCTGCCGCTGTTGCGCCAAGTGCGCCGCGCTGGCATTGCCGCCGAACTCTATCCCGAACCCGCCAAAATGAAAAAGCAGATGGCCTACGCCAACGCCAAACAGATTCCGTTTGTTGCTATCGTCGGCGACAACGAAATGGCCGCTAACCGCCTGATGCTCAAAGATATGAATAGCGGCGAACAACAACTCGCTACCATTGACGAAGTGATTGAAAAAATCGCACGATGATTGACAATTGATAATTGACAATTGATAATTGATAATTATTTGAAGATTTGAAAATTTGAAGATTATTGCGGCGTTGTTGGTCGCAAAAATTCATAATTCTAAATTCATAACTCATAATTAA
>CAVGYO010000047.1:0-10895 GCA_963633255.1 Erysipelotrichaceae bacterium
TTTTTTACAAACACCTACAAATTGCGTGCCACAGTTGGGAATTTTTTCAAATTTCCGATTTTTTAGTTGTTGAATTGTTGAAGCGTTTAATTGTTGAATTGATGATTTGTGGATTTGGTTATTTGGGCAAAAATCAATCTTCAAATCTTCAAATCTTCAAATCTTCAAATTTTCAAATGAAAAACTTTCAACTTTACAAACTTTATGAACTTGACAAACTTGACAAACTTGACAAACTTGATAAACTTTCACACTAATTTATTTGCTCATTTCCAACATTTTCAGAATTGGTTTCACGGCTTTGGCGCGTATGGCTTCGTCCACAACGATTTCGGGCGATTCGTGCAGCAGGCAGTCGCGCACTTTTTCGAGGGTGTTTAGTTTCATAAAGTTGCACTCGTTGCAGCCGCAGGTGCTGTCGGTGGGCGGAATGGGAATGAATGTCTTGTCGGGATTGCGTTTTTGCATTTCGTGCAGAATGCCGCTTTCGGTGGCGACAAGAAACTCATTGTCAGTGCTTTGCGTGGCGTAATCGAGCAGTTTCTGCGTCGAACCGATGACATCGGCCAGCATCAGCACCACATTTTTGCACTCGGGGTGCGCCAGCACTTTGGCGGCAGGGTGCGTGCGTTTCAGTTCCACAAGCCGCTCCACCGAAAATTGTTCGTGTACATGGCATGCGCCGTCCCACAACAGCATATTGCGCCCTGTCATCTTGTTGATGTAACTGCCCAAATTGCGGTCGGGACCGAAAATCAGTTTGGCATCTTTTGGGAATTGCTCCACAATTTTCTGCGCATTGCTCGAGGTAACCACCACATCGGTCAGGGCTTTGACAGCGGCGGTGGTGTTCACATACGAAATCACCGTGTGGTCGGGGTGCGCGCGCACAAACCGCTCGAAATCGTTGGCGTTGCAACTGTCGGCTAGCGAGCAACCAGCGTTCATATCTGGCACCAAAACTTTTTTCTCGGGCGACAGAATTTTGGCCGTTTCGCCCATGAAATGCACGCCGCAAACTACCAAAATGTCGGCGGTGCTTTTGGTGGCCCACTGCGCCAGAGCAAGGCTATCGCCAATCACATCGGCAATGTCTTGAATGTCGTTTTGTTGGTAGTAGTGCGCCATCACAACGGCGTTTTTCTCGCGTTTCAGGCGGTCGATCTCTGCAATAATTTTCTGTTTTTCCATGTCGATTTACCGATTTTCGTCGGGACAAAATTACAAATTTTTGGCCAAATAGCACATTTTCGTGTCTGCCGAAAAAATCCTATTTTTGTGGTTTACAAAAATTGTAAAAGTAGAATCTATGAAAAAGCGCATTTTTTTTCCATTGTTCGGTGCGTTGGCGTGTGTTGGCTTGTCGGCGCAAACATCGGTGGTGGCGGTTGGTTCGGCGGCTGTTGCGCCCGAAAATGTGTGCTATCTGCTGCCCAAAACAGAGATTGTGGTCGAGGTCGAAATGGCGCAAACGCTGCGCAAAACAGGTCCTTTTTGTAAGTATGCCGAGCGTTATCTTGGCGTGCGCCATGTGGTAACCGACGACGGTTGCGAGTGGCGTTTGGCGGCGGTTCGGCTGTACGGACGCGTGGTGCCCGACGACGAAAAACGCTTTGCGGTGGCGGTGAACAAAAAGACGACCGCTTACAATATCCAGACTTCCGAAAAAGGCGTGATTCTCGCTGTGAATCAGGTAGTTGATGCGCAAAAAATGCCGCGAAAAACGCGCGCTAAACAGCCCGATTGCGATACGCTGATGCCGTTCGACATGGCGTGCCTTGGCGAGGAGGCGTTGGTGGCGAGTTCTGTGCCGAAAATGGCCGAAATGGCTGCCAAACAGATCTATCGAATCCGCGAAAATAGGGCAAATCTGCTTTCGGGCGAAAACGAAAAACTGCCCGACGGCGCAGCGTTGGCGATGATGTTGCAGCGGTTGGACGAAGCCGAAAAAGAACTCGTGGCGCTGTTTGTCGGTCGCACGATGGTGTGCCACCAAACGACCACGATGGTGCTGTCGCCGCGGAGCGAGCAGACCGACAGCGTGCTGTGCCGCATTTCGCGCTATGCGGGCGTGGTGGCTGCCGACGACCTGTCGGGCGAACCTATCTATTTTTCGCTTTCTGTGGACGGACAATCGCTTGATTTTCAGCAAAATAACGAACAGCCGAAATCGTGCGGACTCTTCTATAATGTGCCGACAACAGCCACCGTTACTATTTCTGACGGACAGAAAACGCTTGCCGAGCAGTCGCTGACAATGCCGCAATTTGGCACGGTGCGTTGCCTGCCAGCCGCACTTTTCGACGGACAGGCCACAAAAGTGCAATTTACGCGTTTTGGCGGCATCGAGTCAATTTCGAAGTAAAAAATGGAGCAGTTTATCGAGATAAAAAATGCGCGCGTTCACAATCTGAAAGGCGTAGATGTGAAAATTCCGCGCAACAAGTTGGTTGTTGTTACGGGTTTGTCGGGCTCGGGCAAGTCGTCGCTGGCGTTCGACACGCTCTACGCCGAAGGGCAGCGGCGCTATGTCGAGAGCCTGTCGGCCTATGTCAGGCAGTTTCTCGGGCGCATGAACAAACCCGAAGTCGATTTTATCAAAGGAATTCCGCCTGCCATCGCCATCGAACAGAAGGTTATCAGCAGCAATCCGCGCTCGACCGTTGGCACATCGACCGAAATTTACGACTATTTGAAACTGCTTTTTGCACGCATTGGGCGCACCTATTCGCCAATTTCGGGCACTGAAGTGCGGCGCGACAGCGTGAGCGATGTGGTCGATTTTATCACCTCGCTGCCCGAAGGAACAGCGGTTTATTTGTTGGCCAAAATCGATGTTTCGAGCGGACGGACACTCGTCGAACAACTCGAAATCCTGCTGCAACAAGGTTTTTCGCGCGTGTGGCGCAATGGCACTTTTTGCCGCATTTCGGAACTGATAGAAGCAGGCAATCTGTCGAAAACCGACACGCTGAAACTGCTGATCGACCGCATTGCCGCGCGCAACGACAAAGAGACGCAAAACCGCTTGGCCGATTCGGTGCAAACGGCTTTTTACGAGGGACATAACACTTGCGAAGTGGCATACGGCAATATAGATGAGTTGGCTATTCGCAGTTTTTCGCAAGCCTTCGAAGCCGATGGCATTGTGTTCGACGAACCGAACGAAAATATGTTCAGTTTCAACAATCCTGTGGGCGCTTGCCCGACCTGCGAAGGCTTTGGGCGCGTGGTTGGTATCGACCCCGATTTGGTGATTCCCGACAAATCGCTCTCGGTTTTCGATGGCGCTATCGTCTGCTGGCGGGGCGAAACGATGCGGGAGTGGTGGAAAAAACTGATTTACGCCGCACCGAAGTTCGATTTTCCCATATATCGCCCTTACAACGAACTGACCAAAGCGCAGCAAAAAGTGCTCTGGACGGGCAACGAATACTTCGACGGACTGGACGATTTTTTCAAATTTCTGACAGCGCAACAGTACAAAATTCAGTACCGCGTGATGTTGGCGCGCTACCGTGGCAAAACTATTTGTCCCGATTGTGGCGGCACACGCCTGCGTCGCGAGGCACGCTATGTGAAAATCGCTGGCAAATGCATCGCCGATTTGGTCGATATGCCTGTGGACGAACTGCGCACTTTTTTTGCGCAACTGCAACTCGACGAACACGATGCGTTGGCGGCCAAACGCCTGCTGACGGAGATTAACAGCCGTTTGGAATTTCTTGCCGAAGTGGGGTTGGGCTACTTGACGCTCAATCGCCTGTCGAACACGCTTTCGGGCGGCGAAAGTCAGCGCATCAATCTGGCAACATCGTTGGGCAGTGCGCTGGTTGGCTCGCTCTACATTCTCGACGAGCCGAGCATTGGACTGCATTCGCGCGACACCGAAAGGCTGATTGCCGTGCTGCGCAAGTTGCAGGCGTTGGGCAATACGGTGGTGGTGGTCGAACACGACAGCGAAATTATCCGCGAAGCCGATTTCCTTATCGATATGGGACCGCAAGCGGGGCGTTTGGGCGGCGAAGTGGTGTGGAGCGGTGTGGCCAAAGAGGCTACAAAAACCGACTGCGAAAAATCGTATACACTGCGCTATCTGCTTGGAATAGAGCGCATTGAAGTGCCAAAAACGCGGCGGCCGTGGTCGAATTATATCGAGGTGAAGGGCGCAAATGCCAACAATCTGAAAAATATCGATGTGAAATTTCCGCTCAATGTGCTGACTGTGGTTACGGGCGTGAGCGGTTCGGGCAAATCGTCGCTGGTGCGCGATGTGCTGTACAATGCGCTGAAACCGCACTTGAACACCGATGCCACCGCTGTGCCAGTTGCCTGTGCGAGCCTTACGGGGAGTTTGAAACTGCTGTCGGATGTCGAGTTTGTGAGCCAAAGCCCTATTGGCAAGTCGTCGCGCTCGAACCCTGTAACCTACATCAAGGCCTACGACGAAATTCGGCGGCTTTTTGCCGATCAACCGCTGGCAAAGCAACTTGGTTTCACAGCAGCGCATTTTTCGTTCAACCAAGATGGCGGCCGCTGCGAAATGTGCCAAGGCGAGGGCACTGTTACTGTGCCAATGCAGTTCATGGCCGATTTGGTGCTGGAATGCGAAGCGTGCCACGGACACCGTTTCAAATCGGAGGTGCTAGAGGTGCATTATCGCGATAAAAGTATCTACGATGTTCTCGAAATGACTGTCAATCAGGCGGTTGAGTTTTTCTCCGAAAGCGATGGTGCCGCCGAACGCCGCATTGTGAAACGCCTGAAATCGTTGCAAGATGTGGGCATTGGTTATGTGAAACTGGGGCAGTCGAGCAATACGCTTTCGGGTGGCGAGAGTCAGCGCGTGAAACTGGCGGCTTTCTTGGCCAACGAGCAGCCGTCGCCCACGCTGTTCATCTTCGACGAGCCGACCACTGGGCTGCACACGCACGACATCAAAACGCTGCTCAAAGCGTTCGATGCGCTCATCGCCAACGGCCACACGGTGCTGGTCATCGAGCATAATTTAGATGTGATAAAGTGCGCCGACCATGTGATCGACATCGGCCCCGAAGGCGGCAAAAACGGCGGTCGCATAGTGTGCGCTGGCACGCCCGAAGAGGTGGCCAAAAGTCGCACATCGCACACGGGACGCTATTTGCGCCCACTATTGCAAAAGCAGAAAAATTACAAACGATGAAAAAAGCCCTTTTCCCCGGTTCGTTCAATCCGTTTACGCGCGGTCACCAGAGTATTGTGGAGCGTGGATTGCGGCTGTTCGACCACATTGTGGTTGGTGTTGGGCGCAACACCGCCAAACCGACCGACGATGCCGAGGCTTGTGCGCAGACCATCGCTACGCTTTATGCCGACAATCCGCGGGTGTCGGTGCAGGTTTACGATACGCTCACCGTCGATTTTGCGCGCCAAATCGGTGCCGATTTTCTGTTGCGAGGCGTGCGCACGCTGGCCGATTTCGACTACGAATTGCAGCTGGCCGATGTCAATCGGCTGTTGGCGGGCATCGAAACGGTGGTGCTTTTTGCCGATGCCGACAAGGTGGAGATTTCGTCGTCGCTGGTGCGCGAGTTGCAGCGTTTTGGCAAGGACATTTCCGACTATTTGCCCGAAAAATAAAAAAACGCAGACTGTTTTGTCTGCGTTTCGTTTGGTGGTTATTCTACGCCTTGCGTTATCTCTTGCCAGAGCCTATCGTTTGGCACGGGCGCAACTATTTTCACCATTTTGTGCGTAACTGGGTGCTCAAACTCGAGCGAGCGCGCGTGCAACGAGATGCCGCCGTCGGGGTTCGAGCGCGCTGCACCATATTTTAAGTCGCCTTTTATCGGACAGCCGATTTTTGCTAGTTGGCAGCGAATTTGGTGGTGTCGCCCAGTTTCGAGTTGTATCTCGAGCAGCGTGTAGTTGTCCGATTGAGCGATGGTGCGGTAGTTGAGCCGCGCCAATTTCGAACTCGATTTGTGCGTGTCGTAGGCGTACGATTTGTTCTGTTTCTCGTTGCGAATGAGAAAATGTTCGAGCGTGCCTTCGGGTTCGGCGGGCCGATTTTTCACGATTGCCCAATAGGTTTTGTGTATTTCGTGCTGCTGAAACATCTCGTTGAGCCGCGTGAGTGCCTTGCTTGTTTTGGCAAACAATACTGCACCGCTCACAGGGCGGTCGAGGCGGTGTGTAACGCCACAAAACACATTTCCAGGCTTGGCGTAAGTCTCTTTCAGATAGGCTTTTATCTGTTCCGACAGCGGTTCGTCGCCTGTTTTGTCGCCCTGAACAATCTCCGAGCAGGTCTTGTTCACCGCGATGATATGGTTGTCTTCGTATAGGATTTCCAAGGGGTCAGATGTTTTTTTAAGGGTGTATTATAAATTGTTTTGTCGTTGGCGCACGGCTTCGTAGATGACGATGCCAGCGGCTACGGATACATTCAGCGATTCTATTTTTCCCAAAATCGGGATCGAGGCTTTGTCGTCGCAAATGCGCAGTATGTCGGGCGATACGCCAGTGTCTTCCGCTCCCATAACGATGGCTGTGGGCAGCGTGAAGTCGCACTTGGTGTATGTGTGCGTGGCATGTTCGGTGGCAGCCACCACGCGCACGCCGCATTTTTGCAAAAACGACACGCAGTTGTGCAGGCTCTGTTCGCGACATACGGGCAGCGTGTGCAGTGCGCCCGCCGAGGTTTTTATTGCGTCGGCATTGACTGTGGCACCGCCGTTTGTCGGGACAATCAGCGCATCGACGCCAGCGCATTCGCAGGTGCGTGCTATGGCACCGAAATTGCGCACATCGGTAATGCCGTCGAGCAGCACCACGAGCGGCGTGCGGCCTTGTTCGTAGAGCAGCGGCACAATATCTTCGATGCGTTGGTACTCGATAGACGACAGAAAAGCGACTGCGCCTTGGTGATTTTTGTCGGTCAGGCGATTGAGCCGCTCGGCAGGAACACGCTGCGTGGGAATGGAACGGCTGCGCAATTTTTCGACCAATTCGCGCGCCAACGCACCGTCTAACTCACGGCGCAGCAGCACTTTGTCGAACTCTTTGCCAGCATCGACCGCTTCGATGATAGCGCGAAGACCGAAAATCATGCTCTTCTCTTTGACCCGTTTTTCGTACATGGCGTGCCTACACTTTTTCGACTGCAAAGGTAGTAAAAAATGATGAAAATATGCATTTTGTCGATTGACTTCTTTTTTGTACCTTTGCAAACTATTTCCTAGCGAAGCGATGGACGAAAAAAGTTTGCGTTTTTTGAGCATGGGTAGCGGCAGCAGCGGCAACTGCTACTACATCGGTACGGGCGAATACGGCTTTCTTATCGATGCGGGCATTGGCGTGCGCACCGTGAAACGCGAACTGAAACGCCACAACATTTCGTTGGAGCAGATTTGGGGCATTTTCATCACACACGACCACACCGACCACATCTGTTCGGTGGGCGTATTGGGCGAAAAATACCACATTCCCGTTTACGGCACGCGCGAAATGCACGAAGGCATCAACCGCAACTACCGCGTAACCGAAAAACTTGTGTCGAGCCGCAAATTCTACAAAAAAGGCGAACACATCGTCATTCGCGATTTCACCATTCAGTCGTTTCCTGTGAGCCACGATGCCTCCGACTGCGTGGGCTATTCCTTTACATACAACGGCAAAACATTTGTCATCGCCACCGATTTGGGTTTCATCGGCAAGGAGGTTGCCGACCACATTGCCAAAGCCAATTATCTAGTTATCGAGGCCAACTACGACGAAACGATGCTCAAAAATGGGCGCTATCCCTATCCGCTCAAACAGCGTGTGCGCAGCCACACTGGGCATTTGTGCAACGACCACACGGCGCGTTTTTTGGCCGACAACTGGCCCGAAACGCTCACGCATGTCTTTTTGTGCCATCTCAGTCAGGAGAACAACACGCCCGAACTGGCGTTCAACACGGTGAACGATGCGCTGGCCGAAAAGGGCATTGCCGTGGAGGTGCTGCAACCGCTCGACCGCGTGGCCGCTTCCGATTTGTACATTTTCGATTGAGTTTTCCGCTAAAAAAAACTGCGCCGCTTCAGGGTACGGTGCAGGGTACAACATCGCTTCTTTTTATTCCCTAAAAACGAAAAATAGGGCGTTTTGTGTTGCCCTATTCATCGCTTTTTTGCTGAATTGACGCGGTTTTGGCGAAAATTGCAGAAGTTTTTTGTACGCCCATACGGAATCGAACCGTAACCAAGGGAACCGGAATCCCTCATTCTATCCATTAAACTATGGGCGCGTGCCAGCCGATGTGCGCCTTGCGACGCGCGTCGGCATAGCGTTTTTTAGATGTCGCGACGGTTGTCGGGGTCGCGGAAATCTGTTGGTGTATGGCGTTCGTGGTGCGGACGACGCTCGCCACGGTCGCTGCGTTCGCCACGCTCTTGACGCGGACGGCGTTCGCGCGGTTCAGGTTCGACATAGCCTTCGGGTTTCTCTTTCAGCACACGCGCCGACAAGCGGAATTTGCCCGTCTTTTCGTCGATGTCGAGCAGTTTCACGCGTACGGTGTCGCCTTCGTTGAGTCCCGTTTCTTCCATCGTTCCGAAATGTTTCCAGTCGATTTCCGAAATGTGGAGCAGACCCTCTTTGCCTGGCATAAATTCGACGAATGCACCGTAAGGCATGATAGATTTGACTTTGGCGTCGTATTCGGTGCCGACTTCGGGCAGTGCCACGATGGCTTTGATTTTTTCGACAGCGCAGTCGATAGCGGCGCGGTTCGAGGCGGCCACTTCAACAATGCCCACATTGTCGTCTTCGTCGATAGAGACAACGGCGCCCGATTCGGCTTGAATGCCTTGTATGATTTTGCCGCCAGGACCAATCACTGCACCGATGAGTTCTTTCGGAATCGTCATGGTAACGATGCGTGGTGCGTGCGGTTTCAGGTCGGCGCGCGGTTCGGGCAGCACTTCGAGCATCTTGCCGAGTATGTGTGCGCGGCCTTCTTTGGCTTGCATCAGGGCTTTTTCGAGAATTTCGTAACTCAATCCGTCCACTTTGATATCCATCTGTGTGGCGGTGATACCGTCTTTGGTGCCAGTAACTTTGAAGTCCATGTCGCCAAGGTGGTCTTCGTCGCCGAGAATGTCGCTCAATACAGCGTAGTTTGTGCCTTTATTCTCCGAAATCAATCCCATGGCGATGCCCGACACAGGTTTTTTGATTTGCACGCCAGCATCCATCAGTGCGAGGCAGCCAGCGCAAACCGTTGCCATCGACGACGAGCCGTTCGACTCCAAAATGTCGGAAACGACGCGGACGCAGTAGGGATAATCTGTGGGAATCATATTTTTCAGTGCGCGGCAGGCAAGGTTGCCGTGTCCTACTTCGCGCCGCCCAACGCCGCGTTGTGCTTTGGCTTCGCCTGTGGCAAATGGCGGGAAGTTGTAGTGCAGCAAGAAACGGTCGTAGCCTTGTATCAGTGGCTCGTCGATGAGTTTTTCGTCGCGTTTGGTGCCGAGTGTAACTGTGGCGAGTGCTTGTGTTTCGCCGCGTGTGAAAATGGCCGAGCCGTGAGGGCCAGGCAGGTAGCCTGCTTCGCACCAGATGGGGCGAATTTCGTTGGTTTTGCGGCCGTCGAGGCGTTTGCCTTCGTCGAGAACGGCGCGGCGCATGGCCTCTTTTTCTACATCGTGGTAGTAGCGGTCGATCATGCCCTCTTTTTCTGCCAATTCCTCTTCGGAGAATTGTGCTTTGAAATCGGCGCAGATAGCGGCAAAAGCCTCTTCGCGGTGGTGTTTGTCGGTGTCGGCCGAGGTGGCTTGTGCGTAAGCGCGTGCGTAGCAGAAGTCGTGCACTTGCTGGCGCAGTTCTTCGTCGTTTTCTTCGTGGCAGTATTCGCGTTTCACCGTTTTGCCAGCGGCTTCCATCAGTTCTATTTGGGCTTGGCACTGCGGTTTGATGGCTTCGTGTGCGGCTTTGATGGCTTCGAGCATCTCCTGTTCGGTAACCTCTTTCATTTCGCCTTCGACCATCATGATGTTGTCGAGTGTGGCAGCCACCATCAGTTCGATGTCGGCATTTTTCAGTTGTTCAAATGTTGGGTTTATCACCATTTTGCCATCGATGCGGGCAACGCGCACTTCCGAGATTGGACCTTCGAACGGAATGTCGGAAACGGCCAGTGCTGCCGAAGCCGCCAGTCCAGCCAGCGAGTCGGGTGTTTCGATGCCATCGGCAGAGTAGAGCGTTACATTCACAAATGTTTCGGCGTGATAGTTGCTCGGGAAGAGTGGGCGCAGTGCGCGATCGACCAAGCGTGCTATCAGAATTTCGTAATCGTCGGCGCGTCCTTCGCGGCGTGTGAAGCCTCCGGGGAAGCGGCCGCCCGATGCAAATTTTTCTTTGTATTCTACCGTCAGCGGCATAAAATCGGTGCCGGGAACGGCCTCCTTGGCGGAGCAGACTGTGGCCAAAAGCATGGTTTTGCCACAGGTTACCATTACTGCGCCGTCGGCCTGTTTGGCCAGTTTGCCGGTCTCCAGCGTAATGGTGCGTCCATCACCCATTGTGATGGTTTTTGTAACTACATTCATAAAAAATTACATTAAAATTTTACCTCTAAAAATTCGTGCAAAGTTACAAAAAAGTTTTGATATATCTCGCCATTTGTTGGCGTATTACTTTTTCTGTCTGATATTCAGGCGATTGAGCCGTATTGAATTGTTGAATTGAGATTATTTCTAATTTCTAGATTTCAAATTTCATTT
Source organism: Erysipelotrichaceae bacterium (assembly GCA_963633255.1). Taxonomy (GTDB): domain Bacteria; phylum Bacteroidota; class Bacteroidia; order Bacteroidales; family Paludibacteraceae; genus W0P28-013. The sequence continues at coordinate 10,746 of CAVGYO010000047.1, forward strand.
GATTTTTGCTACGCTCGGCATAGCTCAAACAAGTTTGGCTCTGCTCTCGCTAATCGCAAAAATTCTAATTTCTAGTTTTCGGTAGCCGAAACGCCACAATCTTCAAATCTTCAAATAATTGTCAATTGTCAATTATCAATTATCAATTGT
>CAVGYO010000048.1:0-10653 GCA_963633255.1 Erysipelotrichaceae bacterium
TCGAGCCGAAAGAGCAAGGCACAATGGTTCAAAAAGGCGACATCGTGGCGTACCTCGAAAAATAGTTAGCAGTTAGCAGTGAGAAGTTAGAAGTGTTCTTGAGTTAGGAGTGAGGAATTTTTTTGAGAACATAGAAGATAGAACATAGAGCATAGACAAAATCATTTGAAAATTTGAAGATTTGAAGATTTGAAAATTGATTTTTCAATCAAACGATTCAACAGCTCAACAATTTGAAATTTGAAATTACTTTTGTCCATTGAAAATGGTAAAATTATGGATAAATCTAACGCTAAAAACAAAAATGTTTTCCAGCAGATGTTAGACGACAAGCGTTGTATACGCAAATGTATACGCAGTAATGGCGACCTTAAACAGTTGGCTCAAAAACATGGATTTAAGTTCGCTACGCCCGTATAAATTTAGTCGAGTTGCAGGTTGCAAGCAATAGCAAAGGCAGAGGCGTTTCTTTTAGGTGGCGCTTCTGTCTTTTTTTTTGCAATTTTATGCCATAAAACATATTTTTAACGAAAAATAAGACGACCAAGTTTGCAGATATGTCGCAAACATTTTGTAACTTTGCAACCGCAAAAAAAACACAACACACCTCTATCGATGGGATACATTTCACCCGATTATATCTTCGAAACGAGTTGGGAGGTATGCAATAAGGTCGGCGGCATCTATACGGTGCTTTCGACGCGTGCGCGTACCCTCGAAAAAAAGTTTGGCGACCACCTGCTATTCATCGGTCCCGACATTTGGCAAGAACAAAAAGCCATCGATTTTATCCCTACCGACGATTTTGCCGATTGGGTGGCGTTTGCGCACGACACACAAAACCTGAAAGTGCGCGTTGGCCGCTGGAATGTGTGCGGGCGACCGTTGGTGATGCTCATCGACTACAAGCCGTTTTTGTTGCAAAAAAATAGCATTTACGGCGATTTTTGGCGTTGGTTTGGCGTCGATTCGCTGCAAGCCTACGGCGACTACGACGACTCGTCGATGTTTGGCTATGCCGTTGGTATGGCGGTAGAGAGTTTTGTCCGCTTCTATAAATTGGAGAAAAAGCGCATTGTGGCGCATTTCAACGAGTGGATGACTGCTTTCGGCGAATTGTATCTCAAACACTACATGCCCGAAATTGCTACCGTTTTCACCACACATGCCACCTCGATAGGGCGTTCCATCGCTGGCAACCACAAGCCGCTCTACGACTATCTGCACGAATACAACGGCGACCAGATGGCACGCGACTTGAATATGGTGGCCAAACATTCGGTCGAAAAAGTGGCAGCGCATGTGGCCGACTGCTTCACCACGGTGAGCGACATCACCGACCGTGAATGTGCGCAACTGCTCGAAAAACCTGCCGATGTGGTTACGCCCAACGGGTTTGAAGACGATTTTGTGCCAAAAGGCGTGCGCTTCGATGCAGCACGAAAAACGGCACGCGAAAAATTGCGCCGTGTGGCAGAGGCGTTGTTGGGTTACAAACTCGCCGATAATGCGCTATTTATCTCAACATCAGGGCGTTACGAATACAAGAACAAGGGCATCGACCTGTTTATCGAGTCGCTGAAATCGCTGTCGCAGCGACCGCTCTCGCGCGAAGTGGTGGCGTTTGTTTTGGTGCCAGCGTGGTCGAGTGGCGCACGCATCGATTTGGTCGAAAAACTGGCTGGTCGCCACCCCGAAACGCTCGAAAATCCGTTTGTAACGCACAATTTGGTAGAACCGTGGAACGACCGCATTTTGAGCGCAATCCATTGGTTTCACCTCACCAACCGCAAGGAAGAACCTGTGAAAGTCCTCTTTGTACCAACCTATCTCAATGGCACAGATGGCATTTTCAATACATCGTACTACAATCTGCTGATTGGTTTCGACCTTACGGCCTATCCGTCGTACTACGAGCCGTGGGGCTACACGCCGCTCGAAAGCGTGGCTTTTGGCATTCCTACTATCACCACCGATTTGTCGGGCTTTGGACAGTGGGCATCGCCAGCGGCACAAAACATCGATATGGGCGTGGGCGTGGTGCATCGTTCCGACTACAACTACCACGAGGTGGTTGCCGCTGTGTCGGGCATGATGGCCGAATACGCCAATCTGTCGGCTGTGGAGCAGAACAAAATTCGCGCACGCGCAGCCGCCACGGCGCAAAAAGCCCTGTGGAGCGAGTTTATTGCCTATTATTACAAAGCGTACGACATCGCTCTGCGAAAAGTGAAAAAGTAACCGTTTCAAAAAAAACGAATAAACACCATTTTAAGACTATTATGGAAGTAAAAGTGAATCATGTAAACGAACCCAGTTGGGTGGAAATTACAGTGAAAACCAGACTGCCGAAAACACTCGAGCGTCTGCACGAAATGTCGTTGAACCTTTGGTGGGTTTGGTCGGTCAATGCCAAGTCGTTGTACCGCTCGCTCGATCCAAAACTGTGGAGCCAGTTGCGCCACAATCCTGTGGCCATGTTGGAGCATGTGAAAGTGGAACGCCTCAACGAACTGGCCGAAGATGAGAAATTTCTGAAAAAATTGGACGAAGTTTATGCCGAATTTCGCGCCTATGTCGATACAAAACCGAGCAACAAATATCCGTCGGTAGCCTATTTCAGCATGGAATACGGCCTGACCGACCACCTGAAAATCTACTCGGGCGGACTTGGCGTGCTGGCTGGCGACTACCTGAAAGAGGCCTCCGACCACCAAGTGGACATGACCGCCGTCGGTTTTCTCTATCGCTACGGCTATTTCACCCAAACTCTGACGATGGACGGTCAGCAGATAGCCAACTACGAAGCGCAAAACTTCAACCGTCTGCCGCTCACGCAGGTGCACGAAGCCAACGGCCAACCGATGATTGTGGAAGTGCCTTATCCCGACCGCACCGTTTACGCCTATGTTTGGCGCGTGGCTGTGGGGCGCGTGTCGCTCTATCTGCTCGATACCGACATGGAGATGAATAGCGAATGGGATCGCTCGATAACGCACCAACTTTACGGCGGCGACTGGGAAAACCGCATGAAACAAGAGATTATGCTCGGCATCGGCGGTATGCTGATGTTGAAAAAATTGGGCATCACCAAGCAGGTTTACCACTGCAACGAAGGACACGCCGCACTCATCAGCGTGCAGCGTTTGGTCGATTATGTGCAGAGCGGTTTGAACATTTCGGAAGCATTGGAAGTGGTGCGCGCCTCGTCGCTCTACACCTGCCACACGCCTGTGCCTGCTGGCCACGACGCTTTCGACGAGAGCCTGTTTGGCAAATACATGGGCGGCTATCCCGAAAAACTCGGCATCAGTTGGAACGAATTTATCGATATGGGCCGCGAAAATCCTGGCAGTCAAGAGAAATTCTCGATGTCGGTTTTTGCCTGCAATATGTGCCAAGCCGTGAATGGCGTAAGTTGGCTCCACGGCAAAGTGTCGCAAGAGATGTTCTCGCCCATTTGGAAAGGCTATCTGCCCGAAGAACTCCATGTAAGTTATGTTACCAACGGCGTTCACATGCCGTCGTGGGCAGCCTCGGAGTGGAAAGCCGTTTACGAAAAGTATTTCGGCAAAGGTTTCTACGCCGACCAATCGAACATGAAAATTTGGAGTAAGATAAACGATGTGCCCGACGAAGAGATTTGGGCAACGCGTACCGCTCTGAAAAACAAACTGATAGAGTATATCAAAACGCAGTTCCAAGAAAATTGGCTCAAAACGCAGCAAGATCCGTCGAAAATCGTTTCGATACTCGACCGCATCAATCCAAATGCGCTGATTATCGGTTTTGGACGCCGTTTCGCTACCTACAAACGCGCTCACTTGCTCTTCACCGATTTGGAGCGTTTGGAGCGCATTGTGAACGACCCGATTCACCCCGTGCAGTTCCTCTACACAGGAAAGGCACACCCAGCCGATGGCGGCGGACAAGCATTGATCAAACGCATTATCGAAATATCGCGTATGCCGCAATTCTTGGGCAAAATTATCTTCCTCGAAAACTACGATATGCGCTTGGCCAAACGCTTGGTTTCGGGCGTTGATATTTGGCTCAACACGCCTACGCGCCCGCTCGAAGCCTCTGGCACATCGGGCGAAAAAGCGCAGATGAATGGCGTGCTCAACTTCTCGGTACTCGATGGTTGGTGGCTCGAAGGCTATGTCGAAGGCGCAGGCTGGGCTCTGACCGACAAACGCACCTACGAAAACCAGCAGCACCAAGACCAACTCGACGCGGCAACCATCTACAGCATGCTCGAAAACGAGATTATTCCGCTCTATTTTGCCAAAAATACCAAAGGTTTCTCGCCCGAGTGGATTGCCTACATCAAAAAATCGATTTCGCAAATCACGCCGCGCTTCACCACCAAACGCATGCTCGACGACTACATCGAGCGTTTCTATGCACCACTGGCCAAACGCTCGGCCGCACTCACTGCCAACGATTGCGCCAAAGCCAAAGAGATTGCCGCTTGGAAAAAACGCGTGGCCAAATGCTGGGACAACATCGAAGTGCAGTCGCTCGAAATTCAGAACCTCGACAAAGTAGAGGTGGGCGGACGCACCGAAATAGTTGCCAAAATCGACACTAAAGAGTTGAACGACAGTTGCATCGGCGTAGAACTGGTGATGACCAGCACCGACGAAAAAGGCAAAATGCACATCGCCGACAAGCGCGAATTCGACTTGGTAAAACGCGAGGGATCGTTGCTCACCTTCAAACTCGAATATGTGCTCGAACAGGGCGGCACCTACAAGTACGCCTTCCGCATGTTCCCCAAAAATGCCGATTTGCCGCACCGCATGGACTTCTGCTATGTACGCTGGCTGCAACGCACCAATTAAATAGAATTTCTAATTTATAGATAATTCTTAATTGTTCATTAAGTGTAGAGCCGTCACATTGTGGCGGCTCTACTGTTGTCAATTATTCTGCGTTATTCCAAAAATAAGAAACCCTTGCCCCGAAAGGCAAGGATTTCTTTTCCTCTTTTTTAATTCGACAGGGAATTAGGCTTCGACTGCGTTCACCTCGATGGCCAGTTTGCCGCGGTAGTAGCCGCATTCGGGGCAAACTGTGTGATAGATGTGTGTGGCGCCACAGTTGGAGCAAACGGCCAAAGTGGGCGCAACTGCAACATCGTGCGTGCGGCGTTTGGCTGTTCTCTGTTTCGAATGTTTTCGTTTAGGATGTGCCATTTTACAAAACTACTTTTAGTTGTTAGTACTAATATGTTTTAGAGCGTCCCAACGCGGGTCTGGCTCTATTCTCGTTGCTTGTTCATCGATGGCGTATTCGTCGAATTTTGCCATCATTTCGGCGTTGCACTGACCGTTGGCGTGCGTGTGCGCTATCGGAATGGCGAGCGCAATGCACTCGTACAAGTTCCACGCAATGTTGATGCTTGCGGCATCGTTGGCAACGACAAGCGCATCGGCTATGGTCGCATTTTCGCCGAAAAACAGTTCCCACTGGTCGGTGGTGTGTATCGGCTGCTGCATCTCGTCGAGGCAGCGGTTGCACGGTATCGTTACTTCACCGTCGATGGCGATGTGCAGTTCGATGTGTCCGCCCGTTTTTCGCGTATCGACAACGGCTTTTAGTGCGCCTTTGCGTATCTCTGTTTCGTCGAGTGCTTCGAAAAAATCGTTGTTGAGCGCATACTCAAAGTGCTGATTTCCAGCCTTTAATTGCTCCACTGTGAGTTCGAATTGGCTCAATGTGTCCATACGCTGCACTATATGCCAAAATGCAGCGCAAAATTACGCTTTTTTTCGGACAAATGGAAATGTGCGCTCTATTTTTGTCGAAAAAGATGGTTTTATGCTAATAATCAGCAAAATAGAGGTACGCAAACGCTGCAAAAACAGCAATCGGGAAGTGGCGTTTTTCGATTTTTTCGGCTTTTTGTGCGCTTATTCGCTACTTTTGGTCGATAGCGTGCGCATGGCGTTCAGCACAGCCAGCACGGTAACGCCCACATCGGCAAAGACGGCCATCCACATGGTGGCAAATCCAACGCCGGCCAATGCCAACACCAGCAGTTTCACACCGATAGCAAAGCCAACATTTTGTCGAGCAATGGCCACGGTGTGGCGCGCAATGCGTATGGCGGCGGCAATTTTCGATGGTTTGTCGTCCATCAGCACCACATCGGCGGCTTCGATGGCAGCGTCGGCACCGAGTCCGCCCATGGCGATGCCCACATCGGCGCGTGCCAGCACAGGCGCATCGTTGATGCCGTCGCCCACAAAGGCGAGTGTTGTGCCGCGCGGTTTCGTCTGAATGAGGCGTTCCATGTGCGCCACCTTGTCGGCGGGCAGCAGTTCGGTGTGAAATTCGTCGAGCCCGAGCGCATTTGCCACCGATTCGCCCACAGCGGCGCGGTCGCCCGTGAGCATCACGGTTCGCTGTACGCCCAACGCTTTCAAATCGGCAATAGCGGCTGGTGCGTCGTCTTTGATCTTGTCGGAAATGACGATATGGCCAGCATAAACGCCATCGACTGCCACATGAATGATGGTGCCCACCTTGTGGCACTGATGCCATTTGGCGCCGATACTGTCCATCATTTTGCTATTGCCTACGCACACGGTGCTGCCGTTCACTTGCGCACGAATGCCTTGTCCTGCAATTTCTTCGATATTTTCGACTTTGCAGCGGTCGTTTTCGTTGGGATAGGCGGCGCGCAACGAGGCGGCTATCGGGTGTGTCGAAAAATGTTCGACATGGGCGGCGAGGTGCAGCAGTTGCATTTCGTCGAGCGATTCGGGGTGAACGGCTGTAACGCCAAATTCGCCTTTGGTGAGCGTGCCAGTCTTGTCGAACACCACTACACCGATTTTGGCTAGCGCATCCATATAGTTGCCGCCCTTGACGAGAATGCCGTTGCGCGATGCACCGCCAATGCCGCCAAAAAAGGTGAGCGGCACGCTGATGACTAGCGCACACGGACACGATACCACAAGGAATGTGAGCGCGCGGTTGAGCCATGTGGGCAACGATTCGATGTAATTTGCGCCGAAAATTGGCGGAACGAACGCCAGCGCAATGGCCGCAAAAACCACGATAGGCGTGTAGATATGCGCAAATTTGGCGATGAAAGTTTCGCTTTTCGACTTGTTGCTGCTGGCATTTTCTACCAAATCGATGATTTTCGAGGCGGTCGATTCACCGAAATTTTTCATCACTTTCACGCGAATCAGTCCCGAAATGTTTACACAACCCGACACCACATCGTCGCCTGTATTCACATCGCGCGGTGCGCTTTCGCCCGTCAGTGCCACGGTATTGAGGCTCGAAGTGCCTTCGACAATGTAGCCGTCGAGCGGAATTTTCTCGCCGGGGCGCACCACAATGGTTTCGCCGATGATTACTTGGTCGGGTGCAACGGTTTCTATCTGCCCATTGCGCTCCACATTGGCGGTGTCGGGGCGTATGTTCATCAGTGTCGAAATCGATTTGCGGCTGTTGCCTTCGGCGTAATCTTCGAACAGTTCACCCACTTGAAAAAAGAGCATAACGAACACCGCCTCGGGGAATTCCGTTTCGGCACCTGGCAGAAAACCGATGCAGAGTGCACCGATGGTCGCTACGCACATCAGAAAATCCTCGTTGAACGCCTCGCCTTGCAGCAGTCCTTCGGCCGCCTCGGCAATCACATCGTAGCCGACCACGAGATAGGGCACCAGATAGACCAACAGCAGTTGCCACACCGCCAAATTTGCCGTCTTTTCGACCACCACCGCTGCCGCCAGCAGTACGCTCGCCACCACAACACGCCACAATTTCGTTTTCATCGTTTTCGCCTTTTTTTTTGATGCGACAAAGGTAAGAAATTAGTATGAAAGTGTGAAAGTTATAACATTCAATGATTCGATGATTCAATGATTCAATGATTCAATGATTCAATGATTCAATGACTCAATGATTCACTGTTTGTCCTGCTCGTTTTTGGTTTTGAAGGCGAGGGCGTACATTTTCATCTGTTTTACCATGGCGAGCAGTCCGTTGCTGCGGGTGGGCGATAAGTGCTCTTTCAGTCCGATGCGGTCGATGAAATGCAGGTCGGAGTCGAGAATTTCGCTGGGAGTGCAGCCCGACAGCACACGCACAAGCAGCGCCACGATGCCTTTTACTATCACGGCATCGCTCTCGCCACGAAAAGTGATGCGTCCGTCGGCGTAGTCGGCCACGAGCCACACGCGACTTTGGCAGCCGTCTATCAGGTTTTGGTCGGTTTTGTCGGCATCGGGCAGCGGCGGCAGCGCATTGCCAAGTTCCACCAAGTATTGGTAGCGATCCATCCAATCGTCGAACGCGCTAAATTCGTCGATTATCTCGTTCTGTTTCTCTTCGAGTGTCATAATTTTTCGCTTTTTTTCGATGCACAAAAGTACAAAAAAGAGCGATTTGTTGTGTAACAAATAAATGTTTATCTTTGCAGAAGCCAAAAATGTTTGGTTTTTACTGAAGCGTTAAGTTTCTCTTAATCCAAAAATCGCCAATTTTTTATCACGAGGGAAACAATCTGTACGCTCATAGGCCATCTGTTGGAATCCATAGATGGTTCGTGAGATGGTTGTTTATTCGTGATAGGGTGTTTGGCGATACCTTGGATTGGTTAGACTTTCAGTTCTCACGCTTTTTTTTGTTTCCACAAAAGTTTAACTGCCGAGTTGTGGACTGCTCGACGATAGAAAACACTTTTATCACGATGAAAAAGATGTTCTTTTTTCTCGCCGTGTGTGGCGTGTCGTTGTCGGCGGCTGCCACCGACACTATTCTGACTAAACAGTTGCAGCGCATCGAGGCTTCGGTTCTGAAAGTTACCGACGATTCGGTGATGTATCGGCTGCCCAACAGCGCAGACGACGCAATTTTGTCGCTATCGAAAGCCGACATCGAATCCCTATTGCTCTAAAATGGCGTGGTGTTGCAGTTTAGCGATGTGAAACCGAAGAAATCGGAGAAAAACATCGTTTTTGCCGATGGGAATTTTCGTTGGGAGAAAAACAATTCGGTCATTGCGCAGGCCGATTATGAGCGACTTTTGCAAAATTCGTGCATTGTGGCTTGGGAACAATACCGCAAAGGCGAAAAGTTGCAAAATGTAGGCAAACTTTTGCTCTCGTTTGGTGTTGTTACCACAGTGGGCGGCGTTGTAGCATTTGCTACAAAAGCCCCTTTCATAGGCGCAGGAATGATGGCTGGCGGCCTTTCGCTATTGGGCGCAGGCATTCCTGTTTTTTGCGTGGGAAAAACGCTCTATCGCAATAGTTACGAACCATACAACGAGCAGTGCGTGAGCCTTAATGTCTATCCGAGTGGCGTGGGGTTGGCTTGGAGTTTTTGAGCCGTTTACTGCCAAATTTTTGCCCATTCGTCCCAAAAGTGCGGGTACGATTTGCCGACGACTTCGGGTTGGGCTATGCGTAGCGGAATTTTTATCGATAGCGGCGCAAATGCCATTGCTATGCGGTGGTCGGCGTAGGTGCTGATGAGCGGTTCTGTGGCTGCAGTGGTGCGTGTGCCGTCCCACACAAGGTCGCCGTTGCCCGATTCCGACAGCACAAAACCACACTTTTTTAGTTCGGTTGTCAGTGCGGCGATGCGGTCAGATTCCTTGATTTTCAGCGTTTCGACGCCCGAAAAACGGAATGGGACGCTGCGTGCGCAACACGCCACAGCAAAGGTCGGCACCATGTCGGGCATACGCCCAAAATCGTGGTCGAAATGGGCGGGCGTGTCCGTTTTTGTGTACGAAATCACCGCATTTTCGCCGTCAAATTGGGTTGTTACGCCTAGCCGCGCAAACAGTTCGACAATGTTGCGGTCGCCTTGCAGCGAATTGGGGCGCAGCCCGCGCAAAATGCATTGCCCCCTTTGTGCTATGGCCAGCAGTTCGTACCAATACGAGGCCGCCGACCAGTCGTTTTCGACGACAAAATGCGTCGGGCGGTAACGCCCTTCGGCTATGCGAATTTCGTTGTCGGTAATGCGCACCTTGGCACCGCTTTGGCGCATCATGGCGGCGGTCATTTCGATGTATGGTAGCGATGTGGGCGTGTTGTGTAGGTGGAGTGTTATTCCACCTTCGATGTATGGTGCAATCATCATCAGTGCCGAAAAAAACTGGCTACTCTCGTCGAAGTGGGGCGTAAGTACACCACTGTGCAGTTTTTTGCCTGTAATGATGAGTGGCGGAAATCCGTCGTTTTCGGCATAGAGAATGTCGCCACCGAGCCGCTGCAGTGCCTCGACCAGCGCACCGATAGGGCGGTGTTTCATGCGTTCCGACCCCGTCAGCGTCCAACGGCCGTGCTGCGTGGTCAGATAGGCCGTGAGAAAGCGCATGGCTGTACCCGCCGCACCGATGTCGATAGTGCCGCACAGCGTTTGCAGCGCACGCACAAGCGTTTGCGTGTCGTCGCAGTCCGACAGATTGTCGATAGTGCCGCTACCGCCACTCAATGCGTTGATTATCAACGCTCTATTGCTGATGCTTTTCGAGGCTGGCAGCGCAATTTCGACGGAAAAATTGGGCATTTGTAGCAAGGTATCGTTGAATTGTTGAATCGTTGAACTGTTGAATTGATTTTTGGTTGATTGGTTGATCGGTTGATTATTGTGCAAATGATTTTGGGCACC
>CAVGYO010000049.1:0-10287 GCA_963633255.1 Erysipelotrichaceae bacterium
GGCGACAACCGCCGAATCTCCTCTGTCTTCAGTTTGCGATTCACGATGAAATAGTATGAAAGTGAGAAAGTGAGAAAGTGAGAAAGTTCTGTTGAAGCGTTGAAGCGTTGAATTGTTGAATTGATTTTTGGTTGATCGGTTGATTGGTTGATTGGTTGATTGGTTGATCGGTTGATTGGTTGATTGGTTGATCGGTTGATCGGTCGTTGAAAAGATTATTTCTAATTTCTAGATTCTAGATTTCGGTAGCCGAAGTGCCGCAATAATTCTTAATTCTTAATTATTCATTCTTAATTAAAGTGTGTAGCCCCGCCGGGAATCGAACCCGGATCTAAAGTTTAGGAAACTCGTATTCTATCCATTGAACTACAGGGCCAAAAGTGGCGCAAAGATAGCGATTTTTTGCCGTTTGCGCAAATCTACGCATAGAGTTGGCGCAGCACATCGAGCGATTTCAGCGTACCCAACTCGGGCAGATGCAGGCGATAGTAGGTGAGAATATGCTCCAAAATATCGTTGCGTTGCGCCCGCGACAGCGCAAAAAGGTGCATATTGGCATAATCCATGCGCATCAGTTGCACAAACGCCTCGGTTTGCTGCGCATCGAGCGTGTTGGCATCGAGCCGCCGATCGACAAAAAGGCTGCCCGCCATGTCGAAAAATGCGCCTGCGCGATAGTCGCTCAAATTGGGGAAAAGACCAAGCGCGTGCGTCAGTTTTATCAGAAAAACGAGGTGAAAATTGGCAGCGCCTTTGTCGGTTTCATCGAAAACGACAACCGAACGGCGCACAAAATCGAACAGTTGCTCATCGACAGGCGATTGGCAGAGCGCACGATAGAGAAATTCGCACAGAAAAAACGCCACACCATTTTTGGCTGGGTCGGCCGAAACGCTTTGCAACAGCACATCGGGCGTACATTCGCGCAAAAATTGGAATTGACGATTGGGACGCACATCGATGAGCGCGTCGATGAGCGACAGCGGCTGCATCAGCACCGCCGAGAGCGGCGACCGACGCCCTTTTCCCTTTACCAAACAGGAGATTACGCCGTGGCTACGCGTGAAAAGGCGCACAATATGGCTGCTTTCGCCGTAGCGAAACGCCTGTAACACAATGGCTTGCGTTTTTACCATTGCTCAATTCACCATTTTATATTGACTGCCCGGCAGCGCGCGCACCAGCCCTTTGAACTCCATCTGAACCAGCAACGCAAGCAGTTTTTGCAGCGGAATGCCGCTCTGCATCGACAGATGGTTGATATAGACCGCATCGGCACCTTGCAGCACATCGACAATGGCCTGTTCGTCGGGAGTGAGCGCCTCGAAAAGTGCCTGTTGGCGGTCGCGCGGCAGCGCATTGCTGTCCCAACACATAAATTTTTCCAAATCGGCAGCCGTCTGAATAAGCACCGCTTGATTATTGTAAATCAGATTGTTACAGCCTTGCGACTGCACATCGGTCGGTCGCCCGGGAATGGCAAACACATCGCGGCTGTAGTCGTTGGCCATCTCGGCCGTGATAAGCGAACCGCCTTTCAATGCCGATTCCACCACCAACACGGCGTCGCACATGCCAGCCACAATGCGGTTGCGCTGCACAAAATTGGCTGCCAACGGCTGCGTTTCGGTCGGAAATTCTGTGATAATAGCACCACCCTCCTCTATCATTTTTTGTGCAGTGGAGCGGTGTGCCGATGGATAAATCTGATCCAAACCGTGCGCCACCACACCGAAAGTGCGCAACCCGCCTTCGAGTGCGGCTTTGTGGGCCGCCACATCAACACCGTATGCCAGCCCGCTGACGATGGTCAGATTGGGCTGCGTTTTGGCCAATTCGCTCACCAGCGTGCGGCAAATATCTTTGCCTTGAGGCGTAATTTTGCGCGTGCCGACCACCGCCAAATAGCGACCCGCATTGAAATCGGAGCAACCTTTGGTATAGAGCAACAGCGGCGCATCTTCGCACTCTTTGAGGCGGCGCGGGAAAGTGCTATCGGTAAAAAAATGCGTCTGAATGCCGTAGCGCGTTACAAATTCTATCTCGCGTTCGGCGCGCGCAAGCACCTGCGACGAGCCAACCGCCTCGGCCAACGCCTCGCCAATAGTTGGAATTTTGCGCAACGACTCGGGACTTTGGCGGAAAATGGTTTCCACATCGCCAAAATGCGCCAGCAACTTGCGACCATTGGCAGGGCCAACGCCATTTATCAGCGTCAGCGCAATCTCGTATTTCAGTTTATTGTTCACTCCTCTTGTTTTTAGAAATCAAAGCGCAGATTGCCAACGCCAGCCAACCGCCAACGGTATCGGCCAGCAAGTCGAACCAATCGCCCGAGCGCGTGGCGGTGCAAAATTCTTGCAACAACTCCAGCGCACCGCCGTAAATTGGCGGCAGCAGCAACAAAAACGCCCATGCGCCTCGCGATAATCTTTGCGACCGACAATCGGCAAACGCCACCACTGCCAATGCGGCATACATCAGCGCATGCACCCACTTGTCGGCATACGGCACGAGCGGCAATGCAGGCACTGCAAACACCGAAAACGACACCAGCGACAAAACAGCGACACCAGCGGCGCACAACAATGTTTTCCAATAAGCAACAAAAAAGCGGCGCATAACATCTGCAAAGATACGAAAATAGTGTGAAAGTAAGAAAGTGTGAAGGTGTGAAGGTGTGAAAGTTTATAAAGTTTGTCAAGTTTGTCAAGTTGAAAGTAGGGACGCGGCATGCCACGTCCTTTTTTGTTGAAGCGTTGAACTGTTGAACTGTTGAAGCGAAAAAAGCAATCTTCAAATCTTCAAATAATTATCAATTGTCAATTATCAATTATCAATTGTCTTGCTACTAATCAATTATTCATTATTCATTGTTCATTATTCATTAAAAGTAGAGCCGCCACAGTGTGACGGCTCTACGCTTAACTTTCGGACAAAATTCGGCTATGCTCTTGCTTTAGCGGCGGCTTGCGACACATTGATGATGAAATCGCCCATGCGTTCGAGTTCGGCTATCAAATCCATGAAATAGACGCTCTCTTGGTACGACTCTTTCTGCTCGATGTCGCGAATGGCCGCGTCGCGCAGGGCGTTGCGCCGTTCGTTGATGCGCACCTCGCACGCCACAGCGTCCTCCAAATCGATGGGTTCGCTCTCGTTGCGTTGCAGGTTATCGACCATCACGCCATAGGCTGCATCGACCAGCACAATCATCTCGTCGATGGCCGCCAACTCGCTGTCGCTGAAGCGGTGCCCGATACTATTGCGCCGCGTCAATAGCCGACTGATGGCTTCGCCCGAATCGCCAAGGCTCTCCAATTCGTCGATAATGCGATAAACTGCCGTCATGCCTTCGCGCGTGCGTTCGCTCACGCTGCCCTGCGGAATATCGTTCAGGAACGAGGCAATTTCGTACTCGATACGGTCCGAAATCTCCTCGTATTTCACCAATTTCAGGCGATATTTTTCGAATTCGTCGGCTGTCGTGGCATGAATGGCCGATTTGGCATAGCCAAAGCCATTGCGCGAAATCTGTGCAAAATGTGCCACCTCTTTCCACGCCTGAACCACCGACAGTTCGGCGGTATCCATTGCGCCAGCACTGATAAATTTCAGTTTGAAAATCTCGTCTTCGGGATTCACTTTGCTCTTGATGAGTGCCGTTACAATTTTGGCAATTTGCGGCACAAACCAAATCAGAATGCAGGTGTTGCAGGTGTTAAACAGCGTGTGCAACATCGATAGTCCGTAGAGTGCCGATGTGGCTTCGTCCGAAGCAGGATTGAGTATTCCGCTTGGCAGTTCGGCGGGATTCGGATAGCCCAACCAAGTGATAGTCAGCCCGATAAAATTGATAAACGGGCGGAACAGTGCCAACGCCCACACCACGCCAAACACATTGAACAGCGTGTGCGCCAAGGCAGCGCGTTTGGCGTTCACATTGGCCATGGCGGCTGCTATATTTGCCGTGATGGTGGTGCCGATATTTTCGCCAAGCACCATGGCGGCAGCCATATCGAACGGCAGCCAACCGAGGCTCAACATAATGAGCGTGAGCGCCATGGTTGCGCTCGACGACTGCAAAACGAGTGTCAGCACAGTGCCAAACGCCAAAAAGAGCAGCACCGACCAAAAGCCGTAGCCCGTCCAACGGCCGATAAACGACAGCACTTCGGGCGTCTGTTCGAGGTCGGGTACCGAGTTTTTCATCAGCGACAAGCCCAAAAATAGGAGCGAAAAACCGATGATAAATTCGCTGATATTGCGGTAGTGTTCCCGTTTCGACACGCTCATAACAAAACCGATAGCCATGAGCGGCACCGCCAACACCGAGATGTCCATTTTGAAGCCGAGCAGCGAGATGAGCCACGCCGTAACCGTAGTGCCGATATTCGCACCCATTATCACACCGATGGCTTGTTCGAGCGCCAGCAGCCCAGCGTTCACAAAACCGACCACCATCACCGTGGTCGCACTCGACGACTGAATGATGGAGGTAATCGTCAAACCCGTTGCCACGCTTTTCACGCGGTTCGAGGTCATGGCGGCCAAAATGTGGCGCAAACGCTCACCAGCGGCCTTTTGCAGACCAGTACTCATCAGGTTCATGCCGTACAAAAACATGCCCAAAGCACCGAGCAAGGTCAGAAGTTGCAATGTTAGTTCCATAGTTTAAGTTGATTGGTTGTTGAACTGTTGAATTGTTGAAGCGATTATTATTTCTATATTCAAATTTCATTTGATTTTTGCTACGCTCGGCATAGCTCAAACAAGTTTGGCTCTGCTCTCGCTAATCGCAAAAATTCTAATTTCTAGTTGATTATTGTGCAAATGATTTTGGGCACCAGTAATCTTCAAATCTTCAAATCTTCAAATAATTGTCAATTATCAATTATCAATTGTCTGCGTCCTTGCCGCATCACTCTTACACTAAATCTGCTGCATTTGCACCAAATAGATGGTATAGACCACATAGGCAGCGACCATCAGCAGACCGCCCCAGCGCGGTATGCGGCGCAAAAAGCCAAAAGGCAACAGCACAGCCGCCGCCGCTATCATCACAATGTAATCGACCAGCGTGATGCCGCCACCTGCCAATGGTGCAATCTGCGAACTGACACCAAGAATGAACAAGATGTTGAAAATGTTGGAGCCGACAATGTTGCCCATCGCCAACTGCGTGTTCTTTTTGAACGCCGCCGCCAACGAGGCCGCCAGTTCGGGCACCGAAGTGCCAAAGGCTATCAGTGTGATAGAGATGAACGCCTCGTCTACGCCCCACGCGCGGGCAATTTCCACAGCCGAATCGACAAAAAAGTGGCTGCCAGCAACCAACGCTGCCAAACCGCACACAATGCGCAGCACCGCCCAACCGATTTTCGGCTGTGGTGCAGCGACACCGTCGTCGCTACTGCTCGAGGCGCGCCCATTGCGCCGCTCGCGCCAAAACGACAGGTAGATGTACGCCACAAAAAACGCCAACAGCACCCAGCCATCGATGCGACTGATGCACACCGCACTGCCATCGAAAAAGTTGAACGCCAACACCAGCACCAACACCGAAACCAGCACGCACACAGGCAGTTCGAACCGCAGATTGTCGCGCGTTACCGCCACAGGCCACAGTGCCGCTGTCAAACCCAAAATGGCCAACACATTGAAAATGTTGGAACCCACCACATTGCCTATCGCCACATCGACATTGCCCTGCCATGCACCGTATGCACTCACCGTCAGTTCGGGCATCGAAGTGCCAATACCCACTATCACTGCGCCTATCACAAAGTCGGAAATGCGGTAACGACGCGCTATCGCCACCGAACCATCGACCAAACTGCTGGCTCCCCACACAATGGCAGCCAACGAAATCAGAAAAATTAGGTAAATCATGTTTGTTTTTGAAACTATTTTAGGATAAACGAAAAATGTTGCTCACACGCACGCCGCAAGCGAAATGCGAAGAAAAATACCCTAAATAGTGAGTTTGCACAGACGAATGAAAGAGTGTACATGGTGTTTTGCCGCCATGGGCAGCAAGCCAAATGGTCGCCACTGCACCGCTGGCAGACAGCAACTCCACAGGCGACCCGCCTTGAAACTGATGGCGTTGTGATTGATGAAGAAACGGCGGCTACGATTGTCGATAGTTTTGCCCGTGTGCCAAAGCGTGGGCGCACCTACACCGGACGATACCGCCAAACTGCCATGCGACTCGCTACTGCCGCCTTGCGTGTAGCAGTCGTCGCTATAGCACGAAACCGAAGCCAACTGCACAGCACCATTTGCAGGCATTTCGGGAGCGGAACAGCGGCCACAAACCCCGAACAAACCCAACAACGACAGCACAAACAGTGCGATGTAGGCACAATGTTTCACGCCGACAAATTTACATTTTTTTTCGTTCGCACGCAAAAAAATCTTAATTTTTTGCAAAAATTGCCGATTATTTTGCACGCTGTCGCACTTTCGAACTCTCTTGCGACCTGCGACTCACATCTTGCTACTAAAATAGATCCGAAATCGCCTTCAAAAGTGTACATAACTCGCTAAAAATCACCCGTTTGCGCATTTTCAATCGCTTTTTTGCGAAAAAAATTTGTCGGTCTCGAAATAAAACGCTAACATTGTATCGCCGTTTGTGCGGCTACCGACATCGACACAACCTTAAATCGTTATAACTATGGATGTTCAAAATTTGATGAATGCGCTCGAGGCTAAACACCCGGGCGAACGCGAGTATTTGCAGGCGGTGCGCGAGGTGCTGCTCTCTATCGAGGAGGTTTATGCGCGGCACCCCGAGTTCGAAAAAGCCAAAATCGTCGAACGCATGGTCGAACCCGACCGC
Organism: Erysipelotrichaceae bacterium; assembly: GCA_963633255.1. GTDB lineage: Bacteria > Bacteroidota > Bacteroidia > Bacteroidales > Paludibacteraceae > W0P28-013. Next base: position 6,848 of record CAVGYO010000049.1, read on the forward strand.
ATCAATGTGTTTCGCGTGGCGTGGACCGACGACCGCGGCGAGGTGCAAACCAACCTTGGCTACCGCATTCAGTTCAACAATGCCATCGGCCCATACAAAGGCGGTCTGCGCTTTCACCCGTCGGTCAATCTCTCTATTCTGAAGTTTCTCGGCTTCGAACAGACATTCAAAAATGCGCTCACTACCCTGCCCATGGGCGGCGGCAAAGGCGGTTCCGATTTCAACCCGAAGGGTAAATCCGATGCCGAAGTGATGCGTTTTTGCCAAGCCTTTATGCTCGAACTCTGGCGGCAGATTGGCCCCGATACCGATGTGCCTGCTGGCGACATCGGCGTGGGCGCACGCGAAATAGGCTATCTCTACGGCATGTACAAAAAATTGGCGCGCGAAAACACGGGCGTGCTTACGGGCAAAGGGCTCGAATTTGGCGGCTCGCTCATACGCCCCGAGGCAACAGGATTCGGCGCACTCTACTTTGTCAATCAAATGCTCGAAACGGCGGGACATTCGCTCAAAGGCAAAACCGTAGCGGTGTCGGGCTTCGGCAATGTGGCGTGGGGCGCAGTAACCAAAGCCACGCAACTGGGCGCAAAAGTGGTAACTATTTCGGGTCCCGATGGCTACATCTACGACGAAAATGGCATTTCGGGCGAAAAAATCGACTATATGCTCGAACTGCGCGCCTCGTGCAACGATGTGGTAGCACCGTATGCCGAGCGTTTCGGCGCAAAATTTGTGGCTGGACGCAAACCGTGGGAGGTGAAAGTTGATGTGGCACTGCCTTGCGCCACACAAAACGAACTCAATGGCGACGACGCACGCAAATTGATTGAAAATCAAACACTTTGCGTGGGCGAAGTGTCGAACATGGGCTGCACACCCGAGGCGATAGACCTGTTTATCGAACACAAAATGCTCTTTGCGCCAGGCAAGGCGGTGAACGCTGGCGGCGTGGCGACATCGGGCTTGGAGATGACACAAAACGCCATGCACATCAGTTGGGCTGCCGACGAGGTCGATCGCCGTTTGCACCAAATCATGGCCGATATTCATGCGCAGTGCGTGAAACACGGCACCGAGCCAAACGGCTACATCAACTATGTGAAAGGTGCCAATGTGGCGGGCTTCCTCAAGGTGGCAAAAGCGATGTTGGCACAAGGCATTGTGTGAGTTTGCCCACACCCAAAAAAGAGAGCAGGTCGCAATGGTTGCGGCCTGTTTTTTAATGCTCGAAAATCTGTGTGCGCTTGGCTTTGACGGCGAGTTGCTTGCGTGTGTAGGGCGTTACGCCAGTTGTCTTTACCGACAGGACATTGATTGTCGTTTTTTGGTCGAAATTGACGGCGCGGCCATTTTTGTCGGTGGCGTGCACATCGCCCGCCCAGTTTTTTTCGCTTACTACCATTTTGCCGTCCTGCGGCACAAACAGCACATTGCGCTCGATGTGACCAACGAGTTTTTTCAGGCGATATTTTTCAAATGCATTGCCTTCGCTGCTCACTATCAGCGAGTTGAGCGCGGCCAGTTGCGCATCGCTCAGTTTGTAGCCAAACGGAATGTCGGCACTCACATCTACGCTTTGCGCAAGGCGTATCAGGTGCAGATTTTTGTCGAGAAAAAAGTGCGTGCGCAGCGTGGCGTCGAATATGCCTGGCAGGCGATAGGTGGCGGTGTGTGTCAAAACTTGCGATTCGGCATCGCGCTCGGCAACGCTCCAACGGCCCGTGTTGCGGCTATTTTTCTCGAACCAATCCACAATGTCGAGCGCCCATAACATACGGTGCATTGGCTCCGAACGGCTGAAATCGATTTTCTGCAACTGCTTTTTCTCCTGTCGTTTCAGCAGCGATTGGTCGAAATTGCGCAGCCCATCGTCGATTTTCGGTGCAAGATAGTAGCGTGTGAAATCGGCTTTCACCTGTATCGAGTCGCGTTTGTTGGCATTGCGCAGGTAGGGCAATTCCACCATGTTGCCCACCATCTCGTCGAAGCCCGCTATTCGTCCTTCGTTGTAGACCGAAATGCGCGACACCACGCGGTAGTTGCGCGCCTCGTCGGGAAAATCGGCTTGCAGTTGCGTGCCAATTTGCGTCAACAACTCTTTCATTGCTTTGCGCTGTTGGCGGCGGTTGCCTTTGGCCGAAACCACCACCGCATCGAGCATGATTGGCTGGTCTTTCAGCGCAATGCGCAGCGTTTTGTTTGGCCAAAAGCGTTCGACAGGCAGAGCGTACATCTCGTAGCCGATAAACGAAACGACTGCTGTGTCGGTGCGCATGCAGCCCTGCAACACAAAATGTCCAACCGAATCGGTCATGGTGCCGATTTGCGGCTTGTTTTGCAGATAAACGCTGGCATAAGCAATGGGTTGCCGCCGACTATCGACAATGTAACCTGCTATGTCGATGGCGCAACAACCGATCGCGACGGTCAGCATATATGCAGTGAGCAGAAAGTGTTTCATCGTTGCAACGCTTGATAGCAAAAGTGCGGCAATTATCGTGCCAAAAGGCCGTGTGTGTGCGTTTTTTTGCTTTTGTTAGCGTGCGTCGGGCAGCGATTTGTAGGTCATCAGTTGGTAGGCAAGCCGCGCCGCCAGATAGTCGGAAGCGTGCAAGCCAGCCTGCGGGCAGAGTTCCACAATGTCGAATCCAACCACATTGAAACGGGCGAACAGCGGCCGCAAAAAGTGCAACACTTGGAAGTAGTGCAGTCCGCCTGGCTCTGGCGTGCCTGTGGCAGCGAGGACACTTGGGTCGAACACATCTAAATCGATGGTGAGATAGACATTTTCGCTCAATGTGCGGTAGGCGCGCTCTTCCCACGCAGCACCGCGGTCGAAATAGATATCTTTTGCCCAAAAGATGCGGTTCGGGTCGAAATTGTCGGTCTCTTCGATGCACTGACTGCGTATGCCTACTTGGGTGATTTGCGCCACCTGTTTGGCTTGATTCATCACGCAGGCGTGGTTGAGCGGTGAGCCTTCGTAGGTGCGGCGCAGGTCGCTATGTGCGTCGAGTTGCAGCACCGTCAGATTTGGGAAACGCTTGGCTGCTGCGCGTATTGCGCCGATGCTCACGGTGTGGTTGCCGCCGATGGTTACGGGCGTTTTGCCGTCGTCGAATAGTGCGCCCACACGCTGTTCCACCGCCTCGCAAAGCCGTTCGGGCGAGCGTTGTTCGCTGATTGGCGCAGCCGTGTAGATGCCCTGCCGATAGGCTTCGGTGTGCGTTTCGGTGTCGTACCATTCGAGTTGCACCGAGGCTTCGAGCAGTTTTTCGGGACCGCGCTCGGCCCCATGCACCCAACTGCTCGTTGCATCGTAAGGCACAGGCAGAACGACGAATTTTGCCGTTGCATAGTCGGAAAAAGGCGATGTCAATCCAGCGAAGTTTTCCATAGTTAGTTGATTGGCTGTTAAAAAGATTATTTCTAATTTC
>CAVGYO010000050.1:0-10163 GCA_963633255.1 Erysipelotrichaceae bacterium
TGGAGCGTTGAACTGTTGAATCGTTGAATCGTTGAATTGTTGAATTGTTGAATTGATTTCTGGTTGATCGGTTGATTGGTTGATTGGTTGATTGGTTGATTATTGTGCAAATGATTTTAGACACCGACAATTTTCAAATCTTCAAATTTTCAAATTGCGACCTTGCCGCATCACTGCTCACTGCTCACTTCTAACTGCTCACTTGTCTTGCTACTTGCTACTCACATCTTGCGACTAAATTTCAGTCAAACATCTGTCCAGCGTTTTGCGATAGTTGTATCATTTCGTCGTACTGTTCGGGCGAGAGGTCGAGGAAGTAGTAGTTGCGTGGGTCGACGGGTTTGCCGTGGAAGCGCACTTCGTAGTGCAGGTGTGGGCCTGTCGATTTGCCAGAGTTGCCCACCTCACCGATGATGTCGCCACGCGTCAGTTTTTGCCCTTTGCGCACCCCGATTTTGTACATGTGTGCGTAGAGCGTTACATAGCCAAATCCATGATCGACAGTTACGCAGTTGCCGTAGCCCTGCCGCCAGCCCGCCGATTCTACCACGCCATTGCCCGTTACATAGATGTCGGTGCCGATGGGCGCGGTAAAGTCCATGCCAGCGTGGAAGCGCGGTGTGTGGTACACAGGGTCGATGCGTATGCCGTAGCCCGAGGCCATGCGTTTCAGATTTTTGTTCAACACAGGCTGTATGGCTGGGATATTGCGCAGTTTTTGGTCGTTCAGCTTCACCAAATCGACCACTTCGTCGTACGATTGCGACTGTATGTAGATCTGTTTCGACAGATCGTCGACGCGTTTGGTGGCTTCGGTGAGCAGCGCAGCGTTGGCCATGTCGGCAAAGTCGTCGTAGCGGCGGTTGTTGCCTAGCGCACTGCGGCGCACGCCATCGGGTATTGGGTCGGCTTGTAGAATCACACGATAGAGATTGTCGTCGCGCTGGCGCAGATCGTCGAGAATGGATTGCAAATTGTCCAAACGGCGTTCGAGCAGTTTGTACTGCGTTTTCATGCGCGCATTTTCGGAAACGAGTTGTTTTTCGCGCGGCGATTCGCCAAAATAGATGAACAGCACGAAGAGAACAACGCCAAAACTGAGGCTGGTCAGCAGAAAAAGTCCCATTTTTTGCAACACGCCCCAAAATGTGGTGGAGACCCTTTCGTACGAAAGTGTATCGGGGTTGTAGTGGAATTTGACTTTTCGCGACATACTCGTTGTTGGGCATTTCAGTTTTGCCACCGCAAAATTATAAAAAAAACGGTGAACAAAAAAGCGAAATGCAAAAAAGTGTTCTGTTTAGACGCTATAAAAGCGGCGCAATAGTGCCTGAAAGTGGCGACCACACATCAATTTCGACAGGGCGACAGAGAATTTTTCGGTCAGATTTGGCGTAACCACATAGCGCAAGCGTGGGCGGCGTGCAGCCACGATTTTCACAATTTTTTGCGCCAGATAATCGGGATTTCCGCCCCGAGTTTCGTCGTGTTCGATATGTTGCAGCACGCGCGCAAACGATGGCGCATAGTCGGCATCGGCTTGTGTGGCTGTCGAAATGCGTCGGTTGCGTGTGAAACCCGTGTTGAAGTCGCCCGGCTCGACCAGTACCACGCGCACACCAAACTGCGCCACCTCGAGGCTCAACGCCTCGCTGTAGCCTTCCACCGCAAATTTCGATGCGCTATACCAACCTTGATACGGAATGCCAAACACGCCACCAATCGAACTAATGTTGATTATCAGGCCTTTGCGCTGACGACGCATGTGTGGCAACACGCACGAGCAAACGCGCGCCGTGCCGAGAAAATTGGTGTTCATCTGCAACGCAATCTCGTCGTCGGTGGCCAGTTCTGCCGCTCCACCGATGCCCATGCCAGCATTGTTTACCAACACATCGATGCGCCCTTCGGCAGCAATAATCTGTTGCACCGCCGCCTCTATCGATGCACGATCGGTTACATCTACTTGCAGCATTTTGCACGCCTCCGACTGCGTTTGCGGCTTGCGGCTCGTGCCATAAACCGTATGCCCTGCCGCTGCCAAACGCGCTGCCATCGCCTTGCCAAAGCCCGACGACGCACCAGTGATTAAGATAATTTTGCGTTCCATACCTTTCGGATTTCACAAAGTAATTGATAATGTTTAGTAGCAAGTAGCAAGTAGCAAGAAGCAAGACTTTTTTATTTGAAAATTTGAAGATTTGAAGATTTGAAGATTATTTTTGCCTCACAATCTTTCACTAATGCGTTCAACTCATCAACGACCGATCAACCAATCAACCAATCAACCAATCAACTAGAAATTAGAATTTTTTCTACAACCGATCAACCAAAAATACTTTCGCACTAATTTGCGAAGTACAAAATTACATTTTTTGTGGCAAATGGCGGCAACAAAGGGGACAAAAAATGGACTTGCACAATCGCACAAATGTTCGTATTTTTGCAAGAATTTAAATTCTGTTGCGGAAGCGCACCAAAATTGCAGTGCAAACGCCACTTATTCGATTGATTATTAGATAGATAACTATATGATGACTTCAAAAGAAATTCGACAGTCGTTTCTCGACTTTTTTGCCTCGAAAGGCCACAAAATTGTGCCATCGGCACCGATGGTGGTCAAAGGCGACCCTACGCTGATGTTTACCAACGCGGGCATGAATCAGTGGAAAAATATCATTCTCGGCAACGACCCAATCACTGCGCCGCGCATTGCCGATTCGCAAAAATGCCTGCGTGTGAGCGGCAAACACAACGACCTCGAAGAGGTGGGACACGACACCTACCACCACACCATGTTCGAAATGCTCGGCAACTGGTCGTTTGGCGACTATTTCAAAGAGGGCGCAATAGATTTTGCGTGGGAATACATTGTCGATGTGCTGCATATCGACCCGAAAAACCTCTACGCAACGGTGTTCGAAGGTGCGCCCGACGAGGGTTTGGAACGCGACAACGAGGCAGCCGCCATCTGGGCAAAACATCTGCCCGCCGACCACATTCTGAACGGCAACAAGCACGACAATTTTTGGGAAATGGGCGACACAGGTCCCTGCGGCCCTTGCTCCGAAATTCATGTCGATAGTCGCTCGGAAGCCGAAAAAGCCGCTCTGCCCGGACGCGAATTGGTGAACAAAGACCACCCGCAAGTAATCGAAATTTGGAACCTCGTGTTCATGCAATACAACCGCAAAGCCGACGGCTCGCTCGAAGGACTGCCCAACAAAGTGATCGACACTGGCATGGGCTTCGAACGGCTGGTGCGCACGCTGCAAGGCAAGCAATCGAACTACGACACCGATGTGTTCCAACCGCTGCTGCAAGCCATCGGCAAAGTGTGCGGTTGCGCTTATGGTGAGGACGAAAAGCGCGACATCGCCATGCGCGTGGTGGCCGACCACATACGCACCATCGCCTTTGCCATAGCCGACGGGCAACTGCCCAGCAACGCCAAAGCAGGCTATGTGATACGCCGCATTTTGCGCCGTGCCGTGCGCTACGGCTACACATTCCTCGGACAGAAATCGGCTTTCATGTACAAACTGATTCCTGCGCTCATCGACAGCATGGGCGACGCCTATCCCGAACTGAAACATCAGCAAACACTGATAGAAAAAGTGGTGAAAGAGGAGGAAGAGGCGTTCCTGCGCACGCTCGAAACGGGCATACGCCTGCTCGACCGCGTGATGAGCGAAGCCAAAAAATCGAATCGCACCGAAATTAGCGGCGTGGACGCATTCACGCTCTACGACACCTACGGATTTCCGCTCGACCTGACCGAACTGATTTTGAAAGAGAACGGACTGACGCTGAATCATGCCGATTTCGATGCCGAAATGCAGAAGCAGAAAGCGCGTGCACGCAACGCCGCTGCCGTCGAAACGGGCGACTGGGTGGTGCTGTGCGACGGCGAAACCGAATTTGTGGGCTACGACACACTGGCGTGCGACGCAAAAATTTTGCGCTACCGCAAAATGGCCACCAAAGGCAAAGAATTTTACCAAATAGTACTCGACAAAACGCCTTTCTACGCCGAAATGGGCGGTCAGGTGGGCGACACAGGCACACTTGTTGGGGCTGGCGAAACCATCGCCATTACCGATACAAAGCGCGAAAACAATCTGCCGATACACATTGCCGCCACGCTGCCCACCGACCCGAAAGCCACTTTTGCAGCGCAGGTGAACGAAGAACGCCGCCACGCCATCGAAGCCAACCACACCGCCACGCACCTGCTACACGAAGCGTTGCGCGCGCTGCTCGGCACGCATGTCGAACAAAAAGGCTCCTATGTTTCGCCCGACTCGCTGCGGTTCGACTTTTCGCATTTCCAAAAAGTTACGCCAGCCGAATTGCGCCAAGTGGAACATGCTGTGAACAAAAAAATACGCGAAAACATCGCCCTCGACGAGCACCGCAACGTGCCGATTGCCGAGGCTAAAAACATGGGCGCAATGGCGCTTTTCGGCGAAAAATATGGCGACCAAGTACGCGTCGTTCGCTACGGCTCGTCCATCGAACTCTGCGGCGGCACACACGCCAAATCGACTGGCAACATCGGCATTGTGCGCATTGTTGGCGAAAGTTCGATAGCCGCGGGCATCCGCCGTATCGAAGCCATCACGGGCGCAGCCGTCGAAAAAATGCTCGACAAGGCGCAAGACCTGCAAAATTCGTTGCGCGAACTGCTGAACAACACGCCCGACATCATGGCATCGGTACAAAAATCGATGGAAGAGAACACTTCGCTGCACAAAAAGATAGAGGAGTTTATGCGCGAACGCGCCGACCAAATGCGCGAACAACTGCTCGAACACGCCGAAGAGATTAACGGTGTGAAAGTGATTCGCTATGTGGGTGAGGCGTCGCCCGAACTGTTCAAAAACATCATTCCGCACCTCAAAGGACGGTTTGCCGATGTGAAATTTATGTTCGTTGTCGGCACGGTTTACGAAGGCAAGCCGAGCATCACCATTTTTCTCAGCCAACCGATGGTGGCGGCAGGTTTCCACGCTGGCAACATGGTGCGCGAAGCCGCCAAACACATACAGGGCGGCGGCGGCGGACAACCATTTATGGCCTCGGCAGGCGGCAAAAACGCCGAAGGTATCAACGCTGCCATCGATGCTGTGATCGACGCAATCCGATAGCCACACACACTAACACACGATGATTATGTCAGAAATCGAAACAACAAATAGTTACGCTGCAGCGGTAGAGATAAGCAAAAAAATAGAAGCCGACATCGCTGTGAACCCCACGAAATACCGCGTGCTGACGGGCGACCGCCCAACGGGGCGACTGCACATTGGGCACTATTTCGGGTCGCTGCAAAACCGCGTGCGCTTGGCCAAAATGGGCGTGCCAACGATGATTCTAATCGCTGACTATCAGGTACTTACCGACCACGACGCCTATCAGGAAATCAGCCAGAACACCAAACAATTGGTCATCGACTATTTGGCGGCTGGCATCGAGCCAAGCGAAAATGTGCTGATCTATCCACATAGTTATGTGCCAGAAGCCAACCAACTGATGGTGCCGTTTCTCACGCTCGTGTCGAACGCCGAACTGAGCCGCAATCCGACGGTGAAAGAGGAGATTCAGGCCGCTGGACTCAAGAGCGTGAACGCTGGCATGTACACCTATCCCGTGCATCAGGCGGTGGACATTCTTTTTTGCAAAGGCAATGTGGTGCCCGTGGGCAAAGACCAACTGCCGCACCTCGAAATGACACGCACCATTGCACGCCGTTTCAACGAAAAATTTTGCAAAAACTGTGCGCCGATATTCCCCGAACCGCACGCCTTGTTGAGCAAAACGCCCAGCATTATGGGACTCGACGGCACGCAGAAAATGAGCAAAAGTCGCGGCAATGCCATCATGCTCGGTGCTAACGACGACGAGACCGCCGCACTCATCAAAAAAGCCAAAACCGATGCCGACCGCCACATCACCTACGATCCCGAAAATCGTCCCGAAGTAGCAAACCTGCTGATGCTCATCTCGCTCTGCACGGGCGAAGAGCCGCAAGCGATAGCCGAACGCATTGGCGACGGCGGCGGCGGCACACTGAAACGCATGCTCACCGAAGCGTTGAACGAAACGCTGCGCCCGCTACGCACACGCCGCCAACAACTCGAAGCGCAGCCCGAATACATACGCCAAGTGCTGCTCGATGGTGCCACCCGCGCGCGCGAAATCGCCGCACGCACCCTCGACGAAGTACGCACCGCAATGAATATGAAAATTTAGGGCAAAAGTTTATCAAGTTTATCAAGTTTATCAAGTTTATCAAGTTTGTAAAGTTTATCAAGTTTGTAAAGTTGAAAGTAGGGGCGCGGCATGCCACGCCCGAAAGTTTATCAAGTTTGTAAAGTTTATCAAGTTTATCAAGTTTTTTATTTGAAAATTTGAAAATTTGAAGATTGCTTTTTCAATTAAACAATTCAACAGTTCAACAATAACCAGAAATCTAGAAATTAGAAATTAAAAATTAGAAATTAAAAATCAGAATCAATAACCAATCAACCAGAAATCTAGAAATTAGAAATCTAGAAATCTAGAAATAATAACCAATTCAACAATTTGAAATGACCTCCAGCAAAGCATACATCGCCATTCTGACCGCCATGGTTATTTGGGCGTGTTCGGGCATCGCTACCAAAATCGGTTTGACGGCGTTCCCGCCTATCACGCTAGTTACCATGCGTTTTGTCATGGCCGTTGTGCTGATGCTGATAGTAGGTTGGGCGAGCCACTCGCTGGTGCGGCTGAAGCGCAAAGACTTGCCGCTGTTTCTGCTGGCGGGATTCACGCAGCCGTTTCTCTATTTCATGTTCGAGAGTTACAGCCTGAAACTGCTCGCATCGCCCACCATCGCCGAGGCGCTGCTCTCCACAGGACCGCTCTTTGCACCGCTCTTTGCGTGGCTTTTGCTGCGCGAACGCGTAACTTGGCAAAATATCGCTGGCATTGTCATCTCCACAGCGGGAATGTTGCTGTTGATAGTCGATTTGGGCGGCACAGCGTTCGAAATTGGTGATCTAACAGGCGTTTTGTTGGCTATGTTGGCCGTCTTTTCGGCGGTACTCTACACCATTCTGCTGCGCAAAATGCCTGCGCGCTACAACTCGCTCTCCATCGTGCTGTATGTGCAGTTGTCGGCACTGATATTTTTCGTTCCTGCATGGGCACTGACCGACGGGCGGCACTTGGCCGATTTGTCGTTTTCGTGGCAAGCATTTGAGGCCGTCGGCTTTTTGGCCGTATTCTCGTCGGTAGTAGCGTTTGTGCTGTTTTGTTACGCTGTGCGCCGCTTGGGCGTTACACGCGCCAACGCTTTCAACAACATTCGCCCCGTGTTCACCGCACTGATTATGCTGGCCTTTTTTGGCGAACAACTGCCGTGGGTCAAATGGATTGGCATTGCCGTGGTGATTGTCGGGCTATTTATCTGCCAATCGTCGGGCAAAACGCCAGCAAAGCGCAAAAAACAGTGATGCTATGACCAAAACCTGCCCACGCTGCGGAGCAACTTTCGACTGCCGCCACGACGACATCGTACACTGCCAATGCGCAGGCGTAGCGTTCAGTCCACGCCAACGCACGCAACTGCAACGGCTATACAGCGACTGTCTGTGCCGAAACTGCCTCATGGCACTTTCCGAAACGCTGTAATTTGCAAAAAGGGGAACAACAAAAAAAAGGCTTCTGAGAGTTTTCTCAAAAGCCCTTTTGCGTCGGGGTGACACGACTCGAACGTGCGACCACCTGGTCCCAAACCAGGTACACTACCAACTGTGCTACACCCCGTTTTTTCCGACCGCAAAGGTACAATTTTTTCTTGTTGTACCAAAATTTTATCGATTTTTTTGCTCGCCCGACCATTTTTTTTCGCAAAAGTCAGGGAAAACAGCGAATTTTGTTATATCGAAGAAAAGCCGTAACTTTGTTTTTTTGTACAATACGCCGATTTTGTCTGTTTGCGTAGGCGGACAGATTGGCGACGAGAGAAAAAGAACACCGCATGTTGCGGCAAAAAAGCGATTAAAATAGTCGCAAAATAGAATTAGATATTGTATGAATTTATAGAAATTCCAAAACTCGTAAAACTATGAAAAAATCCTTTTTGATGATGACAACCATCTTTGCTCTTACCGCTTGTGGCGGACAGAAAACACAACTCGAAACGCCCGCTGTGGCCGACTTCGACTATGTGGTCGATCGGTTTGCCGATATGCAAATTTTGCGCTATCGTGTGCCCGACATCGAAAAACTCACGCTCCAACAACAGGAGATGCTCTACTACCTGACCGAGGCCGCCTTGCAAGGGCGCGACATCATGTACGACCAAAATTGCAAATACAATCTGCCTGTGCGTCAGATACTTGAGGCTATCTACACCGACGAAAATCAGGACACGACGAGTGCCGATTTCAAAGCATTGACCACCTATCTGAAACGCGTTTGGGTGTCGAACGGCATACACCACCACTACGCTGGCGACAAGTTTACGCCCGAATTTTCGCAGGCATTTTTCGACCAAGCGGTGCGCAGTCTGCCCGCCGAAAAACTGCCGTTGAACGGTGGCACAGTCGATGAACTGCTCGCCACGATAGACCCCGTGATTTTCGACCCGAATGTGCTGCCCAAACGCACCAATCAGGAGGCGGGCGTCGATCTGATTCTGACCTCGGCGTGCAACTATTACGACGGCGTAACGCAAGCCGAAGCCGAAGATTTTTACAGCCAGATGAAAGACCCGAACGATGCCGAACCCATCTCGTATGGTCTGAACAGCAAACTGGTGAAACGCGATGGCGTGGTGCAAGAAGATGTTTACAAAGTGGGCGGACTCTATTCGGCAGCCCTCGAAAAAATTGTCTTTTGGCTCGAAAAAGCCCAAAATGTAGCCGAAAACGACCAACAACGCGCCGTCATTGCCAAACTGATTGAGTACTACCGCACGGGCAACCTGCGCACATTCGACGAGTACGCCATTCTGTGGGTCGAAGACACCGCCTCGCAAATCGATTTTGTGAACGGATTTACCGAGACTTACGGCGATCCGCTCGGCATGAAAGCAAGTTGGGAGAGCATTGTCAATTTCAAGAATATCGAAGCCACCAAGCGCACCGAAACTATCAGTGCCAATGCGCAGTGGTTCGAGGACAATTCGCCCGTTGCGCCCGAATTTAAGAAAGAGAAGGTGAAAGGCGTTTCGGCCAAAGTGATTACGGCCGCCATTTTGGCTGGCGACTGCTACCCCACTACGCCCATCGGCATCAACCTGCCAAACGCCAACTGGATTCGTGCCGCCCACGGGTCGAAATCGGTAACGATAGAAAACATCACCGAAGCCTACGAGGAGTCGGCACACGGCAACGGCTTTGTGGAGGAGTTTGCGTGGAGTCAACGCGAGGTGGCGATGATGAACACCTACAAAAGTCAGACCGACAACCTGCACACCGACCTGCACGAATGTTTGGGACACGGTTCGGGCAAACTGCTGCCCGGCGTCGATCCCGATGCGCTCAAAGCCTACGGCTCCACCATCGAAGAGGCGCGCGCCGACCTGTTTGGACTCTATTTCATGGCCGACCCGAAAATGGTTGAACTCGGCTTGCTGCCCAACGATTCGGCCTACGAAGCGCAGTACTACAGTTACTTTATGAACGGTCTGATGACGCAGTTGATGCGCATAGAGCCAGGCAAAAACATCGAAGAGGCGCACATGCGCAACCGCCAACTCATTGCCAACTGGGTCTATCAGAAAGCACAAGCCGATGGCGACCACTCCGTAGAACTGCGCCAGCGCGACGGCAAAACATTCGTCGTCATCAACAACTACCGACTGGTGCAGAAGCACCTTGGCGAACTGCTGGCCGAGATTCAGCGCATAAAATCGACGGGCGACTATGCGGCAGCGCAAGCCATAGTCGAAAACTACGCCGTGAAAGTCGATTTGAACCTACACAAAGAGGTTTTGGCACGCTACGCCACCCTCGACATTGCGCCCTACAAAGGCTTTGTCAATCCCGTTTACACCGCCGATTTCGACAACAATGGCCGCTTCCGTGCTCTGCACATCGACTACACCGAAGGCTACGCCGCCCAACAGTTGCGCTATTCGCGGGAATACAATGGCAATTAGTAGCAAG
>CAVGYO010000051.1:0-3941 GCA_963633255.1 Erysipelotrichaceae bacterium
ACTTTCTCACTTTCAAACTATTTTCGTACCTTTGCATTGATGCACGAGATGGTCGATTATATCATTCGGTTTCTGCTCAAAGGCAACGATGCTTTGGCGGTGCGTGTGGGCTACACGACCGATGTGGCGCAGTTTTCGCGCTATTCGGTGGTGATTGTGCCGTCTGGTTTCTTTGGCGAATCTCACTTCGGAAAGCCCTGCTCCGAGCCGCAGTTGCCGCTGGCCGAAATGGCTGGCGTGCCGATTTTGTTTGGTACGCCGCGCCTCGAACGGGTTGGCGCCACGCTGGTGGTCTATGCCGATGTGGTGGCGAGTGCGTTTTTTCTGCTTTCGCGCTACGAAGAGACGCTTTTTCCGACGGAGAAACGCGATTTGCATGGTCGTTTTCTTGGGCGTGAGTCGCTGCTCGGGCGTGCTGGGTTGCTCCATCGTCCCCTTGTCGACGAATATGCCGATTTGTTGCTCGATTGGCTCGACGAAGCGGGCTGCCACACTGTGCGCCAGTCGCCAGCGATTGCCGAAATCTACCTCACGCACGATGTCGATGTGGTTGAGCGTTACCGCCATTGGCGCGGATTTGTGGGCGGTGTGGCGCGCAATCTCTTTTCGCCATCGGGGTTGCGATGCATTTGCAAGTCGCTGCGGTCGCTGCAAAACGACCCTGCATTCACTTTTCCGTGGATAGTGGCGCAAGATGCAAAAATCGAGCGGGCGCACAAAATCTATTTCATAAAATCGGCCGTAAAACAGGCGGCGTTGGACTACCCAAACTACAATTTGCGTGGCCGCGATTTTCGCTATCTACTTTCGTTTTTGCAAAAAAATGGCAGCGAAATCGGACTGCACACCAGTTATTTTTCGGGCGAAAAACCAGCGGTTGTGCCGCACGAAAAGTCGAAATTGGAGGCGAGCCTCGGTTTCCCGATAACGCAAAATCGTTGGCACTATTTGCGTACCTTGCAGCCGAGCGATTTCGGGGCGTTGGTGGCGGCTGGCATCACCGACGATTTCACCGTAGGTTACGCCGATTTGGCTGGGTTCCGCCTTGGCACATCGCGCCCCGTGCGCTGGATCGACCCGACCACCTGCGAAGTTACCCATCTGACGCTGCACCCGCTCACGGTGATGGACGGCACACTGAGTGGTGCGAATTATATGAATCTTCCTGAAAATGAGGCGTTTGATTACGCTTCGATGCTCATTGCCGCTGTCAGAAAGCACGCTGGCGAGGCGGTTTTGCTTTGGCACAACACAAGTTTTGGTGCGGAAACTTACCACCGCAAACTTTATGGTCGGATTGTGGAACTTTTGAGACAATGAAACGATTATTGCTGATATGCGACGCCTTTCCGCCCGCCTTTGCACCGCGCATGGGAAATTTGTGCAAGTTTCTCGGCGGATTCAACATCACGGTGGTTGCTCCCGATGCCGATTTGCAAAAATGGCCGATGGATTTGCCGCAAAATGTTACGGTTCATCGCTTTTCGCTGGTGTCGAAATTTGCCGCTGTCAATCTGTTTTACAAGTTGTGCAACTACGCCTTTTCGCTCGACGATAGGCGGTTGTATGCCAAAGCCAGTCGCGCGCTGGCGGGGAAAAAATTCGACATTGTGCTTTGTGCGAGTTTCTACATTTTTCCGTTGCTTTGTGGCGCAAAAATGGCGAAAAAACTGCAAATTCCGCTGGTTGTCGATTTGCGCGATATTGTCGAACAGTATGCGCAACCAGTTTGTTTGCAGCGAGTTGCAGGTTTTTTCAAATTGCGTTGGCTCAATCGCTGGCGCAGAAACCGTCTGTTGCGCTCGGTCGATGCGGTTACTACAGTTTCGCCGTGGCATGTGGCTGAATTGCAAAAATACAATTCGCATATTCACCTGATTTACAATGGTTTCGATGCTGACGAGTTTTATCCGAACGCAGTGAAAACCGACAAATTTGTAATCACCTACACGGGGCGTTTGTTGGGCGGTGCATATCAAAACCCTACGCTATTTTTCGAAGCGATGCGCACACTTTGCAAGAAGGCAAAATTCCGCGAAGAGGTTTGTGTACGCTGGTTTGTCGATGGCGATAGCGAACGGCAAATTTTGTCGTTGACGCAACAATTTGACCTTGGCGACTGCACCGAACTGAACGCTTTGGTTTCGGCCAAGGAGATTCCAAACATTTTGTGCGCCAGTTCGGTGGTGCTGGTTTTGACCGAAAAATCGACCGCCAATGGGCCGCACGGCGTGATGACCACCAAATTTTTCGAGGCGTTGGGCTGCGAAAAACCAGTGTTGTGCGTGCGCAGCGACGAGGGCTGTTTGGCCGAGGTCGTCAGTCAAACCAACGCTGGCGTGGCGGCTACCAATGTGGAGCAGGTCGAACAATTTATCCGCGAAAAATATGCCGAATGGCAGCAGTTGGGTTGCACGCATCAGGCTGTGAATCAGGAAGAAAAAGCAAAATTTTCGCGCCAAACGCAGGCGCAGCAGTTTGCAGAAATTTTTTGCAATTTGATGTCGTAAAAAATGCCAACCATTAGTGTCATATTGCCAGCATACAATGTCTCGAAATACTTGCCAAAGTGCCTCGATTCGCTCTTGGCGCAGTCGTTTACCGATTGGCAAGCCATTGTGGTGGACGATGGCTCGAGCGACGACAGTTTGCCGACAGCGCAACGCTATGCCGAGTGCGACAGCCGCATAAAAGTGCTTGTGCAAAAGCATGCGGGGCAATCGGCGGCACGCAATTTTGGTTTGCAACACGCCACGGGCGAATTTGTCGCGTTTGTCGATGCCGACGACTTTGTCGATGCCGATTATTTTGCCACATTGCTTGCTGCACTCACGCCCGACTGCGACTATGTGCAGGCTGGCTATCGGCGTGTGTTGCCCGATGGCAGCGTGGTGGCGCAAAAAAAGCCGCAACATCTGTATCAATTCATTTCGCCATGCATGCGGCTCTATCGGCGCGATTGGTTGCAGCAGCACACCTTGGCTTTTCGCGAGGGAATTATCTACGAAGATGTGCTTTTTTCGGTGCAGTTGTGGGCAAGTGGCGCGCACGGCAAACGCATTGCGTACATCGGCTACAACTATCTGGCCAACCCACATTCTACCACTGCGCAGCGCAATCGGCACTCCGAAACGACGATTTTCGCAGCACTCTCTAGCGAATTGCACAAAGCAAGCAGTTTCCGCATAAAAATGATAATTCTCTACACCATTTTTCGGCTGAAGGGTCATTTTTTGTTTGCGCGCTAACCGACTGCAAATTTTCACACAAATTTTGAACAAATCTGACAAAATGTCAGCCCTTTGCGTTTGGCACGGAATGTGCGGAATGATAGGCGGAAAAATAATGTTTAACAATAAAAATCTTAACACTATGAACATCAAACCACTGGCAGACCGTGTGCTGATTCAACCTGCGGCTGCCGAAGAGAAGACGGTTGGCGGCATCATCATTCCCGACACCGCCAAAGAGAAACCACTGAAAGGCAAAGTTGTGGCTGTGGGCAACGGCACCAAAGACGAACAGATGGTGCTGAAAGCAGGCGACGAAGTGCTTTACGGCAAATACGCAGGCACCGAACTCGAACTCGACGGCGAAAAATACATCATCATGCGCCAATCCGATGTACTCGCAACCCTCTAAAAAGTGAGCAGTGAGCAGTGAGCAGTGAGAAAATTAGGAGTGAGGAATTAGGAGTGAGGAATGAATAGTGAGTCGCCCATAAAACGCAAAAGCAAACAGTTTGCCATCGAAGCGGTGAGCGTTTACAAACAACTGATTGGCGAACAGCGCGAATTTGTGATGTCGAGGCAGTTTGTTCGCAGTGCTACAAGCATTGGTGCAAATGTGGTTGAGGCAGAATGTGGCATCTCTCCGAAAGATTTTCTCGCAAAAATGTATGTTGCCTTCAAAGAGTGTGTCGAAACACTCTATTGGCTCGA
>CAVGYO010000051.1:4226-10125 GCA_963633255.1 Erysipelotrichaceae bacterium
AAAGAACTATGGCTAAAGAAATTTCATTCAACACGGATGCTCGCGACCAACTGAAAAAAGGTGTCGATGAGTTGGCAAATGCCGTGAAAGTTACCCTCGGCCCCAAAGGCCGCAATGTGATTATCGAGAAAAAATATGGTGCGCCGCACATCACCAAAGATGGCGTAACGGTGGCCAAAGAGATTGAACTCGACAATGCGATGGAAAATCTGGGTGCGCAACTCGTCAAAGAGGTGGCCTCGAAAACAGGCGACCAAGCAGGCGACGGCACCACTACCGCCACTGTGCTGGCGCAAGCCATCGTGGGCGTTGGCTTGAAAAATGTTACCGCTGGCGCCAACCCGATGGATTTGAAACGCGGCATCGACAAAGCCGTGGCAAAAGTGGTGGACGACATCAAAAAACATGCACGCGAGGTGGGCGACAACTACGACAAAATCGAACAGGTAGCCACCATTTCGGCCAACAACGATGCCGAAATAGGCAAACTTGTGGCTGACGCTATGCGCCGCGTGTCGAAAGATGGCGTTATCACCATCGAAGAGGCCAAAGGCACCGACACAACCATCGAGGTGGTCGAAGGTATGCAGTTCGACCGCGGCTACATCTCGCCCTATTTCGTTACCAATGCCGAAACGATGGAGGTGGAGATGGAGAAACCGTACATTTTGATTTACGACAAAAAAATCTCCAACCTCAAAGAGTTGCTCCCAATTCTCGAACCTGCCGTTCAAAGCGGTCGCCCGCTGCTGATAATCGCCGAAGATGTTGATTCTGAAGCACTTACAACGCTGGTTGTGAACCGTTTGCGCGCTCAACTGAAAATCTGCGCTGTGAAAGCACCAGGTTTCGGCGACCGCCGCAAAGAGATGTTGGAAGACATTGCCGTTCTGACGGGTGGCGTGGTTATCAGCGAAGAGAAGGGCATCAAACTCGAAAGCGCAACGCTCGATCTGCTTGGCACTGCCGAAAAAGTTACCGTCAACAAGGACAATACCACCATTGTGAATGGTGCTGGCCAAAAAGAGAACATCGCAGCGCGTGTGGCACAAATCAAGTCGCAGATAGCCAACACCACCAGCGACTACGACCGCGAAAAGTTGCAGGAACGCTTGGCCAAACTGTCGGGCGGCGTGGCTGTGCTTTATGTCGGTGCCGCTTCCGAAGTGGAGATGAAAGAGAAGAAAGACCGTGTCGACGATGCGTTGAGCGCAACGCGTGCAGCCATCGAAGAGGGCATTGTTCCTGGCGGTGGCGTGGCCTACATTCGCGCCATCGACGCACTCGAAGGCCTGAAAGCCGACAACGACGACGAGCGCACGGGTATCGAAATTGTGAAACGCGCTATCGAAGAGCCGCTGCGCCAAATTGTGGCCAACGCAGGCAAAGAGGGCGCAGTTGTGGTGCAAAAAGTGCGCGACAGCAAAGACGATTTCGGCTACAATGCGCGTGCCGACAAATACGAAAATATGTTTGCCGCCGGCGTGGTCGATCCTGCCAAAGTGGCACGCGTGGCCTTGGAGAACGCTGCCAGCATCGCTGGAATGTTCCTCACTACCGAATGCGTTATTGTCGATAAAAAAGAGGAAAATCCTGCCCAGCAAATGCCGATGAACCCAGGCATGGGCGGCATGATGTAATCGTTCGACGATAAAAAAAAATAGAGAAGAGTCGCACTCGCAAAAAGTGCGGCTCTTTTTTGTGCCGCAATCAGCCGCGCCGTTGTGTGATGGTGCTGCCAGCAGGCACATCTTTGTCCACCCATACATTGCCGCCTACAATGGCGTTTTTGCCCACGGTGATGCGTCCCAAAATGGTGGAGTTGGCGTAAATTATCACATTGTCTTCGATAATCGGGTGGCGCGGAATGCCTTTTATCGGATTGCCGTTGGCATCGAGCGGAAAACTTTTTGCGCCAAGCGTTACGCCCTGATAAATTTTTACATTTTTGCCGATAATGGCGGTTTCGCCTATCACCGTGCCAGTGCCGTGGTCGATGGTGAAACGGCGGCCAATGGTGGCGCCCGGGTGAATGTCGATGCCTGTTTCGCTGTGCGCCATTTCGGTGATGATGCGCGGAATGAGCGGCACGCCGAGTTGCAGCAGTTCGTGCGCTATGCGGTAGTTGGTGATGGCGCGTATCACGGGGTAACAAAAGATCACTTCGGTGCGACTTTTGGCAGCGGGGTCGCCTTCGTAGGCGGCATCTACATCGCTGCCGAGCGTGTCGCGCAGTGCTGGCAGTCGCTCTACAAAAGCCGTCGCCATCTCTTTGGCTTTGGCGTGCGCTTCGGCCGTGTTGCTTGCTACGCCTTCGAAACAGAGTCCTGCCAAAATCTGTTCCGACAATAGCCGATTTACCGACTCTACATGCACGCCGATTTGGTAGGGCAGCGAGGCCATATTGGCTATGGGTTGCCCAAAATAACCGGGAAACAGCACGCTACGCAGCATCTCCACTATCTGCCCGAGTGTCTGCGTGTTGGGCATTGGCGCATCGCCGCACTGCTGGTGGCAGAGCGCGTGATTCTGTTTTGTGTCGGCCAAAAGGGCAATGGTTTTGTCGAGTCTATTCATGGTGTTGTGGTGTTATGGCAAACTGTTTTTCGATGGCGTTGATGGCATTTTTTGTGCGTGCGTCGCCCACACCGCCAATCTCGGCGTAGGGCGTGTTGGTGCGTTCTATCTCGCGTTTGTACCAATCGTACAGAAAGTCGCGCAGATGACCGTTTTCGCGCACAGGGTCGTATTGCCACGCGATGTCGGGTTTGCAGAGCAGATAAAAATCGATTTTTTCGTCGGCGATGGCAGCGTCGAGCCATGTTGGCATCTGTTTGTAAACATGCGCAAACCATACTTTGGTGATTATCAGGTCGGTATCGACCAGCAGCAGACCGCCGTGCGTCAGTTCGTTTTGCCGCTGGCGCAGTTCGAGCATCTGCACTCGTGCAATCTGCTCCACATCGGCGTAGGTGTAGGGGCGGTCGAGCCGTTCGACATAGGTGCGCGCATATTCCGCAATCCACCCGCAGCCAAAGGCGGCAGCAAGTGCTTGGCAGAGTTCGGTTTTCCCCGTCGATTCGGGACCAACAACGGCTATGGTGCGCAGTGCGTCGGGGCGTGTCATTTCAGATATTGATTGTAGTTGCGCAACACTTCGAGGCCGCGCACAACAATGTCGTTTTCGCTGTTCACTATTTTGTAATAATCACCGTTTTCGTAGAGGTCGCGCGCTATCAACGCTTTCATTATCAGGCAAATCCAATGTTTCGATTGCGCAAACTCTTCTTCGTTCAGCGGCACATCGGCGCGTTTGCCATTTTCGATGAGTTGCTGCAAAAGTGCGTCGTCAATCTCAAATTTTTTGTTGAATAGGGCGAAATCGGCATAGCGTTTCAGTAGCGTTTGGCGGTGCTGTTCCACATATTCCAAAACGGTTTTGTTCAGTGCGCCTTTTGCCACAATGTTGCGGTAGTAGTTGGTGGTGCGTGTGGTGTCGAGCGGCACGAAAATGTCGGGCATAATGCCACCGCCGCCATACACGGTGCGTCCGAGGCGCAGGGTTTTGTATTGCAGCGAATCGGGAAAATCGATGCTGTCGGCGTATTGCAGTTCGCCGTGTTGGTAGCGTTTTTCCAACTCACGATGATACGCTTCTGTGCCGTCGCCGTATGGCTTTTGTATGTTGCGGCCGCTGGGCGTGTAGTAGCGCGCCACGGTCAGGCGTATCAGCGAGCCATCGACCAGATTTACAGGCGATTGCACCAGCCCTTTGCCGAATGTGCGGCGACCAACCACCACAGCGCGGTCCCAATCTTGCAACGCTCCCGACACAATTTCGCTAGCCGATGCCGAATACTCATCGACAAGCACTACCACTTCCAGTTTTTCGTACTTGCCACGACTTGTGGCGCGTGCAATGCTGCGCGGATAGTTGCGCCCTTGGGTATAAACCACCATCTGCCCATTTGCCAAAAATTCGTCGGCCAAGTCGATGGCTGCACGGAGCAGTCCGCCGCCGTTGCCTTGCAGGTCGAGCAGCAGTTTGGTCATGCCTTGTTGGCTCAATTTCTGCATCGCCTCTTCGAACTCTTTGATGGTGGTGGCCGAAAAACTGTTCAGTTTCACATAGCCCGTGTGCGGCGCAATCATGTAGGCGGCATCGAGCGAGTGTATCGGAATTTTGCCGCGTTTCACTGCAAAGTCGATATTCTCGGCCACGCCAGCGCGTTTCACCGCCAAACGCACGGTGGTGCCAGCCTTGCCGCGAATCATCGACAGAATGTCCGACTGCGCTGTTTTTGTGCCAGCAATGTTGCGCCCATCGACAGTCAGTATGCGGTCGCCAGGCAGCATTCCCACTTTGTCGGCAGGGCAACCCGCAATGGTTTGCACCACTAGCAGTGTGTCGTTCAACATCTGAAATTGTATGCCAATGCCATCGAAACTGCCGTCGATTTGTGCGTTCATCTTCTCCACCTCCTTGGCTGGAATGTAGGCCGAATGTGGGTCGAGTTCCTTGAGCATCGCTTCTATGGCCTGTTCTACCAGTTTGTCCGATTGCACGGTGTCTACATACAAATCGTTGATGAAATAGAGTACTTGGTTCATCTTTTTGAGTTGAATCAACGGCATTGCGTCGTAACCCAAAACCACCGTCGCACTCAACAACAGACCGCCAAAAACGGCAAAAATTTTTCTCATAGCGTCGAATTTTGAAAATCGAAGGTCAAAATTACTCATTTTTCGCCATTTTCAGCCAAAAATGTAGCCATTTCGCACAAAAATCACTAATTTTGTCGTCGAAATTGGAACAAACTTTGCAATGGACGACAAAAATACCGAAGCAACACTCGAAACGCTGGGCGAATTTGGCCTGATAAAGCACCTGACAAAAGCGATAAAACTGACCAACAAGTCGAGCGTGAAGGGCGTTGGCGACGATGCCGCAGTGCTCGATTTCGGCACAAAACGCGCGCTTGCCACTACCGACATTCTGCTCGAAGGCATTCATTTCGACCTCACCTACACACCGCTCAAACACCTTGGCTACAAGGCGGCTATGGTCAATTTTTCCGACATTTGCGCCATGAACGGCCGTCCCACGCAACTGCTGGTGTCGCTCGGTGTGTCGGGGCGTTTTTCGCTCGAACATATCGAGGAACTCTATGCGGGCATCTATCTCGCTTGCGAACAATACGGTGTCGATTTGGTTGGCGGCGACACCTCGTCGTCGCTTACGGGGCTGACTATCGCCATCACCTGCTTGGGCGAAGCCGATGCCGATAAAATTGTCTATCGCAATGGCGCAAAACCAAACGACCTGATTTGCGTTACGGGCGATCTCGGAGCAGCCTACATGGGATTGCAACTTCTGGAGCGCGAAAAACGCGTGTTCGAAGGGCAAAACCTCGACGATTTTCAACCCGATTTCGCTGGCAAAGAGTACATTCTCGAACGACAACTGAAACCCGAAGCACGCAAAGATATCATCGAAATGTTGGCGAAAGAAAACATCGTGCCAACCGCCATGATGGACATCTCCGACGGCCTTTCGTCCGAACTGCTCCACATCTGCACGCAAAGCGGTGTCGGTTGTCGCGTGTACGAAGACAAACTGCCCATCGACTATGTAACTGCTACCATGGCTTCGGAGATGAATTTGAACCTCACAACCGTCGCCATCAACGGCGGCGAGGACTACGAACTGCTTTTCACCGTGCCGCTCGAACTCTACGACCGCGTGAAAGAACTCGACAACATACACATCATCGGCCATGTGTGCGACAAAGACAGCGGCTGCGCACTCATAACCCGCGACCAACAAGAGATCACACTCCAAGCCCGCGGCTGGACAGCCTTTGCTATGAACAATGAAAAATAGGTTGTTCTTTTTAGA
>CAVGYO010000052.1:0-10117 GCA_963633255.1 Erysipelotrichaceae bacterium
ATAAACTTGATAAACTTGATAAACTTTCACACTTTATAAACTTTTCCGTCGTTCCAAGGCTAGCAACTGCTTTTTGCGTGCGATGCCGCCGCCGTAGCCAGTCAGGTTGCCGTGTGCGCCCACCACGCGGTGGCACGGCACTACCAAACAAATTGGATTCCAACCCACTGCGCCGCCCACAGCCTGTGCCGACATCTTTTCGAGACCATTTGCAGCGACTATTTGCTGCGCCAAAGTGCCGTAAGTAGCCGTTTGGCCGTATGGAATTTGGCGCACCAACTGCAACACCTGCTGCCGAAAAGGCGTAAGCCCTTCGATGCGGTATTCGGGCGTGAAATCGGGCGCAGCACCGCCAAAATAGATGTCGAGCCAGCGGGCTGTTTGCTCAAAAATCGGCAGACTTTTGTCCACAACCTGCGCTACGCCCTTTGCCATATCGTTCGAATCGGCAAAAACGAGCCGCGTCAAATAGCGACCGTCGCTCTGCAGCACCAGCACGCCCAACGGCGACAAGTATTTGGTTGCGTAGGTCATTTGTTGCGTTTTCCTTTCCTAAAAATTCCCAACACCGCCCAACTAATCAGCCACGCAGCGATGCCAGCCAGCAGCGCAAGCACACACGCCCCGAGCAGATATTGCCACAGATTCACCATCACGCTATCGAGTGTTACTTCGCTGAATAACAGCGAAATAGGATTGCCCAACAGGCAACAACCGATGGCGTAACTGCCGAACAGAACGAACGGAATCATGGGCGGCACGCTGATGTTGCTCGCCACCACAGCCAGCACTTTGTTGAGCCGCGCCACATGCGCCACGCCCAAAGCAATCCACATTTGATAGCCCCACGCAGGCAAAATGCCGCAACAGACGCCCAACCCGATGGCCAGCGACATACGCAGGTTGCTCTCGGGCGACTGTGTGATGTTGCGTTGCACAAAACGCTTCACATTCGTCCATGTGAGCGTATGCACAAAACGCCACGGATAATAGACCAGCAGAGCGACAAGCACCAAGTAGGTGTTCAACAACGAGATACGCGTGAAATCGCGCGCTGGACGGAAATGCGACACACGCTCGGCGGCGGGCGGATAGTAAACTTTTATCGGCACATTTTCGACCTTTATGCCCCTCCAAGCGGCACGCACCAGCACCTCCACCTCAAATTCGTAGCGCGATGTGATAAAGCGCATTTTTGCCAATTTTGCCAGCGGATAGAGCCTAAAACCCGACTGTGTATCAGTGAGTTTGATGCCCGTTTCTGCCCAATACCAAAAGTTCGAAAAGCGGTTGGCAAAGGTGTTGCGTTGCGGCATATTTTCGGCTTGCAGGTTGCGTGCGCCCACAAAAAGCGTGTTGGGTTTCTGCTCGGCGGCGGCCACAAACACGGCGATGTCGTCGGCGTAGTGCTGCCCGTCGCTGTCGATGGTGATGGCGTAGGCGTAGCCCAAGCGTGCGGCTTCGCGCAACCCAATTTTCAGCGCATAACCCTTGCCGCGATTGCGCCCATAACCGATGGTATGCAAGTCGGGTTGAGCGGCCAAAAGTGCGGCGGTGTCGTCGGTGCTGCCGTCGTTCACCACCATGATGTCGGTGGCGTAGCAGCGCACAGCGTCGATAACCTGCAACAGCGTGCCAGCGTTGTTGTAGGTCGGTATCAGCACCACGCAATTCAGGTGCTTGATGCGCTGTTTTATATCGTTAAAGTTAAACTCCAACTTTTGTTTGTAAAAAATTACTAATCAAATCGTTAAAAATTATTTGCGCTGAAAATTTTAGCGTCGATAGGCTGATTGAACACTGGTTTTTCGAACCGATATTCGGTGAAATTGCCGTTGGCTTCGTTCATGCGCAAAACCAACAATGCGAGGCTATTTTTGTCGAATGTCAGCACAATGTCGGCGTAGTATTTCTTGGCCGAACCGTCGAAAATGGCGGTCAAAATATAGTTTTGGTCGGTTTCCGTTACAGAAATTTTGCTGTTTCGCCCCGTTTTCAGTCGCTCGAAATCACCACTCACACAGGCAGTTAGCAGTGTGCGCATCTGTTTGAGCATTGGGTTATTTTGTGCGTTGGCGGCGCTCCGTTTTCCGCCCACAATCATCACAAAATCGTCGCCGTTCATCAGCAGCAGGTCGCCGCGGGGCGTGTCGTAAGTCATGCAGACTTTGTCGCTCTTTTGGTAATAAAAACGACCGCTCGACAGGGCATCGTTTTTCAGGGCTTTGGCGTGTTTTCGCTGCGTAAAACGGCTCTCTATCGTAGCGATGGCCGCACCATTTTCGCTGATTTTGGTCAAAATTTCGGCTTCAGTTTCGGCAAAAAGTGCGCCAAAACAGGCAAAAATCAAAAATGTCGCTGTACAGAATCGTTTCATAATCAAATTGTTACAATTTCGTATGCGTGGCGTTTCAGCATTTCCAAAAGTTTCGTGAGCAGCAGGTCGCTTTCGGGGCGGTCGTCGTGCAGCAAGATGATTGCGCCGCTGTGCAACCGCCGTTCGATGCGCTGCACCACTTCGCTGCGCGTGCAGCGAGCGTTGGTGTCGTACGAGCGTATGCTCCAACCTATCGTTTTCAATCCTAATCGCCTGACTGCCAAGCCAATATGCGGATTTGTAACGCCAAATGGCGGACGAAACAGATCGATGTTTTCGCCGCAAATCTGCTCCAAAAGTTCGCGCGTGGCACGCAAATCGGCCATCACTTTGCGCGTCGATTTGAGCGGAAAAGTGCTTTCGTGGCGCATGGTGTGAATGCCCAC
This sequence comes from Erysipelotrichaceae bacterium, assembly GCA_963633255.1. Lineage (GTDB taxonomy): Bacteria > Bacteroidota > Bacteroidia > Bacteroidales > Paludibacteraceae > W0P28-013. Next base: position 2,764 of record CAVGYO010000052.1, read on the forward strand.
ACGATGCCCTTCGGCCACCATACGACGCACAATATCGGGACACTGCGCCGCCTTTTCGCCAATGAGAAAAAAGGTGGCGTGAACGCCATTTTTGCGCAAAATGTCCAAAATTTTCGGCGTTTGCACCGCATCGCAGCCATCGTCGAAAGTGAGAGCCACTGCCCTTTTGTCCGTTTTTAGGCGGCACACAGCGCGCACATAAACGCTCAAACGCAGGCTGTACGACGCCAAAAATAAGAGCGTAAAGATAAGCAAAATTCCTATGATAGACAAAAAAAGCGTCATTTGCAGGGCGCAATGTGTATGGCGGTCGGGGCTTGCCCGAAGTAACTGTTATAAATCCATCTGTCTGATTTGCAGTCGGTTAAGGCTACAAACAAGGTCGCCGCCGAAGCCGTGTGGAATGTGCCGTACGCTGCATAATCGACCGTTGCGCCAGCGGGCAGTTCGGACAAAAATTCGGGCAGAAAAACCTGCGCCAACGCCTCGGGTTGCGGTCTATCGGAGAGAACGAAAAAGTAGGCACCTTCGCCAGCCGTGGCGTGCCGCCAAAATCCCATGCGCTCCATAATTTTCAGTTGCGACGGCGTGTTATTGTCGAATCCGCCGAGCAGCACGCAATGCGCTTCGCCGCTCTGTATCAGCAAGATAGCGTCGAGCAATGCACTCTCGAAACTGCGTCCGCGGTGCGTGTAGGTCATGTTGTAGCAGTGATTTTTGCAGAGTAGCCCAATCTGTCCGCCCACCGTGTTGAAAGTCGATTGTATGAACGGCGTGGGATTGAGCAGCGATTCGTCGTTTTCGATGAGCGTGCGCAGAAATTTTTCGCTATCGTCTAAGCAGCCGAAGCCCGTGGCAGTGATGATGGCATCGATTTCCGCCACACCGACCTGCTGCACGCACGCCATGCCCACGCTCACGCCCATTTTCACAATGCGGCTCATGCGGCGACGCAAGGCAGCGTCGGGAATCAACGCTTTGATGTCGGCAGTCAGCGTGCTGTCGGAGGCGGCAAAGTTGATATAAACGGACTTTTTCGGTGAAAATTCGTCAGATTCGGTCGCTTTTTTGCCAAAAATGAGTGTGGCGCAATTACCGCCAAAGCCGAACGAATTGCTCATCACATTGCACAAATTGCGATTTTCAACGCAGGCGGTTTGCGGCACAAGCGGCAGTTCGTGCATCGGCGTGGCAAAGTTGAGGTTCGGCCACACAGCCCCCTGTTGCAGCGACAGCAGCGCAAACACCGCCTCGATGCCACCAGCGGCCGCCAGCGTGTGTCCCGTAAAGGCTTTGGTCGAACTGAATGTTGGCACATTTGCGCCAAAAAGCCGCTGCAACGCCGCGCCTTCCGAAGCGTCGTTGTTGCCTGTACCCGTGCCATGCACATTGATATAGTCGATGTCGGCTGTTGATAACTTGGCCATCGCCAACGCTTTCGACATCGAGAGAAAAGCCCCGTCGCCAGTCTGCGAAGTGGCAGTTTGATGAGTCGCATCATTGGCATTCGCAAAACCGAGCAGATAGCCGTAACTCTTTGCTGATGGGATTTCGGCGCGTTGCAGCACGATGTAGCCTGCGCCCTCGCCAAGATTGAGTCCAGCGCGCGTATCGTCGAATGGACGACAGCGATTTTCGTCCAAAATCATCAGCGATTTGAAGCCGTTGAGCGTGAATTGACAGAGCGCATCGGTGCCGCCAGCCACCACCACATCGAGCAAGCCAGCCTGTAACAGCCGCGCGCCCAGCATGATGGCGTTTGCTGCCGACGAACAGGCGGTGGAGATGGTTGTAGAAAAGTCGCGAATGCCGCAGTAATTGGCTATCTGCAGCGTGCTGTCGGCACTGTCGTGGTGGGCAGCGAGTCGCAAACGCCCTTTGTTGGGGTCGTGCATAAAATCGCGGTAGAAACATTCGGTCAAATCCATGCCGCCCACCGAGGTTGCCGAAACCAGCCCAATGCGCTGATTTGTAGCAATTTGCGCATCGTCGAAAGCCTCTTTGGCGGCCAGCATGCCGAGCAGTGCCGTACGCGAAAAAGTGGCGTTTTCGGGCAGTTCGAGCCGCTCTTTCAGTGCGCCGTTCGACAGTTTCACCTCGCCCACAGGCACATGGTGGTTGGTTTTGAACAGCGACACGCTGCCCAAACCGCTCTGCCCTGCCCGCAAAGCCTCGAGGTTGCGCTGCACGCCCACGCCCAACGCCGATACGATTCCTATGCCAGAGATTTTGATCACAAGATTCTTAATTTCAGATTTTTAGTCGCAAGATACAAGTAGCAAGTAGCAAGACGCGTGCGAAAGTTTGAAAGTTTGAGAGTTTTGGTTGCAATTTATGCCCCAAAAACAGCAAACAGAGCCTATTGCGCGACTCGAAAATCAGCAAATTTTGCGCCTATTTTGTGCGGTTGGCAGCGATGAACTCGGCCAATGTGCGCACCGAGGCAAAATGCTCTTTGGCGGCTTTCGGGTCGGGCAGTTTGATGCCGTATTCGCGTTCGAGAATCAGGATAATTTCGAGTGCGTCGATCGAGTCCAAGCCCAATCCTGTGCCAAAAAGCGGTGCATCGGTATCGATGTCGGCGGGCGTCATCTCCTCCAAATTCAGTGCCTCGATAAGTTGCTGTTTCAGTTGTTCAATCAGTTCTTCCATAGTTTTTTTATGATTTCTAATTTTTGGTTTATAGTTATTGTTGAATTGTTGAATTGTTGAATTGTTGAAGCGAAAAAGGCAATCTTCAAATCTTCAAATAATTATCAATTATCAATTATCAATTATCAATTATCAATTGTCAATTATCAATTGTCTTGACTAATTCGTCAAATTTTGCGGCATAGTGGTCGCCGAGTAGTTCGCACCAACCAACAATCACACGATTGGCAATGCCGCGCTGTAAAAGCATTTCGGCATATTGGCGAGCGAAGCCGTCGGGGGCATTCTGCACAAAAAAGGTGTTTTCGCCCTGAATGTGATGCCGAATGCAAATTTCGCCGCTCACGATATTTGGCAGCGTGTAAACAAACACGGCGGGCGACACAGGTTCGTGCGCATCGAGCAGTTGCTGGTGGCGCCAATCGGTGTCGAGCGAAGCAGCGTGGTTGGCTACAACAATGGCAGTGCGTGTTGTATCTTCGTCTAAATCAACACCTTGCAATAGTTTTTCGACCGCAACATAGCCCAATTTGCACTGGTCGTCCATCTTGAAAAACTTGATGTTTGGTGCGTTCAACGCGCGGTATTCGTTGCGAATAAACTCGGCAAATGGGCGATCGGACTTCAAAACCACCGACTTCTGTACACGCACAGCGCACTCCTTTGGTTCGCGCGGCAATTTGTCGCTTACGCCAAGTTTCAGTAGCATCGCCGCATTGCAGCCGCCAAAGCCCGAAGCAATTTTCAGGCAGCAGTCGCCGTGCGTAAATGCCTGATGTTCAGCCGAAACCGTTATCGGATAAGGCACACCAAGCGTTTCGAATCCGAGCGTGCCAAAGAGCGTTCGGTGGCGCAGTTGCCACACGCAGAGAATGCTCTCTATCACGCCGCACGCGCCAAGTGTGTGCCCAAAATAGGGTTTCAGACTGCTGGTTGGTATATCGAGTAAACCGCTCAAATTCAACGCTTTACTCTCCATTTCGTCGTTATAAATGGTGGCAGTACCGTGTGCGCTCACAAACGCCAAATCGGTCGCAGCAACTTGCGCCTCGGCCATGGCGTTGCGTATGGCGTAGTGCAGCCCGTCGCCTGTGCGCGATGGCCCCGAAATGTGGTTAGCATCGTTGGTAATGCTGCCACCGAGAATCGTAACTGGCTGATTTCCACGCAGATTTTCGTCGCTCGAAAGCAAAACTGCGCCGCACGCCTCGCCCATCGACAGACCGTCGCGCGCGGCATCGTAGGGGCGGCAAAGTTTTTCGCTCACCGATTTGAACGACTGAAAACCCGACACCACAAACTGCGTGAGCAAGTCGCCGCCCACGACCAAAATGTGCTTGTAACGCCGCTCTTCGATGAGTCGCGCTGCCACAACAAGCGCAGAAACGCCTGATATACAAGCATTTGAAATAACGATTGGTTCTGTGGTAATGCCGCAGAAATCAGCAACTTTGTTGGCAAGATTTGGCAAAAAAATGCGTTCGTCAGTCAAACCATGTTCCTGCAAAAGGTCGATGTTGCCTTTGGTAGTCGATAGCACAAAACCGACATCGTTGCGTGAAAAATCGACCGACGGCACCTGTTTTTTGAGGCGTTCAATCGCAAAAATCATCAAACGCTCCAAGCGTGTAAGAGCGGCATTTTCGGGAATTTGCGACCAATCGATCTGCCCAGCCATGAACGGCGTTTCGCTGATGTTTGTGTCGCAGTGCCGCACCACGCCCGTTGTGTACGCCAAAATCCGCTCGGCGTTTTGGTCGGTACCAAATCCGAGTGCCGAAATCATCTGATCGGCAGCCCAATAGACGGTTGGTATTTGCGATTGGCAGGACATTGTTGGTTTCTATGTTTCTGGTTGATCGGTTGATTGATTGGTTGATTGGTTGATCGGTTGATTGGTTGATTGGTTGATTATTGTGCAAATGATTTTGGACACCGACAATCTTCAAATCTTCAAATTTTCAAATCTTCAAATTTGAAATTGCGGCTCTGCCGCATCACTCCTCACTCCTAATTCCTAATTCCTCACTCAAGAACACTTCTCACTTTCCTGCACACCATAATCGAATGGCCGAGTCCAAGTCCATCGATGGTCTGCTCTACTTCGAGGCCTGCGTTTGCCACGCAGCGCGCCATATCGTCGGAGTGGTACATTTTGCTGTTGCCGTTGGCCAATGCCGTGAAATAGAGGCTGGTGAGCGTGAGGCAGTAGGCGGCAGTTTCAAATTTTTGTCTGTCCCAAAAAGTCTCCATAATGTAGAGGCGCGTGTCGTCGTTCATGGCAGCGGCCGCACGCTGCAAAATGCTCGTTACCTCCGTTTCGGAGAAACAATCGAGAAATTGGCTCATCCAAATGGCGTCGAACCCTTCGGGGAACGGCACGCTGGCATCGAGCAAGTTTGCGCCGTGTCCGTGTATGCGGTCGGCACCTTCGCAACCAGCCGTTTTTTGGCGCATCATGCCGAGTTGTTGCGGCAAATCCATGATGGTAACTTCCACATTTTTGTCGAAACCGACACAGCGCAACGCCCAACGCCCCGTGTTGCCGCCCACATCGAGCAGCGTGCGTGGTTTGTTGGCAAACACCACACGCAACGCCTCGTCGAACGAGTTGTCGGAGTAGAAATGGTCGAATCCGAACCAACTTTTCTGCACCTGTTCGGGCAAACTCGAGAGTCCTTCGTAGATGGTCGGCCAGTCGCCAAAGACTTTCAAACCAGCAGGTTTGCCCGTGGTCAAAGCCTCGTCCAGACGGAACATACCGAGGTAGTTCACATCGTGGTTGAAAGCCATGTTGGCCTGCACAATTTTGTCGTTTTGCAAAAACCAGCCCGCTTTTGTCAGTTGGTATTTGTCGCCATCGACAATGACGGTGCCGATAGACAACGAGGCTTCGAGCAGCACTTGCGCCGCATAGTCCGACAGATGCGCGCGTTCGGCAATTTCGTGTTGTGTAAGGCCTGCGTTATTTTCGTCGAGCAGCGCAAAAATGCCGAATTTCAGCATCAACCGCGATACCTGAAAAGCGATGGGCGCAAAGGCAATCTCCTGCGCAAGGTGCTGCGCCTGAAGCGCAGTCTGCCTGTCGCATGTGTATTTCTTCTTTAGATTTGGGAAAAGATTCATAAAGTGTGAAAGTTTATCAAGTTTATCAAGTTTATCAAGTTATAAAGTTGAAAGTTGGGACGCAGTTTTTGCGGATTGGGGTATTTTTGTATTTGGAAAGTGGGTTGATTGGTTGATGAGATTATTATTTCTAGATTTCTAATTTCTATATTTCTAGTTGGTTATTTGGTTATTTGGCTATTTGGCTAATCCAACAATTTGGAATTTGAAATTTGAAATTTGAAATTTGGAATTTGAAATCTAAAACTACTACTCTGCTTTTAATTTTTCCAAAATTGGTAGAGATTGAACCACTGTTGTGGGTTGGTTTCGACTACATTTTCGAGGGCGGCGATGTATTGTTCAAGCAGTTGTTTTTCGGTGATTTTTGCGCCATCGACCTGTGTATCGACGGTGGTGAACGAAAATTTGTAGCCGCGTTTTTGGCGCGTGGCAAAGTAAAAAGCCACAGGCACACGCAGTTTTGCAGCCAAACGAAACGGTCCCTCGGGGAAATTGGCGTCGTAGCCAAAAAATTTGGCGGTCAGCACACGCTCCCGATTCATGTAGCGATCGCCTTGCAGACAGACGGTTTCGCCAGCGTTCAACGCCCGTTTGATGCGGAGTGCGGTCTCTATTTCGTCGGTTTTGTTCACAGGAATGATGCTATAAGTCTTGTCGCTCTCCTCCATGTATTGTTTCACAAATTCGTACTCTTCGTCGACCATCACAATGTGCATTTTCTTGGCATAATCGCCAAAAAAAGTGCCGCCCATCTGCCACGCACCGACATGCGCTCCAATGATGATTGCGCCGCGCCCGCTGTCGAGCAGCCGCAAAAAGTTGTCGTAATTTTCGAACTGAAAGGTGAACCGATCTTTCAGTCCGCACTGAATGGCGGCCTTGTCGATGAGGCACTGCCCGAAGCGAAAAAAGTGTTTGTAGATGCAGCCGATGGTTTGCAGGCGCGTTTTGCGCCAAATAGTCCGATAGTAGAACCAAAGGGCTTTGGTTTGTGTGGGCGCAAACAGCATAAAATGCGGCACTACATAGGTGAGGTTGGCATAGGCAAACCCCAACCCGAAATGTTTCAGGAAGAAAAGGAAAATGCTGTAGCCCAGTTTGTTGCCACGCGATTTTGCTGTCCACTCCCTTTCGGCCATACTATTTTGTGCGTTTGGCTACAAGTTCGACCAACTGCCCGAAAGTTCGGCAATCGACAAAATCTTCGGCTTTCAATTTCACATCGAATTCTTGGTTTATCAGCACCACCACATCGACCATATCGAGGCTGTCGAAGCCCAAATCGTCTTTCAACAGCGCAGTCTCGCTGAATTTTTCGCGCGGCACCTCAAACTCGCCACTCAAGCAGTCAATCAAATTATCTGTAATCGTCATTTTATCAATATGAAAGGGTTGATTTATTTTTAGATTTTTGGTTATTGTTGAATTGTTTAATCGTTGAATCGTTGAGTTGATTTTGGGTTGATCGGTTGATCGGTTGATTGGTTGATTATTGTGCAAATAATTTTGGACACCAGCAATCTTCAAATTTTCAAATTTTCAAATTGCGGCTTCGCCGCATCACTCCTCACTC
>CAVGYO010000053.1:0-10068 GCA_963633255.1 Erysipelotrichaceae bacterium
TGAGGAGTGATGCGGCGAAGCCGCAGACAATTGATAATTGATAATTGACAATTGATAATTATTTGAAAATTTGAAAATTTGAAAATTGATTTTTCCCAATCAACCGATCAACCGATCAACCAAAAATCAGTTCAACGCTTCAACAGAAAACTTTCGCACTAATTTTCGTACCTTTGCGCAAACCAAAAATGGTGTATGCTTTATCCGCACGACATAGAGGAAAAAATTGGGTTCGACAAGGTGCGTGCGCTGCTCAAAGGCCACTGTATCAGCACATTGGCACAAGAGGAGATTGACCGCATCGGCTTTTCGACCGATTTCGACACTATCGTGGGGCGGCTTACTCCTGTGGACGAGGTGGCGCGGTTGCTGGCCGATGGCGTTGCACTGCCACTGGGCGACACGGCTGACCTGCGCAACGCTTTTGCCAACACGCGTATCGAAGGCACTTGCCTCGAACAGGCCGACATTGACCGCATACGCCGCAACTGCCTGCAACTGCAGCAGGTTGCCGACTTTCTGCACAAAGCCGATGTGCAGCGCTTCCCTACCCTGCACCGCATGGCCGACGATTGCGCCTGTTTTCCCGACATTCTGCACGCCATCGATGCCATTCTCGACAAATTTGGCGACATAAAAGAGAACGCTTCGCCCGAATTAGCACAAATTCGGCACGATATGCGGCGCGCCAAAACCAGCGTACAACGCACACTGCACGCCATTTTGCGCCAAGCACAAACCGACGGATTGGTAGAAAAAGAGGCCGCTCCCACCATGCGCGATGGGCGGCTGGTCATTCCCGTGCTGGCGATGAACAAACGCAAAATTGGCGGCATCGTTCACGACGAATCGGCGACGGGCAAAACGGCTTATATCGAACCGAGTGCGGTGGTGGAGGCCAACAACCGCTTGCGCGAACTCGAAGGCGACGAACGGCGCGAGATTCTGCGCATTTTGCAGCGTTTCACCGATTTTGTGCGCCCCTTTTATGCCGATTTGCTCGATGCAATGGACTTTTTGGCACGACTCGATGCGCTGCAAGCCAAAGCCAAACTGGCGCACCAAACAAACGCCATAAAACCGCACCTGAAAAACAAGGCGTACATCGATTGGTACGACGCACGCCACCCGCTGCTCGAACTGTCGCTCGCCAAACAGGGCAAAAACATTGTACCGCTCAACATTCGCCTGACAAAACAACAGCGTATACTGCTCATTTCGGGACCAAACGCAGGCGGCAAATCGGTCTGCCTGAAAACCGCTGGACTGCTGCAATATATGCTGCAATGCGGTCTGCTCGTTCCCATCGGCGAGCGAAGCGAAGCGGGCATTTTCGAGAGTATTTTTATCGACATTGGCGACGAACAAAGCATCGAAAACGACCTATCGACCTACAGTTCGCACCTGCTGAATATGAAACAGTGTTTGCGCCACTGCAACGGCCGTTCGCTGCTACTGGTCGATGAGTTTGGCACGGGCACCGAACCGCAAATTGGTGGTGCGCTGGCCGAAGCCATGCTCGAAAAATTCAATGCCAGCGGCACTTTCGGGCTAATCACCACGCACTACACCAATTTGAAACATTTTGCCGCCGACACCGACGGCATTGCCAATGGTGCAATGCTCTACGACCGCCACGAAATGCGTCCGCTTTTTGCGCTGCAAATCGGTCAGCCAGGCAGTTCGTTTGCTATCGAAATAGCCCGAAAAATCGGACTTCCCGACGAAATAATCGAGTCGGCAACGCAAAAAGTGGGTGCCGCACATATCGATTACGACAAAAATCTGCAAGATGTGGCGCGCGACAAACGCTATTGGGCGAACAAACGCCGACAAATACACGACAAAGAGAAACAAATCGATGCGCTAAAACGCCAATACGACGAGGCGATGGCCGACATCGGGCGACGCCGCAAAGAGATGTTGCGCCAAGCCAAAGCCGAAGCCGCCGACATTTTGACCGAAACAAACGCCAAAATCGAGCAAACAATCCGCACCATCAAAGAGACACACGCCGACAAAGTGCAGACAAAAAAGGTGCGCCAACAGTTGGCAGAACACAAGGCAAAACTCACCGAAAAACCGCGCCAAAAGGCAACGCCCAAACCGCTTCACATCGGCGATAGCGTGCGCATTGTCGGACAGGAAATTGTCGGCAAAGTGCTGGAAATCAACGACAAAACGGCTGTTGTCGCTTTTGGGCAGATAAAATCGACCGTTGGCACCGACCGACTTGAGCCATGCAGCGCAAGCCAACCCATGCGCAGCACGCGCCAGACCTCGAACACAGCCGACACCATGCACGCACGGCAACTCCGTTTCAAGCCCGAAATCGATGTGCGCGGTATGCGTGTCGATGAGGCGTTGAATGCCGTCATCTACTTTATCGACGATGCCGAAATGTTGGCCGCTGGTCGTGTGCGCATACTGCACGGCACAGGCACGGGCGCGCTGCGGCAAGCCATTCGCGACTACCTGCACAACGCTCCCGCCGTCGCCTCGTACCACGACGAACATGTGCAACTCGGCGGCGCAGGCATCACCGTGGTCGAGTTGCATTGAGCAAATAAGCCACACATCGCCAAAAAGCAGTAGGACGACTCTCGTTGGGATTGTCTCCCATTTTTTTTTGCGATTTTTCAATCTTTGAAAAAAATTGTACTTTTGTGGCACAATTTTTGTGGTTATTAACCAAAAAAAAAACAAGAAAATTATGAAAAAGCAACTTCTATTCATTGTGGCAGCAGCGGCTTTGGTTCTGACCGCTTGCGACAAAGACGACGAAACGAAAAACTCGTCGGATATGGCATTGTCAAAAGCCACTGGCGTATTCACTTGCGATGTCAGCAAAGAACTTTTGTCGGTAGCCGATGTGTCGATTGTTACTCCGTTGGGAAAAGAGGTGAAACTCACCGAATCGAACCACAGCGTGTCGCTCACCGAAGACTACACCACATTCCCATTCACAGGCAAAATAGTGCTGAAACAGGCACTCCGCAGCGATGTGATGCCCGATGCCGACAAAGATTACAATGTGGGTTATAGTTGGACAGCCAAAATAACCTCGCTCGACAAAGATGGCGGTATCATTAACTTCGGCGAAAAAAGTGACGACGAAGAATCTATAGTCAAAGGAGCGAATTTGAAGGATTATTTCGCCGAAAATGGCGAAGAGGTGCTTCTCACATTCACCGTCGATAAAAATGGCAATATCAAATAGAAATATCGTTTAACAAAAAAAAGTAGAAAAAAGATGATGAAAAAGAATTTTTCGATGGCAGTGGTATGCTGCTTGGCTCTATGCGCTTATGCGTTTACGAGTTGCAAAACCGATGTAACAGGCGACCAAATCTATACCATTGGCGTTTCGGAGAGTACAAGTACTGGCTCTTATACGTCGTACAAGTTCAGCGGTGCAGAAAAGAAAATTTGCGATGCTGTAGCCGAAATTGCCTCTCCACTTGGCGACGATGGCACGACCTACACACTGAATGGTGCTCGCAAAAAGATGGACTCAAAGGTAAAATCGGCCGTCAATAAAGCGATGGACGAAATCGAAGCCGACAGCAATTATTGCGCTCTGTTCGACATCAGCGAATGTACTGTAGAAGTTAAGCGTCTCGGCGATGGCGGAGAGGTTGTTCTCTCGCGCAAGTTCAAAGATAAACAGTGATTTCGCTACTGCCATTCGGTGGCAAGTAGAACAGATTCCTACTGCTCGTAAGGCTGGTTTCGGCTTTGCGAGCAGTTTTTTTTCTGAAAGTAGAGACCAGCACACTATGCCCGAAAAGTTCGGTGGGCGGTTGTCGTTTAGAGAAAAATATGGTTGAACCGATTCAACTTATCAACTTTTCTCGACCAATAAACCAATCAGAAATCAGAAATTCAACCCTTTTTGTTGCGCGGCTTGCAGGGTGTTGCGCATAAGCGCAGCGATGGTCATGGGACCGACACCGCCAGGCACAGGCGTGATGTAGGCGCATTTCGGGGCGACTTGCGCAAAATCGACATCGCCCACAAGTCGGTAACCATTTTTGGCCGTGGGGTCGGGCAATCGCGTTATGCCAACATCGATAACGGTAGCGCCCTCTTTTACCATGTCGGCGGTAACAAAGCGCGGCTGTCCGATGGCGGCAATGAGTATGTCGGCGGAGCGGCAGATTTCGGCGATGTTGTGCGTGTGGCTGTGGCAGAGCGTTACGGTGGCGTTGCCGTCGGGTGTTTTGCGCGAAAGCAGCGTAGCGACGGGGCGTCCCACAATGTTGCTGCGCCCAATGACCACGCAGTGGCGGCCGTCGGTTGCGATGTGGTAGCGGCGTAGCAGTTCTACAATGCCCGACGGCGTGGCTGCCACAAAGGCAGGCAGCCCAAGACTGGCGCGCCCCACATTGATGGGGTGAAAACCGTCCACATCTTTGTGCGGGTCGATGGCTTCGATTATTTTTTGTGGCGCAATGTGCTGTGGCAGAGGCAGTTGCACAAGTATGCCGTCGATGGCGGGATTGGCGTTGAGCGTGGCGATGTGTTGCAGCAATTCGGCCTCGGTGCAATCGCTTTCGAGCCGAATGTCGGTTGTGTCGAAACCGCAGCGTTGGCAGGCTTTAATTTTGTTTGCCACATAGGTTTCGCTTGCGCCGTCGTGCCCCACAAGTATAGTGGCGAGGTGTGGCGGTCGTGCGCCAGTGGCACACATCTGCGCCACTTCGTCGGCTATCTCGGCCTTAATCTGCTCCGCTATCTGTTTCCCGTCGATTATTGGCATTTCAAATTGAGTTGATTGGTTTAACGCATGGCGTTAATTTCTAATTTCTAGATTTCTAATTTCTAGTTATCGTTGAATTGATGATTTGGTTATTTGATGAAGCGTTGAAAAGCAATTTTCAAATCTTCAAATAATTATCAATTGTCTGCGGCTCTGCCGCATCACTCCTCACTCCTAATTCCTAACTCCTAACTCAAAAAAACTTCTCACTGCTCACTTCTCACTAAAACAACTACTTTCTCACCTTAAAATTCCGTTGCTGCACCATGCGCATCATTTTGCTCATTTGGTCGAACTGTTTCACGAGTCGGTTCACCTCTACGATGCCGCGCCCAGAGCCTTTGGCAATGCGGTTTTTGCGGCTGCCGTTGAGTAGCGCAGGATTGGCGCGCTCGGCGGGGGTCATCGATTGTATGATGGCTTCGATGCCAACAAAGGCGTTATCGTCGATATCGACATCTTTCAGGGCTTTGCCCACGCCCGGAATCATCGAGGCGACATCTTTCAGGTTGCCCATCTTTTTTATCTGTTGCAATTGCCCCATGAAATCGTTGAAATCGAACCGATTTTTGGCAATTTTTTTGGCAATTCGGCGTGCTTCGGCTTCGTCGTACTGCTCTTGTGCGCGTTCGACGAGCGACACGATGTCGCCCATGCCGAGAATGCGGTCGGCCATGCGCTGCGGGTGAAACAGGTCGATGGCCTCCATCTTTTCGCCCGTTCCGACAAATTTGATGGGTTTGTTCACCACCGTGCGAATCGAAAGTGCCGCACCGCCACGCGTGTCGCCGTCGAGTTTGGTCAGCACCACGCCGTCGAAATCGAGGCGGTCGTTGAACTCTTTGGCAGTGTTCACGGCATCTTGACCCGTCATTGCATCGACCACAAAGAGCGTCTCTTGCGGTGCAATGGCTTTTTTGATGGCTTCGATTTCGTTCATCATCTGTTCGTCCACCGCCAAGCGTCCCGCAGTGTCGATGATAACAATGTCGCAGCCGTCTTTTTTTGCCTGTTTCACAGCGTTTTGCGCTATTTCGACAGGATTTTTGCAGTCGGGTTCGCTATACACTGGCACGCCAATCTGCTCGCCCACCACGCGCAGTTGCTCGATGGCGGCAGGACGGTACACATCGCAAGCCACAAGCAGCGGATTTTTGCCGCGTTTGTGCTTGAGCATATTGGCCAGTTTGCCCGAAAAAGTGGTTTTGCCCGAACCTTGCAAACCCGACATCAAAATGACGGCGGGCGAGCCTTTGGTGTTGATTTCGACATGTTCGCCGCCCATGAGTTGTGCCAACTCGTCGTGCACAATTTTCACCATCATCTCGTTGGGCTTCACGGCGAGCAGCACATTCTGCCCGAGTGCTTTGGCCTTCACTTCGTCGGTAAAAGCCTTGGCGACCTTGTAGTTCACATCGGCATCGAGCAGTGCCTTGCGCACCTCTTTGAGCGTTTCGGCAACATTTATTTCGGTAATTTTTCCCTGACCTTTCAGTATTTTGAACGACCGTTCGAGGCGTTCACTTAAATTTTCAAACATAATAGGATTTCAAATTAGGGTTGATTGGTTGTTGATTCTGATTTCGTTTCACGCATTTTTTCTCCGCTCGGCATAGTTCAAATAAATTTGACTCTGCTCTCGCTTATCGAAAAAATTCTAGATTTCTAGTTATCGTTGAAGCGTTGAACTGTTGAATCGTTGAATTGTTGAAACATTGATGAAAGACTGTGCGGCAAACAATTTTCAAATTTTCAAATCTTCAAATTTTCAAATGAAAAAAATCACGCTTTCGTACTTTCAAACTTCTTATTCATCTCCGACAGCGTTTCGAGGTCGATTTCGTTGTTTTGTTCGTCGATAAACTTGAATTCGAGCAGTCCGAGTTCGAACAGCGGCACCACTTTCAGGCGGCAGCGGTATTTCCATCGCCAGCGACACGCCAGCGACCAGAGCCCTTTTTTGAGGTATGCGCCGATATACGGATGCACGCACAGCGTTATTTTTTTGAAATGAAAATCGTTGACAATGCTGGCGAGTTGGTCTTCGATCTCGTCGAGCAAAAGTATGGCGGGGCGAACTTTGCCCGTGCCACCGCAAGTGGGACAAACCTCGTCGGTGCGAATGTAGGTGGCTGGGCGCACGCGCTGGCGTGTGATTTGCATCAGGCAGAACTTGCTGAGTGGCAGAATGTTATGCCGTGCGCGGTCGTTGGCCATCAGTTTGGTCATGTGTTCGTACAACTTTTGGCGATTTTCGTTTTCGGCCAAGTCGATAAAGTCGATGACGATGATGCCGCCCATGTCGCGCAGACGCAGTTGCCGCGCTATTTCGTCGGCCGAAGCCATATTCACCTCCAGCGCATTCTCTTCTTGCGACTGTGCGGCGCGTGTGCGTGTGCCGCTGTTCACATCGATTACATGCATGGCCTCCGTTTGGTCGAAAATGAGGTAGGCGCCACGCTTCACCGAAACGGTGCGACCAAAAAGCGATTTCACCTGCCGCGCAATGCCGAAACTTTCGAAAATTGGCAGTGCATCGCGGTGCAGTTTCACAATGTCGCTCTTGTCGGGCGCAATGGTTTTGATGTAATCCGCCAGTTCGCGGCAAACGGCTTTGTTATCGACATAGATATGTTCGAAATCGTCGTCGAACAGGTCGCGCACGATGGCGGCGGCACGGCTCAACTCCTCCGACAGCAGCGTAACGCCGTTCGATTTATGCAGATTGTCGATGGCTGTTGCCCAGCGTTTGGTTATGGCCGACAATTCGGCATCGAGTTCGGCCACACGCTTATCTTCGGCCACGGTGCGCATTATCAAACCGCAGTTGGCAGGTTTTATGCTCTGCATCAGTTGGCGCAAACGCATGCGTTCGGCGTGCGATTTTATCTTTTGCGATACCGATATTTTGTCGCCAAAAGGCAAAAATACCATGTTGCGACTGGCGAACGATATTTCGGCGGTCAGGCGCGGTCCTTTGGTCGAGATGGGCTCTTTGACAATCTGCACCAATATGTAGTCGCCCGCCGCCAGCACATCTTTGATGTTGCCTTCGCGGTCGAGTTCGGGCAGTTTTTCTACCTTGTCGGGCAGGCGTTTGCGGTTGCTCAACACCTGTTTCACATAGGCGTTCATCGTTGGGAACTGGTCGCCGAGGTCGTGGTAGTGAACAAACGCCTCTTTGGGCGAGCCAATATCGACAAACGCTGCGTTCAGCCCTTGCATCACGCGTTTCACACGCCCGAGATAGATGTTGCCCACGGCAAACGACGGCTTCAGCGTGTCTTTGTGAATCTCGACAAGGTTCTTATCTTCGAGCAGCGCAATGGTAATGACATCGCCGTTCGCACTGATTACTAATTCTTTTTCCACATTGTATCTGTTTTTGGTACGCGAAAACGCCCGCTTGCGCTCCGCAGGTCATCAACAAAAAAAACAAACTTAAAGACGCTAACCGAATACCGAACTCTAAATTTGTTTTCCTCACTTTTCTTTAAGGCAGACCGTAAAGGTCTATTTCTTCTTGTGTCTGTCCTTTCTTAAGCGTTTTTTGCGCTTGTGGGTAGACATTTTGTGCCTTTTGTGTTTCTTACCGTTTGGCATAATAGTTAGAATTTAAAATGTAGAACAACTTAAATTCGTTATTTTAGTTTTTCAACGAATTCTTTCGAAGGTTTGAACGCAGGAATGCTGTGTTCTGGAACGATAATCGTGGTATTTTTCGAAATGTTGCGTGCCGTTTTCTGGGCGCGTGTTTTCACAACGAAACTGCCGAAACCTCTCATATAAACATTGTGTTCTTTGGCCAACTCTTCTTTGCCTTGGGCGGCAAGACGCTTGCCCTCGCACAGCGAGTCTTTCACAATTTCTACAAACGCTTCTACCGTACGCTGCACCTCTTCTCTACCGATGCCCGTATTTTTGGCAATTTCGTTGATGATGTCTGCTTTTGTCATGTTCGTAAATTTTTTATAGGTTATTTTTTTGATAAAATGCAACCCGAGTTCGCTTTTTCGGACTGCAAAGGTACGAATTATTTTTTGAAATACAATCATTTAGCAAATTATTTTTTTTGAATACGCTATTTTTTGCAAAAAAATGCAGAACTTTGTCCGCGATATGGACGATTTTCAGGCTTTCCAAGAAATTTTGGTGCGATGGTATGCGCTCAATCGGCGCGATTTGCCGTGGCGACACACGCACGACCCTTATCTGATTTGGATTTCGGAGATTATTTTGCAACAGACGCAGGTGGCGCAAGGGCTCGACTATTATCGGCGTTTTGTGGCGCGTTTTCCCGATGTGCGCTCGCTGGCAGCCGCTCCACTCGACGAGGTGTTGAAACTCTGGCAAGGGCTTGGCTACTATAGTCGCGCACGCCATCTGCACGCCTCGGCAAAAATCATTGTGGAGCAGTTTGGCGGCATTTTTCCCACGACACACGCCGATGTACTTGCGCTCAAAGGTGTGGGGCAATACACGGCAGCGGCTATCTGTTCGTTCGCTTTTGGACAGCCTTTTGCCACAGTCGATGGCAATGTTTTTCGCGTTTTGGCGCGCTATTTCGGCTGCGATATGCCCATCGACACAACGGCTGGGCAAAAGCATTTTGCCAAACTGGCGCAACTGCTGCTCGACACCGAAAATCCCGGGCGGCACAATCAGGCGTTGATGGAGTTTGGTGCGCTGCAATGCACGCCCACTGCGCCCCGTTGCGTGGCGTGTCCGCTGGCTGCCAGTTGCGATGCGCTGGCCACAAATCGAGTTGGCAGTTTGCCGCAGAAACAGGGCAAAACGCAGGTACGCGACCGCCATTTCAACTATATTTTTGCCGAATTCGACGGAAAAATCTATCTGCACCGCCGCACTGCCGACGACATTTGGCACGGGCTCTACGAACTGCCGCTCGTCGAAACGCCCGATATGTGCAGTAGTGAGTCGTTGCTCGCCTCCGATTTTCTTACGAAAGCGATTGGTAATCAGCATTTTGTGCTTGAGCAGCAAACTCCAATCCGCAAACATCTATTGAGCCATCAGCGCATTTTTGCGCACTGTCTTGCGCTCCGCTTGTCGCAGCCCGCCAATTTCGACAACTGCATTGCAGTGCCGCTCAACCGCTTGTCCGACTTCCCAATCTCGCGCCTGATGGAACGCCTCCTCACCGATGTTTTAACGCATTGGCGGTAATTTCAAATTTCATTTGATTTCTAATTTCTAGATTTCTGGTTTCTGGTTGGTTGATTGGTTGATTGGTTGATTGGTTGATTGGTTGATTATTGTGCAAATAATTTTGGACACCACAATCT
>CAVGYO010000054.1:0-9593 GCA_963633255.1 Erysipelotrichaceae bacterium
AGCGAGAGCAGAGTCAAACTCGTTTGAACTATGCCGAGCGTAGCAAAAATCAAATGAAATTTGAAATCTGTCATTGCGGCTTGCCGCACCACTTCTCACTGCTAACTGCTAACTTCTCACTTTCTTGCTACTTGCTACTTTCGGCTTTTTACCTTTTACTTTCTCCGTCTTTTCGCCTTTCTCGAGTTTTGCTTCGAGGCGTGCAATCTCTTTTTCTTGATTCGAAATAGTTTTCAGTAGTGCGTTAAGTTCCTCATTTTCAATCGAACTCGGGTATTGTGCGTTCACACGGTCGATGAAATCGCTCAACACATTCATGTAGTTCATAAAGGCGTCGTAGGGCGATTCGTACGAGATTGGTTCGGCCATTATCATGCCGTTCGAGTAGTGTTTTGTGGTCATGAAAAAGAAGTGCGATGTGTCCTGCAGGCGTTGCCAGTCGATTTTTATCAACAGGTCGCTGCAGAGGTGCACGCGCTGCGCAATGCCGTAGAGTTTGTTCAGTGCCTCGTTTTGCAGTTCGTTGCCGCACCATGCGCTCAGGTCTTTCTCTTCGTCGGCCCACGACATGGGGTGCATCACCGATATGGAATCGACAGGTTTGGCTTTGGCTGCCACTTCCGACGGTGTGGCAAAGGTTACGCCGTTGGCCATGGCGTGATATGGCAACGCCTTGAAGAAGTCGAAAATGCCGCTGTCGCGGTGGTTTAGCACGCCCAACGCCTCGTAGCCAAGAAAAATATTGAACACCTCTTCTTCGGCGGGCGAAGCGTTTATCCAACCGATGAATTTTTCGGCGGTAAGCGGATATTCGTTCCAATTCCACTGCGAGAAACGGTAGTTGATGTCGTCGCTCAACTTGTTGTCGCGCACCAGCAGTTTCACCTTGCTATTGTAGGCGTGACTATAGACATAGTGCGGACTTTTCCAGCCCATGATGTGTTTTGCACCTTCGATCATGATGGTTTTGTAGCCCATTTTGGCGATGGTTTCGCCTATTTCGTCGCTGTAAATCAAGGCAGTATTGGCAAAAACGGTAGGCGTTTTGCCGAACAACTGTTTGATTTTGTTGGTTTGGAGTTTGGTCTGTATGGCAAACTCTTCGTTGTCGTAAACCGCAGCAAGCGAATGGGCATTTGGCGTGGCAAGAAACTCCACGCAGCCCGTTTTGGCCAACTCTTGGAACGAGTCGATAACCTCGGGGGCGTAGCGTTCGAACTGCTCCAAAGCCAGACCCGAAATGGCAAACGACACGCGGAATTTGCCGTTCGAGCCTTTTATCATCTCGAGCAGCGTGCGATTGGCCTGCAGGTAGCACTGGTCGGTATTTTGGCGCACGGCCGTCTCGTCGGCGTAATCGTCGTAATAGTAGTGGTCGTTGCCAATGTCGAAAAAGCGGTAGCGTTTCAAATTCGACCGCTGATGCACACGAAAAATAAAATTG
This sequence comes from Erysipelotrichaceae bacterium, assembly GCA_963633255.1. Taxonomy (GTDB): domain Bacteria; phylum Bacteroidota; class Bacteroidia; order Bacteroidales; family Paludibacteraceae; genus W0P28-013. The sequence goes on from CAVGYO010000054.1 coordinate 1,445, forward strand.
ATTGTTTTCATATTGGTAAGATTTATTTCTGATTTTCAAATTTATAGTAGCAAGACTATTGATAATTGATAATTGATAATTGATAATTGACAATTAAAAAGTCTATGCTCTATGTTCTATCTTCTATGTTCTCAAAAAACACTCCTCATTCCTAACCCCTCACTCAAAGAGCACTCCTCACTTCTCACTGCTAACTATCTGTGGCAGACTCTGTCGTAGATTTTGCGTACTTTTTGGCCTGCGTATTCCCATTTAATGTTGTTCACCTCTTCCAAGCCGTTGCGGTGCAGGGCTTCGTACATGGCGGGATATTTCACAATGGCGTGAATATAATCGGCCATAGCGTCGATGTCCCAATAGTCGGTTTTGATGGCGTGGTCGAGAATTTCGGCGCAGCCCGACTGTTTCGAGATGATGCTCGGAGTGCCGCACTGCATCGCTTCGAGCGGCGAGATGCCAAACGGTTCCGACACCGATGGCATCATATACACATCGCTTTCGGCCAACATTTCGTACACAGCGCGACCTTTCAGAAATCCCGTAAAATGGAATTTGTCGGCGATGCCACGCTGCGCCACCAAACGAATCATCTGGTTCATCATGTCGCCGCTGCCAGCCATGACAAAGCGCACACCGTCGGTGCGGCTCAGCACGCGCGAAGCCACTTCGACAAAGTATTCGGGGCCTTTTTGCATGGTGATGCGCCCAAGAAAAGTTACTACCCTATCCTTGCGCGCGCTTTTGTGCAGTTCATCGACAAAGGCGAGCGGCTCCACAGCGTTATGCACGGTGGTAACTTTGTCGGGATTTTGGTGATATTTTTCGATAACCGTGTTGCGTGTCAAGTTCGACACCGTAATAATATGGTCGGCGGCGTCCATGCCCTCTTTTTCGATGCGGTAAACATCGGGGTTCACATTGCCGCGGCTGCGGTCGTAGTCGGTGGCGTGCACATGTATCACCATCGGCCGCCCGCTAATCTGTTTGGCAAAACGCCCTGCAGGATAGGTGAGCCAGTCGTGTGCGTGTATCACATCGAACTCGCGACTGTGTGCAATGACGCTCGCCACGGCTTCGTAGTTCGAAATCTCCTCCATCAGATTGTCGGGATAGCGTCCCGAAAAATCGACGCAGCCGATGTCGTTGGTGCCGATGCGGCGAAAATCGTACTTAATGCCATTGCGCAGTTGGAAATACTCGTCGGGGTGCATGCGTCCGCCAAGCCGCTCGTTCACTTGGTTCCAGTTCACATCTTTCCAAACGATTGGCACATTGCACGCCCCGATGATGTGCAGGAAACTCTGGTCTTCGTCGCCCCACGGTTTCGGTATCACAAATGTGATTTCCATGTCGGGCTGCATAGCCATACCTTTTGTCAAGCCGTAACTTGCGGTGCCAAGTCCGCCAAGAATATGCGGTGGAAACTCCCACCCAAACATTAATGCTTTCATAGTATTTTTGTCAGTTTCTTTCGATATGTTTTCTATAAATCATTCAACTTTTTCCCTGCAATGCGTTCGCTGCACGAGGCTGATCAACAGACTTTTCGCACGCCGACAAGCACAAAGCCAGCGCAGCAACGGCAAAAAATAGTTTCGTTTTCATGGCATTTTTCTCTATTTCACTATTTTACCGATGCCGTAGTCGCTGATTTGCTGTTCGTTGAGCGATGCCACAAAATCTTCCATCACTTTTTTGGCACGCAGCACTTCGGCTATGGTGGGTGCGTAACTCATGGCACCATGCCCGCGGAAAGGCGGATTGCCATCGTACAGTTCCGACAAACAACCGACGGTCAGTTCGGTCAAATCGCTTTCGAAACCTGCCAAAAGCCGCATCAGCAGAGCCACGCCACTCATTTTATGCACGCGCAGATAGGCTTCGGCAAAAGCCGCCGTGGTCCATGGCCAAACGGGTCCGTTGTGGTAGTTGCGGTCGCGCTCGAGTTGGCCGCCAATGTAAATCGGGCGATACATTCCGCTTTTCGGGCTGAGGCTGCGTAGCCCTTTTATCGTGAGCAGTTCGCGTGTAACAATGTCGAGCAGCGACTTTTGTTGCTGGCGTTCGAGCGGCGAATAGGGCAACGAAACGGCAAAAATCATGTTGGGGCGCACCTCGCGGTTGTGGTAGTCGCCATCGACATAGTCGTCCAGATAGATGCCGTTCCAGAATGTGGCAACAAACGACTGCCGCATAATTTCGGCCTGATAGTTGAGCAAATCCGACATGTTTTCGCGGTCGAGCGTGCGCGACAAGTCCGAAGCAAACTTCAACGCATTGTACCAGAGCGCATTTATCTCGACCACATAGCCTGTGCGTGGCGTTATTGGCACACCATTTTCCATGGCGTTCATCCATGTCGATGGTTTGTAGCGACCGTCGGTGTAGAGCAATCCGTTATCGTGAACAAACAGGTTGTTGTGCTTCTGTCGGCGAATGAAATCGATTACATCGAGCACATGGTCGCCATACTTTTCGGCGGCTTGCTGCAACGAGGTTGCTTGGGCGTACTGCTGTATGTCCCACACAAACCAGAGCAGCACATCGGGCGAACTCACCTCTTTCAGTTGCGTGCTTTTGGGCTTGCCGTCGATGTAGTCACGCACGGCGGTTACGCCAATTTCCATCATTTTTTCGAACATATCGGTTTCGCCCACCGCCAGCGTTGCGCCGGGAAGTGCCACAAATTCGTCGCGGGCGCGGTATTTGAACCACGGATAGCCCGCCAACAGGTAGTAGCCATCCTCTTTTTTGTTGTAGAATTGGTGTGCAGCGTTTTTTAGGCAGGTGAAAAAGTCGGTGCGTCCAACGCGTTTCGCCACTTCGTCGTCGAAGAGTTTTTTCAAGCGGCGCACGCTCACAGGCTCTGTTCCCGCCGAAAAAATCACCGTTTCACCCTTTTTAATATCCAACTCGAAATAGCCTGGCACATACAAATCTTCGCTGTATTCGTAGCCGCGCTCCTGCTCTTTCAGATACTCGATGCCACGATACCAATCGGCTTGCGGCACAAAGGTTACCTGTTTGTTGGTCTGCATCACCAAATTGGGATAGCCGCTGTAGAGGCAGCACGAAATGCCGTTTTCTACCTCGGTGCAAGTGCGGTTTATCTTGTTGTTTTCGTGCGTCAGTTCATTCACATTGCGGAATGCAAGAAATGGTTTGAGCCGCAGTTTCGTGGGCGAATGTGCTTCGAGCAGCGTGTAGCGCACCAGCACACGATTTTCGAACGAAACCAAAATCCGCTCTTTTTGCAGAATCACGCCGCCCACGCGGTAGATGGTAGTTGCCACCGAATCGATGTGGAACTCGCGAATGTACTTGTGGCCGCGCGGACTGAAGTAGTCGCCTTGATATTTGTGAATGCCGAGATTGAACTCTGCGCCGTGCTGTATCACCGTTTCGTCGCACGACGAGAGCAGCACATGATTGTCGCGGTCGAGCGTCGGTACAGGCACTACCAACAGGCCGTGGTACTTGCGCGTATTGCAGTCGATAATCGTCGTACTGGCGTATGCGCCAGCCTTGTTTGTGCGCAGCATCTCCTTGTCGAGCGATTTTTCGAGGTTGGTCAGCAGCGTCTTGTCAAATTTTAAGTAACTCATACACAATATATTAAGCCTTTTTCAAAAATCTAACTTTTTATTTCGGCAATTTACAAAAAAACGCCCACATGTACAAACATTTTTATATGTTGTACAACATAAAAATCGAGGGTTGTTACACGCCCAAAAGTGTGATGATTTTACGCCAATTTCAACGCTTCGGTGAGGGTAAAAAAGGCGGTTGGCGAAAGTCCCAATACGGTCAGTGTGGAGGCATCGGCGGTCAGTGCGGCAAAAAAGTCGGCCGACGACTCGTAGAGCGTAAGGCTGTGGCGGTAACACGCCAACGCACGCTCGCGCTGCCCCAGCAAAAGATAGGCGTGCGCCATATTCAGCCAGTCGGCGCGGTGCGATACCACGGCAGTCAGTTTTTTATACTGATTCAGCGATTTATCGAACTGACTATCAAGCAAATAGCACCACGCCACAGCACGACGGCAAGTAACATCGTCGGGCTGCAGGTTGTCGGCACGGAAATAGATTTCGATGGCCTCTTTGTAGCGTTTCAGTTCCACCAAGCAGTGACCTTCTTGCAGCAGAATTTTGAAGTTGTCGGGCTGCAATTTTTCGCACGCCACATAGGCTTCGAGTGCTTTTTCGGCATCGCCCAAACGCCGTCGGCAGAAGGCCAACCGCCGCAGCGTCCAAAAAGTGTTTGGCAGATAGAGGTCGGAGCGACTATAAGCGTCGGCAGCCTTGGCGTAATCGGTCATTTTTTGGTAGCAATAGCCCAATTTTTGCAGCAATCGACCATCGTGCGGATTGTCGGTGAGCAACGCCTCGAATTGCACTGCGCCATCGGCAAAAAGCCCTTTCGATAGGTAGTATTCGGCAATCTGCGTGCGCGTGGCATTTTCGGGGAAAAGTTGCGCAAAAATATCCGTTTTGTAAAATGCCCACACCGCTGCCAACGGATTGTCGAAATCGGTGCGCCGCGGGTGCTGCGTGTAGAGCCGATACAAATCCTGAATGTACTGATTTGCAATGTTTTGCGATGTGATTTCGGGATTCGTAAACCGCTCGTCGTTGAGAATTTCTTGCGCCTGTTCCGACTCGGCATCGATGCCGTTCAGCATCACTTTGCGGTGATTTTCGGCAACTTGCGCCATACTCAGGCAGAACGAGTATTTGTCGGAATTGCAAAGATAGGGCATCTTCATGATGATGGCAAACAGATTGCGCCCGCCGTCCAAAAGTGCCGTTACACTGCTGTGCGACGCATCGAACGGCAGCAGCCAGTTGGCCACCGTACCAAAAAACGGATAGGATTTTAGTTTGGCAAAAGTGGCGGCATAAACATCGGCGCCATCGAGTTGCAACTCGCTGAATTCCTGCATCTTATCGGTCAATCCCATATCGTCGAACACATCTTGCCAGTCGGGATTCTGGTCGTCGTCGTCGTCGCGGGCGAGAATCTCATCAATTTTGTCCGAAATTTTCGGCGTAATGCGCACCACAGCGGGCATTATCTCGTTGCGAATGCGGTTGGTAACAGCCTCTGTTTCAGAGGTGCGCACCAACTGCAAATAGGCCGATTTCAGGGCATTGCGAAGAGCGGCATCGTCGGCAAGTGTCGCCAACTGCGCCGAAACGGCATGGTCGACAGCAATGCGATGGGCATGAAACGCCAACGCCAGCACTGCGCCCACAATGGCGCGCTGCTCTACTGCCGTTTGCGGCGAGCGACAACTATCGAGCAGGAGTGCCATTTTGTCCGAATCGTAGAAGCGCAGCAGCGACAGTGTGGCAGCCGAAATCACCAAACATTTGGCGCGCTCGCTTGTCAGCGGATTTTCGAGCCAATCGGTCAGCGTGGTGCGCTCGCCGTCGTTCCAGCGTTGCGAGAGCCAAACCGCATCAAACAGGCGGCGTTCGATTTGCTCCAACGCTTCGCCCTGCACCGACAAACATTCGCCACACAAATCGGCCACCGAAATGGGCGGTGTCGTGCGCATCATTTCGTAGGGCAAATGCGTCGAAAACCGCTGCAATAGTGTCGCTTTCAGCGCATCGGCAAGGCTGTAAATTTGCTCCACCACATTGGCATAAACCGCCTCCTGCTGCGGATCGTCGATGCCCAACACAGCATACCGCAACCACTGGCGATAGACTTCGCGCTGCTGCTCGCAACTGTCGCGCAACGACCAATCGACCACCACATCGGCCAGTTCAAAAAGTCCTGCAAAAGCATCGGCAAGGTGTTTTTGCGACAGAGCATCCAAAATTTGGCGGTATTGCTTGATAATAGCGCGTTCGTCCATCTCTTTTTTGGGAATTTATAGAAGTCCCCTCTGTTTGAAAGTGTGCAAATTTTGTGCAAAAATAGCCATTCGTTGCGTTTTTTGCAAATTTTCGGAACAAAAATCTGTTTTTTCGTAAAAAAACGCTATCTTTGTAGGTTAAACCGACCCTTTCAGAGCGTATGACCACACGAGAAGAGATTGAGCGTTTGCGCAGCGAGTTGAACACGCACAATTACAACTATTATGTGCTGAACAGCCCGACTATCAGCGACTTTGAGTTCGATGCGAAACTGCGCGAACTGCAACAGTTGGAGGCTGCCCACCCCGAATTTTTCGACCCAAATTCGCCCACGCAACGCGTCGGCAGCGACCTGAACGCCGCTTTTGTGCAGGTGGAACACCGCTACCCGATGCTGTCGTTGGCCAACACCTACTCCGAAACCGATGTGGCCGAATGGTACGAGCGTGTGCGCAAGGGACTGAACGAGCCGTTCGAAGTGGTGTGCGAACTGAAATACGACGGCACTTCGATTTCGCTCATCTACCGCGATGGCGCGCTGGTGCAGGCCGTTACGCGCGGCGATGGCGTACGCGGCGACGATGTTACCGCCAATGTGCGCACCATACGCTCCATTCCGCTGCGTCTGCACGGCACCGACTATCCCAAAGAGTTCGAAATTCGTGGCGAAATACTGATGCCGTGGGCAGTGTTCGAAAAACTGAACGCCGAACGCGAAGCGCAAGAAGAGCCGCTCTTTGCCAACCCACGCAATGCCGCCAGCGGTACACTGAAAATGCAAAATTCGGCCGAAGTGGCACGCCGACAACTCGATGCCTATCTCTACTATCTGCTCGGCGAAGAGTTGCCTGCGCAAACGCACTACGAAAATCTGCAACATGCCGCCGCTTGGGGCTTCAAAGTGTCGGACGCGATGAAAAAATGCACCTCGTTGCAGGAGATTTTGAACTACATCGACTATTGGGACACCGAGCGCAAAAATCTGCCCGTTGCTACCGATGGTATGGTGCTGAAAATCAATGCGTTGCAACAGCAAAAAGCGTTGGGCTACACCGCCAAATCGCCGCGCTGGGCCATTGCCTACAAGTTTCAAGCCGAACGCGCTTGCACACGCCTCAACTCGGTGAGTTACCAAGTGGGGCGCACGGGTGTGATTACGCCTGTGGCCAATCTCGACCCAGTGCAACTGTCGGGCACTGTGGTGAAACGCGCCTCGCTGCACAATGCCGACATCATCGCAGGACTCGATCTGCACATCGGCGATATGGTTTATGTGGAAAAAGGAGGCGAAATAATTCCGAAAATCACGGGCGTCGATTGCGATGCGCGCATCATGATTGGCGACAAAGTGGGATTTGCAAAAATCTGCCCCGAATGTGGCACACCGTTGGTGCGCGACGACAACGAAGCAGCGCACTACTGCCCCAACGAGGACGGCTGTCCGCCACAAATCAAAGGTAAGATGGAACATTTTGTCAGCCGCAAAGCCATGAACATCGACGGGCTGGGCGAAGAGACCATCGCCCTACTCTACGACAACGGTTTGCTGCACAATGTGGGCGACATCTACGCACTGAAAGTCCCCGATTTGGCACGATTGGAACGCCTTGGCGCAAAATCGGCACACAACATACGAGCGGGCATCGAAGCGTCGAAACAGGTGCCATTTCCACGCGTGCTGTTCGCTTTGGGCATACGCTATGTGGGCGAAACTGTGGCAAAAAAATTGGCGGCAGCGTTTCGCTCTATCGACGCATTGGCGGCCGCCACGCTCGACCAACTGATGGCTGTGCCCGACATCGGCGAGAGCATCGCCCAAAGCGTGCGCGCCTACTTTGCCAAGCCCGAACATCAGCAACTGGTGGCGCGGCTGCGTGAATACGGTCTGCAAATGGAGATGGCCGAAAGTGCCGCCCCTGTTTCGGACACACTGCAAGGACTTTCGATAGTGATAAGTGGCGTGTTTAAGCACCACTCGCGCGATGAATACAAAGCCATCATCGAACAGCATGGCGGCAAAAATGTCGGCTCGGTGAGCGGCGCAACGAGTTTTATTCTCGCTGGCGACAATATGGGTCCCGCCAAACTCGAAAAAGCCGAAAAATTAGGCGTAAAAATCGTGAGCGAAGAAGAGTTTCTTAAAAAGTTAGGAGTTAGGAATTAGGAGTGAGGAGTTTTTAATTGATAATTGATAATTGACAATTGTTTGAAGATTTGAAGATTTGAAGATTTGAAAATTTGAAGATTGTCGGTGTCCAAAATCATTTGCACAATAATCAACC